>CAXTBX010000058.1:0-30399 GCA_964242205.1 uncultured Chthoniobacterales bacterium
AGTGGATCGGATCAGCTCATCCCACCCCACACGGAGGAATGGCCAGGCTTGGTCCAATCCGCGTTCGGTTTGTCGCCGGGCTTCGTCCAACACAGCTTGCCGGTTGGCCTGCAACCCGCGGATGCCTAATCCTGCGAGCAGCAACAGGGGAGCCAAAATCACCACCGCTTGCCACCAATTTGCAGTGCGACGCAACAAATAGATAGATGTGACACCACCGAAGGACACAGCAGCCATTCTGCCTCCAATTTACTCTCAAGCTGTCACAACTTCGTCATAAAAGCTGGTGCAAGACACAACCTCCTTGCGCCGCTTGGCCTGAACATTCCTTTTTAAATGCGATACGTGTTTGAGTTAATAATAAGCGGATTTTACGTGCTTCCGCTCAGAAATATTTACAACAAGTATTGCTATGCAAGTCGTTGATTTTATCAATTTGCGACTGAAAAAAGCAGAAGTGTTAGCAAGCACGAATGTGCGGTGGTCGTGTGCAGCAATCGCTCGCTCTTCGGAAAGATATGACCAGGTCGAGACCACCTTTTCTGACGCAAACACCACTCCTCAATCAGCAGAAATGTCTTCGATTAATCCGTTCGCGTCTAAATGGTGTCACCCTACCGCGACGGCGTACAAGGCCGGTCATTTTTTCCCGCGCTATATCGGAAAAATGGCGAGTGCGGGTGTTGCCAAGCAGGCAGCGAACAGCGCGCATTCCGCTTGAGTTCATGTCTGGTCGAGCGTCGATCTGCGCGCTATTTCGACTATCACAGCAAGACGAAAATTAGTCCGGACAACATGGGTATGCCCGCTCTCCGGGAACAGTCCGTCAGTAGCTAGCCCTGTCGTCGGCTTCGAGCCACTGGAACGTCGTCGTGGTGGCTGGATCGAGACCAAGCTTGGTCACTCTTTGCGCGAAGACCTCCCTTTTCTGCGGATCGGAGTACATGCTGGTTGCTGCCGTGGAGTCCGACCACGCTGCCACTTCCTGGCGGGTTTTCGGTTGGCCGTGAGTGTCCAGGTACGCCGCGAGTGCATGGTCGTCCGCCCCGTTGATGATCTCCCGCTTGATCTCGTCGTAGGGCACGCCCTTCCAATCCAGGAGGTAGAGATCCAGTGCGCAGCCGGTGTGGTACTCGCCGAGGTTGCCGCCGAGGAAACTGGCGCGAGCTTTGTCGGCCAGGCGGGCGAGGATGACGTAGCCGCCGACCCGGTGAGAGGGACCGGCGGGAGCTTCTTTAGTGAGGTCTTTGGCGATGGTGTTCATGGTGCGTCCTGACTGACTTGGCTGGGTGTGATGGCGGTCGGTTGTGAGAAGCTGGGTTTCACAAAATGGTGCGAAGCCAAACGGGAGATGAGCTGGTTGACGAGAGGGTTCTGCACGCACATTTTGTGCGTAGCGCCACGATAAAGCGTGCAGACAACCACCGCAAGGAGGCACCTTTTTGAGCGTGGTGAACAAACTTGTTCCTACTGCCGGGCACGCCCGCTCGGCGTCCGACTGCAAAGCATTTGCGGCCGTCCTCGCTGGCGTGGGCGACAAGTGGACGATCCTGGTCCTCGGTTTCCTGTCGCACGGCGCGTTGCGCTACACCAAAATCCAACGCCGGGTGGGCGGGAAGAGCAACACGATTGCTCTGCGTACAGGCTATTGGCGTGCTTTATAATCCGTTCTCCTCGGCACGCGGGTTCAAACTCTTTGAGATCTTCATTGTGCTCAAGATGCGTGGGTTGGCGTACCGCCGTCTCGCTCCCGAGCGGACCCTGCGCACCCCGCGCAGCCTGCGGATGAACCGGACCGGGCCGCAGTCTTTGCGCCAGCAATGCCGCTTTTTCTGCACCGCTTGGATCAGGGCTTCTCGACGACGGATTATGTAAGTTTCGCCGTCGTGAAGCGAAAAGGGCTGCGCGAAGTTCTGATGACTACCTTTCCCGAGTTGCTGGGATTCACGCTTCACTATGACAGGCTATGGGCGCTTGTTTGAAAACAATGGGTGGCGGAACAATCAAAGGGCTGGACGCTTTTGTCGCGCGAAGTAAGCGCGCAGGCTGAAGCCAGCGACGAGTATGCCGGGCAAAAGCAGTGGCACCGCGAGAAGGATGTAGAAGTGTTTGAACATGGCAGGAAATACCGCAGGGAAACCCTGAGTGGCCGATGGATTCGGGACTGGCGACGCAATGGTCAAACCGGAACGTCCGGGCCTCAAGGGACCGCCGAAAAGTGTTCCAGAATCGGCCCGAGGGCCAGCGCTGGCAGGAAGTTCAACGCGCCGACTAACAAGGCCGTGGCAGCGAGAAGCATCCCGAACTGGCCCCCATCGGATGGGACGGTGCCCGAACTCACCGGTCGTCGGATCGTGGCGGCAAAACGCCCGGCCAGCGCCAGCGCCAGGACCGCCTGCCCCCACCGGCCCACCAGCATGGCGATGATCGTCGTGACGTTGTAGAAAACGCTGTTGGCGCTCAGGCCTGCCATGCTCTGGCCGTTGTTGGCCAAAGCACTTGCATAGGCGAAAAAAATCTCCGTGAAACCATGCGGGCCCGTGTTGGTGGTCAGTCCATCCCGGCCAGCCTGGGTGGATACGGCCAGCGCGGTCAGCACCAACACAGTCGCGGGTCCAAGCAGCGTGTAGACGGCGATGATCTTCATCTCCGGCGGACCGAGGCGGCGGCCGAGGTGCTCGGGCGTGCGGCCCACCATCAGTCCGCCCATGAAGAGCGCGACCAAGGCCACGAATACCATACTGTAGAGTCCCGTGCCGAGTCCGCCGTAGACGATCTCGCCCAGGAGCATGTTGAGGAGCGGCACCAGCACGCCCAGCGGTTGGAAGCTATCGTGCATGGCGTTGTAGGAGCCAGCTGCACCGTTGGACGTCACGACCGCCGCCAGCGCCGAGCCGCCCACGCCGAACCGGGTCTCCTTCCCCTCCAAGTTACCGGCGAGAAGCGTGTGGGCCAGCGTGGGATGGATGCGCTCCTCTGCCCAACCGCAGACAAGGTACCCGCCGACAAACAGCGCCGTCATCGTCCAAAAGATCACCCAGCCGTCGCGCGGCCGACCGGCCATGCGTCCGAAGGTGTGGGTGAGCGCCGCTGGCAGCACGACGATGGCCAGCATCTCTATGACGTTGGTCAAAGGTGTCGGATTCTCGAAGGGGTGCGCCCCGTTGGCGTTAAAAAACCCGCCGCCGTTGGTACCGAGGTTCTTGATGAACTCCAGCGCGGCCACTGGACCTTGGGCAATCGTCTGCGTGCCGCCTTCCAGCGGATGGGCCGTGGTGTAAGGCAGAAAGTTCATGGGCACGCCCTGCGCGACGAGAAACACGCCGCCCACGAGCGACAGCGGCAGGAGCACCCACAGCAGCGCACGAACGAAATCGACCCAGAAATTTCCCAAGCCCGTGGTTTGCTCTCGCGCGTAGCCGCGCACGAACGCGATGCCGACCGCCAGTCCCGCCGCGCCGCCGAAGAAGTTCTGTCCCACGAGCAGGAGCTGGCTGAAATAACTCATCGTCGTTTCACCCGCGTACGCCTGCCAAGTGGTGGTCGTCACGAAGCTGACCGCGGTGTTCGCGGTCAGGTCTGCCGTCATGGGCGTGGTCATCGCACCAGGAAAGAACCACGGTAGCCACGCTTGCCAGCGCAGCAGGAAATACAGAGCCGCCGTGTTGACGACGCCGAAAAGAACAAAGGCCAGCGAGTAATGTTTCCAATCCATCTCGCGGCCCGGGTCGATGCGTAGAATTCGGTGGATCACCCGCTCGACCGGCACGAGCACCGGGTCCAAGAAAGTCGGTCTGCGCTCGAAGACTCGTTCCAGATAGCTGCCGACCGGCTTGACTAAGAGGACGACGATCGACAGGAAGATCAGGAATTGGACGAAAGCAAAAGCACTCATGGGGTTTCTATCGTTGCTAGCTCTGAGCTGATTAGCTTGGATGGTGCCACACCTCGGCCATGTAGATGCTAAGATGCACCACCGAAGGTGTTTCCAAAGTTTGGATTAGGCGAGTAGAAATGATTTTGCAGCGCAACCTGCACGAAACCGGAGTTTGCAACTTGCAGACCGCACGATTGTCCACGTTCAACCATGCTACCGCAACGGACGGCTCCATCGTCAAATCAAAAGCGCAGTGCGAAGTACGACGCCCCAGCGAGCAAAACATGCAGCCCGCACGAAATATTCATTTCGAGTGCTAAGAGGAGAGCATTTATAAACACAAGTTATTTGATCGAAGATACTTAAGTTTTACAATTTTTTCAGTGGCATGTGACAAGCCAGGAATTTTGGACGCTCATGATCAGGTCCTTTCCTGCTTTACCAGTGCCCGGCGACTCTCGCCCACGGTCGATCAAACGGATTTGATTTAACGGTTCGCAGTCTCGAGCGCAAAAAGAGCACTGGTTTAGCCCTTGAACTCCGATTGCCGTGCAAACTGCATTTTATGGGCGGCTTCGCCGTGCATCGCGCCCGGCATTTCTAAATGAAAGTGGTTTCGTTCCGACAACCATGTAAACGCAATACACTCAACTAAAGACACTTATGATTCAACAAAAAACATTTGGCACGTTCATAGCTAAGAGGTTTTCGACCGACATGTTACGCAACCGCATCTTTGCCGGGGTAGCCCCACTCATCGTCCTGTTGATGATGGTGGGTGGTTATGCCGTGTGGTTGTTCTTCCGGCTGGGCAACGCGGTCAACTCCACGCTTCACGAGAACTACGTGAGCATCGTGGCGATGCGCGACCTCAAGGACGCAGCCGAGCGCATCGAGCGCACCCTGAGCGGCGGAGCGGCTGGGAATGGCCAAACTACACCAGAGCAGGTGCGAGCCTCTCTGGAAGAACAGGCGATGATCTGCCAGCACGGTGTAGATGCCGAAACCGCCATCATCACCGAGCCGGGGGAGAGCGAGGCTGCCGAGCGGCTCCGCGCTCGCACGGAGGTTTTCCTCCAATCGGCTTTATCCATCACGAAGGGCGGCTCCGTCGCCACCGACATTCATCCCGCATTCGCCGATCTGCTCGCCGCGGCGGCGGCCATCCAAGGGATCAATGAACGGGCGATGACGGAGAAAGATCACAACGCGAGAGAGACCGCCCGCCGCTCCACGCGCGTGATGCTCTTGGCCATCGCGACGGCGCTGCCCTTGGGTCTATTCTTTGCCTACCGGCTCGGCGGCGTGGTCTTGCGTCCGATTCAAAGCTTGACCGATTCGGCACGCGATCTGGGCGAGGGAAACCTTGACCAAGTGTTGCCCGTGCAGAGCCACGACGAACTCGGCCAGCTCGCCGATGCTTTCAACAAGATGGCAGGCAAGCTGCGTCTCTACCGTCAGACCACAACCGACGAACTCGTCCACGCCCGGCAGGCAACGGAGGTGGTCTTCGCCGCGCTGCTCGATCCCATCGTCGTCTTCTCGGGCGAGGGCGACATTGTCTACCAGAACCCGGCCGCCGAGCGCCTGCGCAAGAAGCTGGCGGGCACTGAAACCAACCTGCCCGTCGTGCCTTTGGCCATGAATGTGTTACAAGGCCAAGGGGATTACCTGCCGGAGAGTTTCGAGCAGGCGATTTGCGTGCGCGTAGAGGACCGGGAAAAGTTTTTGCTGCCGCGCGCGATCGGTCTGCGCGACGGCGGCGCGGGGGCAGTGGTCATCCTGCACGACGTGACCCGGTTCCGTCTGCTCGACGACGTGAAGACCAACCTCGTCGCCACGGTCAGCCATGAGTTGAAGACGCCGCTTACGAGCATCCGCATGGCGGTGTACCTATTGCTGGAAGAACGCATTGGTGCGCTCAATCCTAAACAGACCGAACTGCTCATCGCTTCGCGCGACGATGCCGAGCGGCTGCTCGACCTCATCAACAATTTGCTCGATCTCGCCAAGCTGGAGAGCGGCGCGTCGGTGAGCGAGCGCCGCACGCACCAACCGGAGGAACTGGTGCGACGCGCCGTCCAGGAAGCGCGGGACCTCGTTTCCGTCGCTGGCCTTAACCTAACGATGCGCGTGGAGGATCGCCTTTCGCCCGTGGCGATCTCGGCCGATCAACTCTCGCACGTTTTTTCTAACCTGATCTCCAACGCCGCCAAGCACTCGCCGCCCGGGGAGGAGATCACGGTCGCCGCCCGGACGGAAGGGGAAGGCCGCGCCGTGCGCTTCAGCGTCACGGACCACGGCCCTGGTATTCCCCCCGCCGAGCGTGAGCGCGTCTTCGAGAAGTTCTACCGGCTGCCGGGTGAACCGCGCGAGGGCGCGGGGTTGGGCTTGGCCATCTGCCGCGAAATCGTGCGCGCGCACGACGGCCAGATCGGGATCGTTCCCGGCCCTGATGGACGCGGCAGCGAGTTCTTCTTCGTGCTTCCCGCCGCCACCACTTGAAACGGTCGTCGCGCTTAATCTCACTTGTCATGAACCACGCCAAAATTTTCATCATCGACGACGAACGTACGATCCGGCTGACGTTTCGCCTCGCGTTGGAAACGGACGGCTATGATGTGCAGGAAGCCGCTTCGATGGACGAAGCGATGATGGGTTTCAAGTCTGAAAAGTACGATCTGGTCATCCTCGATTTGCGCATCGGCGAGGACAGCGGGCTCGACGTGCTCGCGGTCATGCGCCAGGCGGGCGTCCAGACGCCAACGTTGATGATCACCGCCTACGGTAGCATCCGCAACGCCGTGCGCGCGATGCAGCTCGGTGCCATCGATTTTCTGGAAAAGCCCCTCGAGCCAGTGGCGTTGCGCAAGCTGGTGGCGGAAGTCCTCGGCCGCCATCAACCCCGACCCAAGCATGTAGAGCCTGGCAGTCTGGAGGATTGCCTGCGCGAGGGCAAGCGGCTCATTAACCTGCAACGGTTCGACGCGGCGGCGGAACAAGTCACGGCGGCACTGAAACTGGACGACCACTCGTCCGAGGTCCACAACCTGCGCGGCATCCTTTTCGAGATCGCTGGCGACTACGATGCGGCCAAGAAATCCTACGGCCAAGCTATCCGGTTCGATTCCAAGCACGAGGGCGCGCAGCAGAACATGCGGCGCATCTTCGAATTGTTCAACTTCGGCGCGAGCCAGGAAGCCATTCATCTGGGGGAAAAGGCGTGAAGGCCTACGTCATGTCCAGCTTCGCCCGCGGCACCACCGCCCGTCCGCAATCCACCTTTTCCGATCTCGTCACCTGAAATTAAACCCATGCGTAAACTCCCACTCCCATCGTTCCCCCGTTTCCCGAGGCCAGTATTCGGCGCGCTCTGTCTCGCCGCCGGCGTCGCGTGTTGTGCTTCGTCTCTCATGGCAGGCGAGGACGATGACGCCAAGGACAAGAAAGCGGTCGTTGAAAAAAAGGCCGAGCCACGGGTAAAATTCTCGTTTCTGCTGGATGCCGGGATCACCGCCAGCACGGGCGCACCGCGCGATAACCAGCTTTTCGGCCGGCTCTTCAACGACCGTAACGGCGAGCCGATGCTCAACCAAGCAACCGTGACGGTGGAGCGCGCGCTGGCTCCCGAGCCGGGCAAGTTCGATTATGGCTTCAAGCTCCAGCTCGCCGCCGGCACCGACGCACGCTTCCTCAATCCCATCGGGGAGTTCGACCGGCTGAGCAATGGGCGCTACACGCTGGCCGTCGTGGAAGCCTACGGCAGCCTGCACCTGCCCTACCTCACGGCGGGTGGCCTCGATTTGCGTCTGGGTCAGTTCGCTAGTCCGATGAGCGCGGAAACCATCTATCCAATCGGCAACTTCTTCTACTCGCATTCCTACATCTTTAATTTCGGCGTGCCGTTCCAGCATCTGGGCGTGCTGGCGACCCTGCATGCCACAAAAGAATTGGACTTATATGCGGGCGTGGTGCGCGGCACGAACGTCGGTTTGGATGATAACAACGACGTGGAGTCTTTCCTGGGTGGCTTCACGCTTACGCTGCTCGACAGCAAAATCGTGCTGGCCGGCAACACTTCCATCGGCGCGGAGAACGACGCCGTATTTGAAGGAGCCATCGGCAACAACGGCCATCGCGTCCACACGAACGGTGATCTGCGCTACTACAACAATGTCAACTTGACGCTCAAACCCAACGACAAGTTAACTTTCATCACGGATCTGGATTATACTCGTGACGATGGCTTCCAGGCGGAGTGCTACGGCGTGGCGCAGTACGCCACCTACACGCTCAACAAGTACGTGAGCGTCGGCGTGCGCGGCGAGGTGTTCCGTGACGACGATGGCTTCTTCATCACGCAATTCGCCGCCAACGACGACGTGGTGGACCTCCAGCGCGGCGACTTGAGCAACATCGATCCGCGTACGGTCGGCACGGGCGGTGGGACCACCATCGCCGCGGTGACAGTCGGCGTGAACGTCAAACCGCACGACCACGTATTGATTCGCCCCGAGCTGCGCTACGACAAGGCGCTCGACGGCCGCCACGTCTTCACGGATTCCACGCAGAGCCATCAGTTCACCGGCGGCATCGACGTGATCATCACCTTCTGAAAGCCAACCCACCACCAGACAACCCATGCTCGATCTGATCTACCTCCTAGCCACCCTGGGCTTCTTTTTCGGCTCCATTGCCTACGCGCACTGGTGCGGAAAAATCTGATTCGTCAAACACATCATCCAACTTCCTTCGTAAGCTTTTTTTATGGGAACCATCATCATCGGCGTCATCGCCGTCCTGCTGCTCGTCTATCTTTTTGCCACCATGATCTATCCGGAAAATTTCTGACCGGCTCTGCTCCGCAATTACCTTTACCGTCTCCTTTTTATGAACGCATCCGGTTGGATTCAACTCGCCCTCTACGTGGGCGTACTTCTGCTCATCACCAAGCCGCTCGGCATCTATCTCTTTCAGGTGCTCGACGGTAAGAACACGTTCCTCGAACCCGTGCTCGGACCCATTGAGCGGATCACCTACAAGTTGCTGCGCGTCGATCCGCGCCGCGAGCAAAGCTGGAAGGCATACACCGCCGCCATGCTGCTCTTTAGCTTGGTGACGATGGTGTTCACCTACGCGGTTCTGCGTTTGCAGGATCACCTGCCCTTTCACGGCATCATCGACGGACTCTCGAACAAGACGACGATGACGCCCGACTTGGCCTTCAACACGGCAGCCAGCTTCACGACCAACACCAACTGGCAAAGCTACGTTGGCGAGAACACGATGAGTTATTTCTCGCAGATGGTCGCGCTCGCCAGCCACAACTTCTGGTCGGCGGCAGTGGGCATCGCCATCGCGGCGGCCCTGGTGCGCGGCATCGCGCGGCACGAAGCAAAAACGGTCGGCAACTTCTGGGTCGATCTGGTACGCATCCACTACTACCTCTTGCTGCCGATCTGCCTGATCTACGCGCTGTTCCTGGTTTCGCAGGGCATCCCGCAGAACTTCAAGCCCTACGACACTGCGCAACTCACCGAAAAACAGACGATCCAGGTGCCCAAGACCGACGCGTCCAACAACCCGGTCAAGGACGCGGCGGGCAACGTCGTACTCCAAGATCAAGCCGTCGAAACCCAGAGCATCGTGGAGGGGCCCATCGCCTCACAAATGGCGATCAAGATGCTTGGCACCAACGGTGGCGGCTTCGTCAACGCGAACGCCGCGCATCCTTTTGAGAACCCGACGCCGCTTGCCAACTTTCTGCAAATGCTCTCGATCTTTGCCATCCCGAGCGCGTTGACCTACTACCTGGGCCGCGCGGTCAAGAACCAGAAGCATGGTTGGGCCGTCTGGGGGGCCATGGCGGCATTATTTCTGGTGGGTGCGTTCACCTGCTGGAAAGCCGAGGCGGACGGCAACCCTAATTTGTACAACAACGGCGTTGTGCAGGCGGATGGCAACATGGAAGGCAAGGAGGTACGCTTCGGTGTGTTCAACTCCGCGCTGTTTGCCACGATCACGACGGATGCCTCGTGCGGGGCGGTCAACGCCATGCACGACAGCTTCACGCCCATCGGCGGGTTGGTGCCGCTTTTCAACATCCAGCTCGGCGAAATCGTCTTCGGCGGAGTGGGTGCGGGGTTGTACGGCATGTTGATCTTTGTGCTGCTGGCCGTATTCATCGCGGGACTGATGGTCGGTCGAACGCCTGAGTACCTGGGCAAGAAAGTCCAGGCGTTCGAGGTCAAGATGAGCGGCCTGGTGGTGCTCGTGCTGACCCTATCGATCTTGTGTTTCGCCGCCTGGGCGGCGGGAGCCAACAACTTCGGCGCGCCCGACACCACGGGAGCACTCACCAATGGCACGAACAACAACGGGCCACATGGCTTCAGCGAGATTCTCTACGCCTACAGCAGCGCCACCGGCAACAACGGCAGCGCCTTCGCGGGCATCGGCGCCAACACGCCTTGGTACAACACGACGCTCGCCCTGGCCATGCTCATCGGGCGCTTCTTCATGATCGTGCCCATCATGGCCATCGCGGGTTCGCTCGCGGCGAAAAAACTCACGCCGCCCGGCCCCGGCAGCTTCCCGGTGGATGGCTGGACGTTCCTCGTTCTGCTCATCGGCACGGTGCTGCTCATCGGCGCGCTCAACTTCCTGCCCGCGCTCGCGCTCGGCCCGGTGGTCGAGCACTTCCTCATGCACGCCGGTAAGTTGTTTTAATCCCGACACGCTTTTTACTCTCCTGCGTTTGCGCATCCCCACTCACCCATGAATCTCATGATGGTCTCCCATGAAAGCTTGCTTTGCCGAACATGCCAGCCCTTCACCCGCTGGCGCGCGTGGCTGAGCCACCGTCAGCATCGGCGGGTGAGTTTCATGGTCGGCCGCACCCGCTCCATCCTTTGCTGGTAGCCCGCGAATCGTCTCCAAAATCCTCTAACTCTTTCCAATTCCAATCTATGGCAGCTCAAACCCGTTCTATCTTCGATCCCAAAATCATCGTTCCCGCTCTCGGGGACTCGTTCAAAAAACTCAGTCCGGTCACGATGGTCAAAAACCCCGTGATGTTTGTCACGGAGATTGGCGCGCTCGTGACCACCGTGGAGGTCTTCGCCTCGCACGAGAGCAAGGCGTTCACCGGGCAGATCAGCGTCTGGCTCTGGTTTACAGTGCTCTTTGCCAACTTCGCGGAAGCAATGGCCGAGGGGCGAGGCAAAGCTCAGGCCAACACCCTGCGCGCCAGCCGCACTCAGACCACCGCCAACCGCCTGCGTGGCGATGGCAAGTCCACCGAACAGGTTTCCGCCGACCAACTCCGCAAGGGCGACGTGGTGCTCATCACCGCCGGGGAAGCCGTTCCCGGCGACGGCGAGATCATTGAGGGCGCGGCCACCGTGGACGAAAGCGCGATCACGGGCGAGTCGGCTCCGGTCATCCGCGAGGCGGGCGGCGACCGCTCCTCCGTCACCGGCGGCACCCGCGTGCTTTCCGACCAGATCAAAGTGCGGATTTCCGCCAACCCGGGCGAGAGTTTTCTCGACCGCATGATCGGCTTGGTGGAAGGCGCGAAACGTCAGAAAACGCCCAATGAAATCGCCTTAACCATCTTACTCTCGGCGCTGACGATCATCTTTTTATTGGTGTGCATGACGCTGTTGCCATTCGGGAAGTTCTCGGGCGTGGATTTCTCGCCTACGGTGCTCATCGCCCTGTTGGTCTGCCTGATCCCGACGACCATCGGCGGCCTGCTGAGTGCCATCGGCATCGCGGGCATCGACCGGCTCGTGCAGAAAAACGTACTCGCCATGTCGGGCCGCGCCGTGGAGGCCGCCGGCGACGTGGACGTGCTGCTCTTGGACAAGACGGGCACCATCACGCTGGGCAACCGCCAAGCGGTCGAGTTCGTCCCTGCTCCGGGCGTCACGCCTCACGAACTGGCGGACGCCGCGCAGCTTTCCAGTCTCGCCGACGAGACGCCTGAGGGTCGCTCAATTGTTGTTCTCGCCAAACAACAAGAAGGAATCCGGGGACGCGAACTCGCGCAGTTGCCCAACGCCGAGTTCGTGCCCTTTACGGCGCAGACGCGCATGAGCGGCGTCAACTTGGATGGCCAGCAGTTCCGCAAGGGTGCGGCGGACAGCGTGCGTAACTTCGTGGGCGGTAAGTTTCCGGCCGAGATCGACGCGGCGGTAAAGGAGATTTCCAGCAAGGGCGGCACGCCGCTGGTCGTCGCCACGCGTGAGAAACCGCTGGGCGTCATTTACCTGAAGGACATCGTCAAAGGTGGGTTGGCCGACCGCTTCGAGCGGTTCCGCGCCATGGGGATCAAAACCGTGATGATCACCGGCGACAATCCGCTGACCGCCGAGGCCATTGCCAAAGAGGCCGGGGTGGATGACTTCCTCGCCCAAGCCACGCCCGAAGACAAGCTGGCTTATATTCGACGCGAGCAGGAAGGTGGACGGCTAGTGGCCATGACCGGCGACGGCACCAACGACGCGCCGGCGCTCGCACAGGCCGACGTGGGCGTGGCCATGAACACCGGCACGCAGGCCGCCAAGGAAGCGGGCAACATGGTGGATCTGGACAGTAACCCGACCAAGCTCATCGAGGTCGTCGAGATCGGCAAACAACTCCTCATGACGCGCGGCGCGCTGACAACCTTCTCTATCGCCAACGACGTGGCGAAATACTTCGCCATCATCCCGGCAATGCTGCTCGTGGCGTTCCCGGCCATTGCACCGCTGAACGTCATGCACTTGGCCAGCCCCAGTTCAGCGATCCTCAGCGCCGTAATCTTCAACGCGCTGGTCATCATTGCGCTGATTCCGCTGGCGCTGCGCGGGGTGCGCTTCCTCGCCCTCGGCGCGGACGCGCTGCTGCGCCGCAACCTTCTCATCTACGGGCTAGGTGGCATCATCGTGCCGTTCATCGGCATCAAAGCCATCGATCTGATCGTGGCCGCACTGCACTTGGTCTGAACTCGCAACCGTTCTTCTTTTCCCGATTCCAACGCTCATGAAAACCTACGACATCACTTCCAAACGTCCCGCCGCCGACCGGGGCCTCCTGCCTCAGACGGATCGCGCCGGCGCTGGCTCGCCCGAACCCGGCAAAGGCTATTCGGTCTGGCAGGAAACGCTCACCTCCGTGCTCGCCACGATAGTGCTGGGCATCATCGTCAGCGGCTTGTATCCTCTGGTGGTCTGGGGCCTCGGCCAAGGCATCTTCAACCACAAGGCCAACGGCAGTCTCATCGTCGCGGCGGACGGCAAGACCGTGCTGGGCAGCGAACTGCTGGGGCAAAACTTCGGGGGAAAGCAATACTTCAACCCGCGTCCCTCCGCCGCCGGTGCCGCCGGGTATGACCCGACCGCCAGCGGCGGCACCAACCTGGGACCAACCAGCGACAAACTTGTCAACGGCCAACACAAAAAGGACGCGGTGGGCAAGGACGTGGCTGACCCTTCTAACTTCGACGGCATCAAGGACCTCGTGGCTGCTTATCGCAGCGCCAACGGCCTCAAGGACACGGACGCGGTGCCCGCCGACGCGGTGACTCGTTCGGGCAGCGGTCTGGACCCACACATCTCGGTGGCGAACGCGCTCCTGCAACTCCCACGCGTGGCGCGTGAGCGCGGCAAATCACCCGATGAGGTCCGTCAATTAATAGACAAATACACGGCTAGCCGTGATTTGGGCGTCTTCGGCGATCCGCGCGTCAACACCCTGCTGCTCAACTTGGCGCTGGACGGCAAGCTCCCGTCCGCTGTCGCCAGATAAGCTGTTGTTGTCCCCCTCGTCCCAGCGCTTCCACGATGCGACCGCTGCTTCACAAGGGTCCGACTAGGAGGACAACAGAGTTTTACCTCCGTTCTCCCGAGAACTTGCTGCTCGTGAAAGAGGAAAGGGAGGGTGGAGTACTGGTCTGCTCGACGGCGGACAACCTCAGCACAGAGCAACGAATGGCCTTCGTATGCTACTTGTGTGTGGAGGGCTTCGTGTCCGGTGTCTGCGAATCAGCGGATTGGTGCCTCGAATCGTTTCCAACCCGAGAGATCCAGCCGGTGCGTTGGATCATCGATCCGTCCTGGCCACTGCCTGATCCGGTTTACGTGAAATACCTCCCGCGGCTTTGCGGGTGCATTGCTGGAACCATGATGGTCTGACTCGCACTGGTAGCGGTCTTGGTTTGTTGCTGAGCATTCCGGTCGTCCGGTGCGTCATGGTTCGTCCACCGCGTGCCGAAGCCTTCTGTTTCCTTATGGCACAGCCAATTCTCTCAAACGACACTAGCGGTCTGCGTCTACACGCACCCGGTCCCCCGGCGATTTTGGTCATTGCCATCCTTTGGCTGGCGTTCGCCTGCGCTTTACCGCTTTACCAGTTGCGCGTGGCCCGTCGGCAAGCCCATCAGGATTTGTTGCATGTCCTCACGGTCGACAAACCGAACACCGGTGGTGTGATCGCGGCTTTCGACCGCTCTAACCAGAACCTCGACGCCGCGGCGTCTGGTCTGTGTCTGATCCTCGCCTTTACGAGCATTCTTCTCGTCAATCAGATACTCAGACTCAAGCGGCGCTACAACGCACTGGCGCACGATCTTTCGCCTCCCGGCCAGTGGTCGGGAAAATCGACCGAGAAATGACCTGACCCTGCTGGTTGGACACCTCTACTCCAGCCAACGTCTGCGGTGATCCAGTGGCGGCGGATCTCGAGCCGACCGTGGCCCTTGTCGGCCTCTTCGTAGAAGTCATGGGCCGTGCCCGCGAAGTTGCGCGCGTGGGCAGCGAGCAAAAAATCGCTGACCTCCTGGTGCAGCAATGGGTGGTTGGGCACGCCGCACATACCTCCAGGAACCCGCGCAGCCACGTCTCTTTCTCCTGGCCGAAGCGGGCCATGGCCATAAACTCCCGCTGGCTGCAGAGCACCGTGCAAAAGGCGATCACCCAGGATGCCGCCCAGCCGATGCCGCCGCCCGTCCAAGGCGCGCGGATCGTCCAAAGAACCGAGCAATTCAATCAGCTTGAGGGCGGGCGCGGCAGCGTTGTCCATCCCGCCAGTTTGCCAGTCCAGCGTTATTTTGGCGCGTAGGCCCTGCAGCGAACGGCGAACATCCTTGCCAAGACGCTTAATCTTGGCATAGTATACTCCAGTGGAAACGTAGCGGTGAAGACATTTGTTGATTTTCGCAAATAGTCCCTTTTTATCTTCAGTGGTTCTCACAACAATTTGGGACCGCAATGGATAAATGGCGGTGAAAAGAAAAATCGAACCGTGGAAAATCATCACATTCCTCTATGTTCAAACGACTTAGGGCGGTTAGCTCAGCGGTAGAGCGGCTCGTTTACACCGAGTTGGTCGGGGGTTCGAATCCCTCATCGCCCAGAGTGGGTTTTGGACGGCTCACGAGCGCGCGACCTGTATCCAACGATTCATAAATGTCCATGAAATCTAAACTCAAAATCTTCTTGGTTCTTTCAGGCGCCGCGTTGTTGGCCGTGCCTGCTTTGCAGGCGCAGCGGGCCGGTGGCGGCTCGCGGGGCGGGGCTGGGGCGTCGCGTCCGTCGTTTGCGGGGGCACGTCCGGCGGCATATGCCTCGGGCGGCGGCCGTTTTACCAATACCCGGCCCACGCGCGGCGGGGGGTACTACGGTCGCGGTGGCGGCTACTATCGGGGCGGCGGCGGTCATCACCACTACGGGCGTAATTACTACCTGGGCGGAATCCCGTACTTCTACCCGTTCTACGGGTATGGATTCGGGTATCCCTACTATTATGACAGTTTCTACGGCTCCTACGGCAGCGCGTTTGCCAGCGGGGCTTACGAAGGTCGGATTGCCGGCGACCGGGACCGTGACGAGGATAACGGCCGTGACCGTAGCGGTGGGCCGTCGGCGGATACAAAAGGCCCGTCGCTACCTTCCGCCGTGCAGCGCCAACTCGCCAAGCGCGGTTATTACAGGGGTAAGGTCGATGGCGAGTTCGGCCCGGCCAGCCGCGAGGCCCTGAGCCGGTTCCAGAAATCGCAGGACATCAAGGCGAGCGGCAAGATTGATGAGGAAACGCTGGAAGCGCTAGGTTTTACCGACCAGCGGTAAAATTGTCGGCGGCATTTGTCCAAGGCGGCGGTGAGCGGGTAGCCCGGTTACCGCCGTTTGGCGTTTACGGGGTAGCAGCGACGGCCGCCGGGGTGGTTGGTTTAAACACCTGGACACTGTCGATGATCTTGCCTAGCTCGGCTTGGTGCGCCTGGTGGCCCGCCTCGTTGGCGAGGTACGTGAAAACGATGGCGGCATCATGGATGGTGACGAAGGTAAACGTCACGGTGACGGAACCGTGGTCGTCGATGCCGACGTAGCGGATTTCCTCCGCCGGGAAGCCGTTGACTTTGAACGGAGTGTTGCGGCGGGTGGCGCGGTCGAGCTTGACCTTGCGGCTCCTGAGCATGGCGTCGGATTTGTCGATGATCGCGGCCATTTCCTTGGCGTCGGTGGTCGCTGCCACGGTCAAGTAAGCGTTGCCGTCGCCGGTCTGGGACTGTACGACACGAGCGACGAACTCGGGCCGCCAAGCATCGGGGATGTTCACGCTCACGATTGGTTTATCCGGTGGCAACTGGAGGTTGTCGGCGGAGGCGGGGAAAGTCAGCACGAGCGAAACCAGGGCAAGCAAAAGAAGCAGAGAACGCATAAGACAGGCTGACTATACACGGGGACCAGCGGTGTGACGATTTCAACAAAACTCTGGCAGTGGTAGGTTCTGCCGCCGTACGTAGGGCTCCGGGGCCGCAGACGACGGCAAGCGGGCCGCATGCCCTGCAATACTCAAATACACCATTGCCAAAATTTTATAGAGGCATCTCCGCAGGTTATTCCGAATCAAGGTTATGGTTAATAAATCCACCTTTCGATCCATCCTCACCGCGGGCGCGTTGGCGCTTGCCCTCAACACGGCGGCCTGCACTAGCGGCGGCGGCACCGGCGGTAGCGGCGGCTCCAACGCCGGCATCAGCGACTCCGGCATTCCCAACGCGCCCAACAACGGGGGTAACGACCCGACGACCAAGACGGCGCGCGAAGGCACGCGGCATACGGTCGGCCCGGTTGGGGCGGGTCCGGCGGGGAGCCAATAAAGGTCCTTTTGCGGCCTGAAGTGTGCCGGTTGCAGTACCCGCCACTTTTGGCATGGTAATGGCGGCCTTGTGGCCGCTCCAGCTTGGACGCATCCCCCCCTTTACAAGACGACGACGCCCGTGCGGTCTTCACCGATTTGCTGAGTGAAAACCTGTGTGTTTCAGCAGGGGCGGGGGTAGGCAAAACGACGGCCATCGTCCGGCGCATCGCCAACGTGGCGCTGCATCGGCGTGGAGCGGGTGAGAACCTGCTGTCGCGGCTGGTCGTGGTTACCTACGGCAAGCTGGCGGCGGAGGAATTGCGCATCCGCACGCGCGACCTCGTGCTCCAACATTTGCACGAAGGTTCGCACGGACGGCAAACGTTGCTGGCCGACCTGCGGAGCGCCTTCTTTGGCACGATTCATAGTTTTTGCCTCAAGCTGATCCGCGACGAGGGACGTTTCCTCGGGTTGCCGGAAAACATCAGCCTGCTGGAAGAGCGCGCGGCCGGGCCGTTATGGGAGCGGTTTTGCGAGAGCGATGAATTGCTGGGACTGGCGTTGCCGCCCGCGCTGATGGATCGGGTAGGGCGACACCTGACGTTTGACCAGTTGCTCGACTTAGCCCGGCAATTCGGCCCGGAGGAAACGGAGTCGTACCGGGGGTTTGACGCCGGGAGTCCGCCGCCTGCGCCGGATTTTTCGGTGGCGCTGGATGACGACGGTGGGCGATCAAAAGATGCTACCCGCGCGCACCAAGCTCACCTGCGGCGCTGGCAGGAGGAGTTCGCCAACGGCGGCACGTACCTGGAGCTGCCCACGTACAAGGGCGGAAGTAAAACGTTCCTCGCGGCGGTGGAGGACGCTGTCCGGCCTTACGCCGAGTGGCTCAACGCGGCAGCAGGCTTCTTGGCGGCGACGATTGCTCGGGAGTTCACGCGTTACCGGCTCGAACGCGGGTTGATGACGTTCCAAGACCAGATCTACTGGTGCGGACGGCTGGTGGCCGACCCGGTGGTGCTGCACCGGCTGCGGGCGCGGGGGTACATCGTGATCCTCGACGAGGCGCAGGACACCGACGCCGCGATGTTCTCCATCCTGACGGAGATCACGCGACCCATCGGCGCGGTGGCGGGGGCGTGGCCGGGCGAGCCGGATGCGCCGGGCCCGGAGGCGGGCCGGTTCTGCTTCGTGGGCGACGATCAACAGGCGATCTACGGCGAGCGGGCGGACCTGGCGGTGTACCGGCGCTACATCGACGCCTACAAGGCCGGGAACGGCGGGCGGCACCTGGAGTTTTCGGTGACGATGCGCTGTCCACAGCGGGTGATCGCGGCGGTCAACGGGGTGTTCGGCGGCGGGCGGCTGGATCAGGCGTTGGTGCAGTTTCGACCGTTGGACCCGCGACCGGGTTGCCCGGAGGGCGCGGCGTGGAGGTTGGACTTGGCCGGGGCGGCGGGGACGGACGGCAAGGAGAGCGCGGACGACCGGCTGCGGCGCGAGTGCGCGGCCATCGCCGATTTCGTCGTGGCGCGGGGTTTGGATGGGCTAGGGATCGCGCGGTGGTCGGAGGTGGCGGTGATCTGCCCGCGCGTGCGGTGGCTGGAGACGGCGGCAGAGATGTTCGAGGAGCGCGGCCTGCCGACGACCTTGCTCTCTCAACGGCGCATCGCGCGGGAGCTGCCACGCTACAGTTGGCCCGCCGCGCTGCTGCACGTCCTGATTCACCCGTGGGATCGGTTCGAGCTGATCGGCGTGCTGCGCGAGCTTTTTGCCGTGTCGGACGTGGACCTGGCGCGGCTGCACCGGCGCGCGGGCGTGGCGGGCGAGGGCCGGGGGCTGGTGTTCTGGCCGGACGAGCCGGACGAGCCCAAGGCGGGCGTGCCATCGGCACCGTTGCGCAAGGCGCTAACGGCGTTGCACGAACTACGCGCGCGGATGCCGGGGGAACCCGGGGCCGGGGAGGAAGGGGCGACGCTGAGCCGGTACGTCGATCTCGTCCTGGAGCACACGGCGCTGGCCGCGCGGTTGGAGGCCGTGGGCGAACCGACGGATACGTTGGATGCGCTACGCGCGCAGGCGTTGCAGGCGGAGTGCGACGGCACGACGCTGCGGGCCTGGGTGCGTTCGCTGGTGGACGCGCTGGAACTGCCGGTGCCGCCGCAGCCGGGCGCGCAGGATGCCGTGCAATTTTTGACCGTTCTCAAGGCCAAGGGGCTGGAGTGGCCGGTGGTCATCCCGCTCGGGCTGGGGCGGCAGATCCTTCCGCGTGGCCGGACCTACCCTCTGTTGGACCGGGAAGGGCGGCAGCCGCAGATCCATTTCAGCGGCGTGACGGTCGATCCCGCGCAGAAAGTCGTCCGCGCCGACCGTTGCGCCGACGAGTTCCAACGGATGCTCTACGTGACGCTGACGCGCGCCAAGCGGCTGCTCATCACGCCGGACGGGAGTGCGCTCTACGACGGGAGGGAGCCGAATCTCCTGGGTCTGGCGCGCTGGGACGAACTGGACGTGCCCGCGCTGTTCGCCGCGCCGCCGGAGGCCGGGGAGGAAGGGCTCACTGTCGAGAAAGGGAAGACGCACGGCGCGCCGAAGCCGTTCCGGGAGAACAAGCGGCTGCTCAAGCGGGCCGCCGAGGTGGCGGGGCGCATTCCGCGCCGGACATTGCCTTCGGGGTTGGTGCATCAAAAAGCAGCGGCAGCGCAACCCGGCGCGGACACGCCGCCCGACGGCGAGGACGACCGGTTGCTCGCCCGGGAGGACTCCGGAATGCTGGGCACGGAGGCCGACGAACCGCTGGCGGGCATCGGCGGCATCGACTACGGCAACTGGTGGCACGCGGTGCTCCAACATTATCCCTGGCAGGTGGCGGGGCCGGGGGAGCGGGAGCGTTACCTAGCGGAACAGCGGGAACGCATCTCGGACGCCGTCGATTGGACCGCGCGCGCCGGGGCCGAGTTGTCCAGGTTCGTGGACGGCACGGCGCACGCGAAGTTTCTGGAGCAGGGCGCGGTGTTCTTGCCGGAGATGCCGTTCGCGTATCCGCGCGACGCTGGGGAGTGGATCGAAGGCATCATGGACCTCGTGATCGTGACCCGGGACGGGGAGTTGTGGATCGTCGATTGGAAGACCGACCGGCGGTGGTCGGCGGACGCGGATGAGGAAGCGTTTTTGCGGCGGTTGGCGGAAAAGTATGGGCCGCAGTTGAAGGCGTACGCGGAGGTGTTCGCGCGGGGGTTCAAGCGGCCCGTCGGACGGCTGTTGTTGTATTCGACGGTGCTGGGGAAAAGCGTAGAAGTGAAGGATTAAGGGAGATCCAGCATGCGGGGTATGGGATGTGGGATGTGGGATGCAGGTTGGGCACGCTGCCTTAATAAAAATCTGTTATCCTGAGCGAGTGTAACGAGCCGAAGGACCTTCCCACGCAGAGCCAGCAAAGGGCACCGTATCAGGACCGATTTGTCTTTTGGGCGCTCTTCAAGTGCGCTTGCCCAATGATCGATGTGGGAAAGTCCTTCGGATCGTTATACTCGCTCAGGATGACAGACTTGTTTAAAGCAAGGTGTCATACTACACTCGGCATTGAGCATTGAGCATCTTGAATCTTGACGCTTGAATCTTTTTCCCTACGCTGCCGCGCTCTGATCCGCCGCCGCGCCAGGGGGCAGCGTCTTGGTCATCACCAATTCCGTGCCCTTGGGTTTGCAGAGGTAATGCGCCTCGTCGAACGCCTGCCGGATCAGGTGCAAGCCCAACCCGCCAGGACGCACCACCTCCAACTCGCGTCCGTTTAATTTGTCCGTGTCGAGACGGGTGCCGTAATCGCGCAACCGGCAGCGTACCCGGTTGCCCGAACGCTGCAAAACCAAGCGGATGAGTTGATCCTCCGCGTTGTCGTAGGCGTAGCGGATGACGTTTGTACAGGCCTCGTCGATCCCGAGGACCATCATTTCGATCAGGCTTTCCCCGCAGCCCTCGCCGACGAGGAATTGCCGCACGAAGCGCCGCACGAGCGACAGGTTGCCCGCGTGGCTGGAAAACTCGATCTCGCGGTGGGTCATGCGCGGGGGAGGGGTAGGCTGGCTCGGAAACCAAACGCCAGCAGCGTCAGGTCGTCTTGCGGGGGAACATCCCCGCGGTAAGCAGCTTCACCACGGAGCAAAGTTTCCACGACGACCGCTGGAGTGGCAACACCTTTCTTGAGCATGAGCCGTGCCCCCCCGTCGCCCAACCGCGCGCCGGTGTCCGCCTGGACGCTGTCGGTCAGGCCATCCGTGTAAAAGAGCAGGCTGCTGCCGGGGCTGGGACGCAAGGTCGTGCAGCGGTAGCGGACCGTGGGTACCACCGCCAACGGCGGACCAGCGGGTACAGCTGGGTCTTCCACACGCGGGGCATCGCTGCCGTCGTCGGCAGTAGCGGGCGAAATCAGCCACGGGGCCTGGTGCCCGGCGCTGGCCACTTCGACCGTGCCCTGCGAGGGGATGATGCGTCCGAGGCTGGCTGTCACGAACAACCCGCGCAAAGAGCGGCGGCAAAGTGTGGTGTTCCAGCGTTCCAGCGCGTCGGAAGGGGCGATGCCCGGCACGATAATCAGGCGCAGGACGCTGAGCGATTGCGCCATGAGCAGGGCGGCGGGCACGCCCTTGCCCGCCACGTCGCCGAGCACGAAATATATCTCGTCGGGACCCAGCTCGAAGAGGTCGTAGAAATCGCCGCCTACGTCGAGCGCGGGGCGGTATTGCGCGGCGAATTCCAGGTCGGGCCGGTCGGGCAGGCTGGCAGGGAGAAAGCTCTTTTGGATCTCGGTGGCAATGGAAAGTTCCTGCTCGAAACGGGCGCGGCGTTCTTGCTCCTCGACGAAGCGCAGTTTCTCGATGGCGGTGGCGGCGAGGTTGGCGAACGCCTCCAGCGCCTCCTGGTCGGCCCGGGTGAAGGCCGGGCGGTTTTCGCCGATGGAATTGAGCACTTGGAGGACGCCGAGCTTGTGCGCGCGGCGGCTGCGCGGCAGTGGGACGCAGAGGATGGAGCGCGTGCGCAGGCCGGTCTTCAGGTCCACGCCGCGGTAGAAGCGTGGGTCCGCGTAGGCGTCGGCGATGAGCGCGCTGGTGCCGTGCTCGAACACCCAGCCGGCGATGGAGCCGTCGCGCGGCACGACTTGGTGGGCCACCTCCACCTCGCCGGTGAGCGAGCGGGCGACGACGAGTTCGAGTTGGTCGGTGCGGTCGTTGTAGAGGATCAGCGCGCTGCCCTCCGCGCGCATTACGCGCCGGGCCACGTCCATCGTGGCGGTCAGCAGTTCGCTGTAGTCCGTGATGGCGTTGATGAGCGTGCTGACCTCCACCAGGCCCTTGTAGAGGGAGAGGAGTTCTTCCAGCGGAGTTGGAGGGACGTGGGGAAGATCCAAGATTCAAGAATCAAGCTGCAAGGAAGGTTTAAGAAGCAAGGTTCAAGTTGTGGAAGGGCGAATTTTGGCGTGGTTTTCGCCGTCAGGGGTCGGTTTTTGAATGAATCCAAACGAAGGAGCGTCTATTTTCTCCATATGACCAAGCATTTTCTGGTGAGCGCGACGCTCGGCGGAGTTCTTCTGCTAACGGGGGTCGGGAGGGTGAGCGCGCAGACCAAGGCGGCGACCGACGAGGATAACCCCACGGCTTACACGGCGTTGCGGCTGGTCAGTAAGGCGCTCGGGCGCGACGCGCTGGACCGGGTCGTCGAGGTGGCCGGGCGGGATGGGGTGCCGCAGCCGTTCCTGTGGAAGATCGTGCTCAAGGAAGGCGCTGGCTCGCGCGAGGTGGACGTGGCGGGCGGCAAGATCACCGCGCAGAGGCCGTTGGAGCGTCCGCCGTCGTCCAGCGCGCCGGTCAGGCTCGCGGACCTGAACCTGGATTCCAGCGGGGCGTTCGACGCCGTCGATGCCCAGGCACGCAAGGTCAAACTGCGGTATGATTCGCTGAGCTACGTGCTGCGGGTGAGTGCCGAGTCGGGCAAGCCGGTCTGGACGGTCAATTTGCTCGACAAGGACGGCAGCGAAGTGGGCACGTCGCGGCTCGCCGCGAACGATGGCAGCACGCTGTCCACGGATGGCCGGTTGGCCAACAATCCGCTGCCCGCCGGGGGCGGGGGGACCACGGCTGCGACCACCACGGTGACGCGGCCTCCGGTGACCACTTCTACCGTGACCGTGCGGGAGACGCCACGCCCGACGGTTCGCCCAGTGAAACCGGTCGTGCGGGAACATTCGACGGTTTCCACGACGACCGTGCGCACCACGAACGTGCCGCCGGTGTCGTATCCCAACAACGCGGCCACCACGACCACGACGCAGCAGGAGATTCCGGTGGCGACGCTGTCGGACCACGACGTGGATGCGGAGGAGCACACGGAGGTGAGTTCGTCGTCGTCTGGGGAGGGTGGCGGGTTATTCACCCGGACGGGACGTACGCTGGACCACACGTCGCACACCGTGGAGCATCATCTGCGGCGGGCGGGAGCCACGGTGCAGCGGTTTTTTACCGGGGGGCGCAGCGGCGACGCGGATCAGGGCGACGAGCGGGACTAAGCTACGGCTGGCAAGGGACCGCCACCGGTGACGTTTCCCCGTTACCAGGCGGGCGTTTGGAAACGACGTGCACGACCTTGGTTTGGCCTGATTTCGACTGGGTTCACACCGTTTCCACCGGTTTTTTCTCCTGCGCCGCAGCCTTACCACTGAGAAGGGATTTCGCCAGGGCCAGCGCCGAATCGCTCTGGCCGCCGAGCATCCGGGCGATCTCCTTGACGCGAACCTTTGTCTTGACCTCGGACAGCCGGGAATAGGTGCGCTCGTCCGTAAACTCCTTGGTTACAACAAAATGGGCCGTGGCCGCCGCCGCGACCTGGGGCAGATGCGTGATGCAGAGCACCTGATGGCGCTTGCCCAGGGCGCGCATCTTGGAGGCGACCGCATGGGCGATCTCGCCACCGACGTTGGCGTCGATCTCGTCGAAAACCAACAGCGGCACGGCGTCCTGTTCGGCCAGGGCGCTTTTGACCGCCAGCATGACGCGGCTGATCTCGCCGCTGGAAGCGATGGAGCGCAACGGCTTGGGCGGCTCGCCGGGGTTCGGGGCGAAGAGGAATTCGACGCTTTCCAGGCCACTGGAGCGGGGAGCGAAGACGAATTCGATGGTTTCCAGGCCCTTCGCGCCGGGGGTGTCGAGCTGGACGAGGTGAATCTCGAACTCGCTCTTCTTGAAGCCGAGGTCGCGGAGTTGGTCGCGCACCGCGCCGGAGAGCTTCGGGGCGGCCCTGGTGCGCAGGGAGCTGAGCGCGCGGCCCACGTGCACCAACTCGGTCTGCGTGCGCTCGATCTCGCCTTCCAGACGGGCGAGTTCCGCGCCGCGGCCCTCGATCTTTTGTAGGCGGGCGGCGGCTTCCTCCCCAGCGGCGATCACGTCCTCGACTGTCGCGCCGTACTTGCGCTTGAGCTTGCCGATGAGGTTGACGCGTTCCTCCATCTCGGCGAGTTGCGCGGGGTCGAGGTCGAGCTTTTCGGCGTAATGGACCAAGCCGCGCGCGAGCTCTTCCAGCTCGACCACGGCGGCGGTGTGGGACTCGACCATCGGCGCGGTGGCCGGGTCGATCTTTTCGAGTTCGCGCAAGAGCCGGGCGGTGTCGGCGAGACGGCTGCGGATGGACGGCTCGCTCTCGCTGAGTTCGTGGGCGACACCCGTGGCTAGTTCGGTGAGGCGGCGGCTGTTAGCGGCGAGCGAATAACGGGCCTGCAAACCCTCCTCCTCGTCGGCGCGGAGTTCGGCGGACTGGATCTCGGTGGCCTGGTGGCGCAGGAGTTCGAGTTCGCGGTCCAGCGCGGCCTCGTTGGTGACGAGGCTGGCGTGCTCCTCGCGCAGGGCACCGAGCCGCCGCCACACGTCCTCGTAGGTGCGACGGGTGCCCTCGGCGCGGCTGAAAGCGTCGAGGAGGTCGAGCTGGCGCTCGGCGCTCAGGAGGGATTGGTGGTCGTGCGGGCCGTGGAGGTCCACGAGGAGGTCGCCGAGCTGCTTGAGGACAGCGATGGTCGTTGGCGAGCCGTTGACGAACTGGCGGTTGCCGCCCGCCTGGGTAAAAGTGCGTTTGATGATGAGGTTGCCCCCGTCGCAGACCTCGATGCCGTGCCCGTCGAGCTGGGCGTCGAGCGCCTGACAGTCGTTGACCTCGAAACAAGCCTCGACCGTGCAGGAGTCCGCGCCGGTGCGGATGAGGCTTTTTTCGGCGCGCTCGCCCAGGAGCAGCTTGAGCGCGCCGATGATGACGGATTTGCCCGCGCCCGTCTCGCCGGTGACGGTGATGAAGCCAGGGACCAATTGCCAGTCGAGTTCTTCGACCAGCGCGAGGTTTTTGATGCGTAGCGAGGAGAGCGTTGCCAGCACGGGGAGGGAGTGTAAACTGCCGGGCGGGTTTTCTCAACAGGAAGTCAGGCGAAGGCGGAAGTGGGAACGCAGAACGCGGAACAAATGCCCAAGCAATTTGCCGCAAGTACGACTAGGGCTGATGCTGTCCGCGAAGCTAAGTTTTTCCTTATTGATCGGCCTTCTCAGATCCGACTTCCGCCTTTTTTCCATGTCTGACCTCGAAATCACCTTCCTCGGCACTGGGACCAGCCAGGGCGTGCCGATGATCTGCTGCTCGTGCCCGGTGTGCCTGTCGGACGATCCGCGTGACAAACGGACGCGGTCGTCGGTGTACCTCAAAACGCCGGAAACGGCGTTCGTCGTCGATACCGGGCCGGATTTTCGCGCGCAATGTCTGCGGGAGCGGCTGTGTTCGCTGGACGCGGTGGTTTACACCCACGCGCATACCGACCACATCATGGGGTTCGACGATTTGCGCCGGTTCTGCGACGTGCATCCTGACAACAAGATGCCCATCTACGCGTCGCCCGAAACGATGGCCGATCTGCAGCGCGTGTTCCGGTTCGCGTTCGACGGCAGCGCGCGTTTTCCGGGCTACATCCACCCGGAGCCGCATCTGGTGGGCGGGCCGTTCCGGCTGGGTGACCTAGACGTGACGCCGCTGCCCGTGCCGCACGGGCGGATCACCGTGTTCGGCTACCTCTTTGCGCGCGCGGGACGGAAATTGTTCGCCTACCTGAGCGACTGCAAGGCCGTGCCGAAACCCGTGCGCGAGTTGATCAATGGGGTGGAGGCGCTTTCGTTGGACGCCCTGCGCCATCGACCCCATCCTACGCACATGAGCCTGGACGAAGCGCTGGAAGCCGCCGCCGCCGTGGGGGCGCGGCAGACCTGGCTGACCCACCTTTGCCACGACCTGGGCCACGCCGAAACGGAACGGACGCTGCCCGCCGATGTGCGGGTGGCCTACGACGGGCTGAAAATTGTCCTATGAGCGCCGTCTGGGAGGACAATGGACCTTGGCCGGGGCGGGGCCGACGACGGCAGGGCCGGGCACAGCTCCGGTGGGCGGTGGTGCTGGCGGCGGTCATCCTTTCGTCGGCGAGCGGGCTGTTTGGCCAACGGCTGGGGGTCGGGATCGTGCCCGGCGCGGGCGGGGACAACCCGGCGGATTTTGCCGTGGTCGTGTACAACGCGGCGGACCCGCTCTCGCGCGACTTGGCGCAATTTTACGCGGAGAGGCGTGGGATCGATCAAGAGCGGGTCGTGGCCATCACCTGCCCGATCACGGAGGAAATTTCGCGCGAGGAATACGATACTACTATCGCCGGGCCGCTCCGCGCCGCGTTCGACGCTCACCGCTGGTGGCAGCGCACGCCCGACCGACCCGACAAAGAGCCTTCCAGCGTTGTCACCGGCACGCGCATCCGGTTTCTGGTGCTAATGCGTGGAGTACCGCTACGCATTAAACCCACGACCAGGTACGCGGGCGATTTCAGCAACATGCCGTCGCCCATCAAAGACCAGAACGCCGCGAGCGTGGACGGCGAACTGGCGGCGTTGGGATTGTTCACCCGCAGCATCTCGGGGTTTGTGCCGAACCCACTATTCCGGTCGTTTGCGCGGTACGCGGAGAACGGGCAGCCGGGCGTGTTGTTCACCGGGCGGCTCGACGCGCCAACAGGCACGATGGTACGGCGGATGATCGAAGACGGGCTGGCCGTGGAGAAGACCGGGCTGTGGGGACGGTGTTACGTCGATGCACGCGCGCTGACCGCGCCGAACCCGCTGGCGGTGGGCGACGAATGGATGGGGAGGATCGCCAGCGAGATCGGCCCGCGCGTGCTGCCCACGGTGTTCGACCGCCACGAGGCGCAGTTTCCGACGGCCTACCCGATGAATGACGCCGCGCTGTACTTCGGATGGTATTCCGAGCAGGCGGCGGGGCCGGTGACGCGGGATGATTTTCGTTTCCGGCCCGGCGCGGTGGCTTGCCACATTCATTCGTTCAGCGCGACGAGCGTACGTGATCCGACCCGGTGGTGGGTGGCACCGCTGCTCAACCGGGGCGCCGATGCGGTGTTGGGCAACGTGTACGAGCCGTATCTGACGCTGACGACGAACTTGGATGTTTTCGCGCAGCGGTTGACGGACGGCTACACATTCGCGGAAAGCGCGTGGCTGGCGACGCCGGGTTTGTCGTGGATGAACACCGTGGTGGGTGATCCGTTGTATCGACCCGGAAAGGTGTGGAAGGATTTGCAGTTCGACCTGGGGGATGGGCCGCCGCTGGGCGAGGCGGCGCTCGTCACCGAGGGCAAGGCATATTACCAGGGGGCGTTGGTCTGGCAGAACAAAGGAGCGGGCGCGGGCGCGGCGGCGTTGGAAAAAAGCGGCGCGCGGCTGCGCAGCGGGCTGATCTACGAAGGGTTAGGGCGATTGGCAGCGAGCGGCGGGGACATGTCGCGCGGGGTCAAGGCCTATGAGCAGGCGGTGAAGTTATACCGCGACGCGGGCGATAAGGTTCGGGTGACGTTGAGCGAGGCGCAGACGTTGGACAAAGCTGGGCAGGGTGGGAGGGCCAGCGCGTTGCTGGCCGACGCGCGGAAGCGATACGCCGGGAGCGCGGCGGCGGAGGCACTGGAGCAGAAGTAGAGAATCCAAGAATCCCAAAAAGGGTTAAAGCTCAAAGTTCGAACACGCAATGAGACTTCGTCTTCAGGTTTGACTGGCGCGGATTGATTCGATTTGCTGGAGATTCTCGCCGCGCCGTCATGGAACTGTCACACCGCTACGCCGCCATCCTGACCGCGCCGGACGGTATGCTGCGCGAGGCTCCCGCCGAAACGCTCGACGGCGACAAGAGTGAATTGGAATTTCAAGCGCACTGGTTTGCGGGAGATTTCGGCTCGACTTTTTTGACTGCCACTACCGGTGAGCGGATAGAAATCGTGCAATTTGGCGTGTGGAACCACGACGCGGGGCCGGACTTCTCCGACGCGGCGGTGCGCTTCCCCGACCGGCCTGGCGCGCCCGTGCTGCGGGGAGCAATAGAACTGGACACCCGTGCCGAGGATTGGGAGCGGCACAAGCACGGCGCGAACCCCGCGTTCGACAACGTGGTCCTGCATCTCTACCTCAAGCACGGGACGCGACAACCGTTCACACGCACGTCGCAACATAAGCAGGTGGCGCAGGTGCAACTCGACCGACGGCAACTCGAACAACGGCCCACGCCGCCGGGGACACTCCCGCTCGCCAAGGCGGGAAGGTGTCACGCACCCTTGCGAGGGTTGGAGCGCGAGAAGATCCACACGCTGCTCGCCGCGGCGGCGCAGTATCGCATGGAGGCCAAGCACCGGCGCTGGCAGCGGCTGGTGGCAGTGCGGGGCTATGACCAGGCGCTGTTTCAATCGTTGGCTATCACGCTCGGATACAAGGAGAACAAGTTGCCGTTCGCATTGCTGGCGCAACGGCTACCGCTCAAGGTGTTGCGCGCCGAGGCAGCAGCCGCCCCTGGGTTGCTGCTTGGCATGAGCGGATTTTTGCACTCATCCGAGTTTGGGCAGACGGCGGAGGTACAGGAGACGCGCGACTACCTGCGGCGGGCGTGGGAACATTGGTGGCCGCAACGCAGCGCGTTGGAGCGGCTGGTGTTGGCGGACGACGCGTGGAGGCTCGCCGGTATCCGCCCGGCGAACCATCCGCAGCGGCGGCTGGCCGCGTTGAGTCAATTGGCGCGGCGATGGCCGGAGGTGCGCGCGCTGATCGAGTTGCAAGGCGGAAAGCTGGCGAAAGCGGTGACCGAGTTTTTGACCAGTTTGCGCGATCCGTTTTGGGATCACCATTACACGCTGACAGCGAAGCGGATGGCGAAGCCAGTGGCGCTCGTCGGAGCGTCGCGCGCAACGGAGATGCTGGCCAACGTGTTCTTTCCGTTAGCCATCGCGGTGCAACCCGCGCGGTGGGAGGAATATCAAAAACTGGTGGCAACCTCGACCAACCGACGGGTGGAAACGGCGGTGGCGCGTCTGTTCGGCAGCGACCCCGACGCCGCCGGGCGCGGCGAGTGGGTCAGGACGGCAGCTCACCAACAGGGCATCCTGCAAATCTACGAGGACTTTTGTTTGCAGGACGATTCCAACTGCGAGAACTGCCCGTTCCCCGAACGCGTGCATCGTTTCGAGTTTCGACCGGTGGAATATTAAACTTCCAACAAAAGTCGGGAAATCTGTGGACCTTTGTTGGATGTCTATCCATCAACGCGCAGGCATTGTCATGAGTCCGATCAACCCGGCGGGCAGCAGCGGCGAATCCGCCTTGAGGACGACAACAAAGATGCCGGTCCCGTGCTGGACCGGCATTCCTGTTTAACTTGGATTGTCGTCGCGTTTTACCAACTCAGCGCGCCGCCCGTCTGGTACTCCGTGACGCGCGTCTCGAAGAAGTTCTTCTCCTTGCCGAGGTCGATGGTCTCGCTCATCCACGGGAATGGGTTGCGCGAGCCGTACTTCGGCTGCAGGCCGATGCGCTCCAAACGGCGGTCGGCGATGTGCTGCACGTACTCACGGAACAGGTTGGAGTTCAGACCCAGAATGCCGTTCGGCAGGCAGTCCACCGCGTACGCGATTTCCAATTCCACAGCTTTCTCGATCATGCCTTCGATCTCCGCGACGAGTTCCGGCGTCCAAGCCTCCGGGTTCTCCGCCTTGATGCCGTTGATGAGATCCGCACCGAAGGACAGGTGCGTACTCTCGTCGCGCATGATGTACTCGAACTGTTCGCCGATGCCCGCCATGCGGTTTTGCCGCTTGAACGACAGGATCATCACGAAGCCGGAGTAGAAGAAAATTCCCTCCATGATGACGTAGAAGCCGATCAGGTTCTTGAGGAACTTCTGCACGCCCGCCACGCTGTCCGTGGAAAAATTCGGGTCCATGATGTCGGCGGTCAGCGTCATCTCGAACGCGTCCTTGTCGTGGATCGAATTGACCTCGTGGTACATGT
>CAXTBX010000059.1:0-30370 GCA_964242205.1 uncultured Chthoniobacterales bacterium
CGGCGCGGATGTCGGCGGTCACGAAGTGCTCCTCAATGCCAATCAGCTTTGTCATTGCATCTACCTTTTTCTAGTTGCAGACGAATGCAAACGCAGAAATGGCGCTATCAAATGCGAGAATTACGACGATATAGAGGGCGGATTTCATTTGAGTAAGCCTACAACATGGCCGCGAGCGGTGAAGCCGCTGTGGGCATCCTTAGAGGTGATCGCCTCCAAGGCCGCACCGATGGCCAGACCCAGCTTTCGCGGGTACGCGCGGCGGTGCGGCGCAGATGGCTCTTGAGCTGGCTCCAGGTCAGTTCGACGGGGGTGAAGGCGGGTGAGTAGGGCGGCAGGTAGAGCAGGCGCGCGCCTGCAAGCTTGGAAGTGATCTTGCTCCGATACTGAGGACCAGACGGAGTGCCGGGTGGTGGGTGTTTTAGTTCAGTTGGTGCTCGAAGGTACGCGCCACCAACCCAGTGGGCATGCTGTCAGCAGCAGCCCAACCGACGATTTTTCGGCTGCACGCGTCCTGGACACCGGCCACGTAGAGCCAGCCTTCCTGGGTGGCGACGTAGGCGTTGCAATAGAGCGTGCTTGCAGCAAGCTGAAGCTAGCTGCGAACCACACTCCTCTCTGCCGAATTGCCAACCCATGAGAATCCTGCTCATCGACGACGAGCGTAACATCAACCGGATGCTGACGGTGTCACTGGAGGCGGATGGTCATACGGTCGTCGCGGTCGAGAGCAGTTCGGGCGCGTTGCGGCAGGTGCAAAAGGCTCCTTTCGACGCCGCTTTCCTTGACCTGCGGTTGGGCGCGGAAAACGGGTTGGAAGTGTTGACACAGTTGCGTCGCGCCGACGCGGGCATGGCGGTGGTCATCATCACGGCGTTTGCCTCGATCCCAAGTGCCATCGAAGCTACCAAACTTGGCGCGGCGGACTATCTGCCCAAGCCGTTCACGCCTGAGCAAGTGCGTCTGGTGCTCGCGCGGGTCGAACAAAATCGCCGTCTTGAGCAACGACTTGAAGATCTAGAAACGCTTTTTGAGGTGCGCGAGGTTGATGGCAGGCTGGCAGCGCAGGACAACGCGATGCGCGAGGTGCAAGACTTGGCGCACCGCGCGGCAGCGAGCGAGGCATCAATCCTCTTCCTGGGAGAAAGCGGCACCGGCAAAACCGTGCTCGCGCGGGAAATTCATCAGCGCAGCCCCCGCGCGGCGCGTCCGTTCGTGACGGTGAGCTGCCCGAGCCTGTCCCGCGAGTTGCTGGAGAGCGAACTGTTCGGCCACGTCAAGGGAGCGTTCACGGGTGCTGTGGCGGACACGGAGGGCAAGGTCGCCGCCGCCGACGGAGGCACCTTGTATCTTGATGAGATCGGGGAGTCGCCCCTGGAAATTCAGCCCAAGCTGCTACGCTTGCTCCAGGAGCGCGAGTACGAACGGGTGGGCGAAACACGGACCCACCGCGCCAACGTGCGAATCATTTCCTCGACCAACCGTGATCTGGTGCGGGCCATCAAGGAGGACCGATTCCGCGAGGATCTATACTACCGGCTCAACGTGGTGACCCTGCATCTGCCGCCCTTGCGCGAACGCCCGCTCGACCTGGAACGGTTGGCCATGGCGCATCTGCGGTTTTTCGTCCGACAAACGGGCAAGCCCATCCGCGACTTCAGCCCGGAAGCCAAGGCCGTCATGCGGCGTTACCCTTGGCCAGGTAACATTCGCGAATTGCGCAACGCCATCGAACGGGCGGTGATCCTCGCTTCCGGCCCTCTGATCGAATCCGAGCAATTGACGCAGCTCGTCGCGCCGCCACGCATTCGCAATGCACGGATAGAAGTGGGCGGCGATATCACCTTGGCGGAACTGGCCGACGAACATACTCAGCGTGTGTTGGCGCGCTCGGCGCGGTTGGAAGATGCGGCAGAAATTCTCGGCATCGATGTGGCAACGCTGTATCGCAAACGCCGGAAGTGGCAACAAGCCTCGGCGGAAGAGAAGCTGAATGGCATTTGATTCACACGGGAGTTACGCAGTTGAAGGCAGATTGTAGAGCGGACTGGCCAGATAGGTGCAGATGGCGTCGCGCACGATGCGTGCTTTCGCCTCAAGCCACCCGTGGACTTCGAGAGCAGATGCGCAAAACGGCGCAATAAGGTGGGCTGGATGCGCGTCATGCGCTCGGGCCAAATCGCGAATGGTCAACTTCAATTTTCCAACCGGGAAAAGGTCTCCGGAAGGCGCCTCGTCAAGACGCCGGCGTCGTGGCGGGTTTCGGCAGCGACATGAACGGTCGTTCCGCCACGATATGGAAGCCGTAGGCGAGCGCCACCGAAACCGGCACGGCCACCGCCAACAGGATGACCAAACTGGCCGCAGCAGACAAGCTTCCACCCCGCAACGCCAGAGCAAACAGCGCCAGCACCGGCGCATGGATGAGATAAAGGCTGTACGAAAAACCACCCAGAAAGACGAGAGGAGACCATTCAAACGCCCGTAAGAGCGGGTTGGTCCCCGCTCCCTGCGTGGAGGCCGTGCAGGCGACGATGAGCGCCAGGGAGGCCGCGCCTGCGAGCAGGCAAAATAGGGTCGAGGAAAACCTATCCGGCTGATTGGCAAACCGCACCGTAACGACTGCATAAGCCAGCCAGAGCCCGATGGCCAACCCGGTCCAGGGCACGGCGTTGACCAATCGTTTCACGCGCTCGGGCTGCGGCGAGAAGTTGATCGCGGCGGCAAGCATTCCTACCGTGAACAAAAACAAAAAACCCGGGGCGACGTATTGGAACTTGTAGTCCCAGGCCCGCCGCAGAAAATCGCTGGCCAGCAGAGCCAACAGCACCACGGGCAACACTCCAACCCGCCGCCAGATCGGCAGGAACAGAAAGGCGAAGAGGAAATAAATCTGCCACTCCTGCGCGATGGTCCACATGGGATAATTGATCTTGAAGATCCAGTCGGGACGCAGATCCTGAAACAGCAACAGGTGCGACCCGATCACCCCCGGCGTGAGCGCAGGCAGGGAGTTGTCCCAATGTCCGCCCTGCTTGACGCCCAGCCCCGGCACGCACAAAATCAGCAGCAGCGAAAGGCCCAGGGCGGCATAGTAGGGCGGCAGGATCCTGCGCGCGCGGCGTCGCACGAAGCCGGTCCACCCTCCCTTCAACTGCCCTGACCGCGCCACCGGCAGCATCAGGCAGTAACCGCTCAGCACGATAAACACCTGCACGGCGACCAATCCATTGCTGAACGCGTGGGTGGCCCGCACCAGGGTTTCGGGCATCCAACCCGGCACCGAGATGATTTCCTGGTAGGCATGGACCGCAACCACGTAAAGCGCGGCCACCGCGCGCAATCCATCAAGGTAGTGGAGCCGCAAGCCCCGGCTCAGCTGTCCAGGCAGAACGTGGGATTGCAAGACCGTTGGCATGGCGGGGGTTATAGCGGCCTCTCGCCCGGAGCGCCACCCTTAAATTCACAGGTCGGTTTTCCAGGAGCAGTTCGTCTGATAACGCCAAATCAGCGGGGCACGATCCGTCAGGGACGGAGCAAGTTTATCTTTGCTGTCGCGCGACGGCAGCGATTGCGGTAGGAAAGCAGCCAGGGACGGGAACGCAAGCTGCTTCGGTTTACCGCGCGCCTAAGGAAATCTGAAGCAAGCGCCGACCAAGCTCAACGAGAAAGGGAACGACGATGGCTGCACGAAAGAACGACGCGGCGCGCTCGCCGAGCGACTGCTGGAAAACCTGGCTATCGGGCTTGCTGCTACTCTGCGCCGGTGTTCATGGAGGGCCCGCTCACGCGGCGGATTCCCTGACCTTGTCCCAGGCGCGCGCGGGCAACATTTTTCTCACGACCGAGACGGTTATCATCCCCGTGACCACCACGGCGGACAAAGTGGAATGGACCGTGCAGGATTTTCTGGGCGCGGAAACGTCCGGGCCCGCCGTCAGCGTCGGGGCGGATCATCAGGCCACCATCCGTCCCGGATCTGGCCGAAAAGGTTACTTTGAGTTACACCTCGTGGCCAAACGCGCTGGCGCCACCGTCGCACAGGCCGACACCACCTTTGCCGTGGTGGCGCCGGTCGATGTCAGCGCGATGGCCGATTCGGCCTTCGGGGTCATGACGCATTTCGCGCAAACGTGGGACACCGACCTGATGCCGGTGATTGCCCGGGCTGGCCTGCGGCACATCCGCGACGAGCAATATTGGGAGACGGTGGAAAGCGCGCCGGGAGAGTACGAATTCAACGGCAGTTATCTCAACTACATGGCCGCCGCAGCCCAAAACGGTCTTGAGCCATTGGAGTTGTTGACCTTCGGCAACAAGCTCTACGACCACGATCCGGCGGCACCGCAAACCGCCTGGGCTCCCGTGACCGACGCGGGGCGCCAAGCCTACGCCGACTACGCGCTCGCGCTGCTGGCCAAGTACGGCGCGCAGGTACAGACGGTCGAGGTCTGGAACGAATACAACGGAGGGTTCTGCGTGGGACCGGCCACCGCCAACCGGCCCGCCTGCTACACCCAAATGCTGCGCGCGGCCTACACGGCCATCAAGGCGCAACGACCGGATGTGCGGGTGCTCGGCGGCGCGGCAGTCCTGGCCCCCCAACCGTGGTTCGAAGACCTTTTTGCCGTCGGGGCGCTGGACTTCATGGACGCCGCGGTGATCCATCCGTATTTCAACCTGCCTGAAGACGTGGAAAAGAACGTGGTCGCCATCCAGGAAGCCATGACCCGTTACAACCATGGCGCGGGTCCCAAGCCGATCTGGGCGACGGAAACTAGTTTGGCCGACTCCGCGCACCCGGGCCGGCAGGACATGGCGCGTAACCTCGTGCGTTCGCTCACCACCATGCGGGCGACCGGGGTCGAGCGCATCTATTGGTATTTGATGCGCGATTATAACGATTTCACCACGGGGTTGGTGCATTCGGACCGCGACCCGCTGGGCCGCTATGTGCCCACCGCCGCTTATCCGGCTTACTCCAATCTGATTCAACTGCTCTATCAAGCCCGGTTCGTCCGGCGCGAGGCCACCGACCTGCGCACCCGATTTTATCTGTTCGACAAAGGCGGGACAGAACTGCGCGTGCTGTGGTCCACCGCACCGCCTTCCAAGCTGGTGCTCCAGACCCGGCAACCGCTCACCCTCGTTGACCTGATGGGGGTGCCGCGGACGCTTTCTCCGCAGGGAGGAACCGTCACTCTCACGGTGGACAACAACCCCGTCTATCTCCTGGGCCAAGTGGATGCCGTGCGCGAGGTGGGACGGGATCTCCTGCTTGCCGACAGCGTGGATGGCTTCAACGGTGTGCAGGGCAATGCGCCCGGCGGTTGGAGCTACGGCTACAGTGCCATCGGCGCGGCGGGCTACCAGGTGGATCAGGTCCAACTGATGACCTGGGGCCGGACCGATTTTGATTACCGCTGGCAGTGCCCCTATGCCTACGCCGCTATCACTAATACCGTCCAGCACCCGAGCTACGCCGGGGACGCCCCCGTCTGGACTGTGCGGCGCTGGCGAAGCTCCTTTGCCGGACCGGCGCGCATCACCGGCACCGCCGCGCACGTGTCGGACGGCGGGGACGGCACGGGCATCAAAATTCTGGTCGATGGCCAGGAGGCGTTTTCCAAGGTGATCGGCGCGCCGGGCGGCGCGAACTCGGTCGAGTTTGATTTTCAAGCGACCCTGAAGGTTGGCTCCATCATCGACTTCGTAACGACGCCCGGCCCGGGCATCGACATCAATTTTGACTCCGTGGACTACCGGGCAAAGATCACCGCGCCCACTCCTGCTTTACCGACCAGTTTCAACGATTGGCAACGGCGATATTTCACTCCCGATCAACTAACAGACCCGGCGATTTCCGGCGACCTGGCCGCCCCGACGGGGGACGGAGTGTGCAATCTGCTGAAGTATGCGTTCGGTTTTGCGCTGGACTTTGACGCCTCGGGCCAGTTGCCAAGCGCAGAACTCCAAACGGTGGACTCCTCACTATACCTAACCTTGAGCTTTCGACGCTTGCTCGACAGCGCAGATCTGGAATACGTCGTCGAGGTTGCCGACAACCCGGTGGAGGGTGACTGGGTCCCCGGCGGAGTGCTCGTCGGCTCGACGGCAGACAACGGAGACGGCACGGAAACGCTGATTTACCGCGACAGCGTCCCGGCGATGGACGCCACGCAACACTTCATGCGCCTAGCGGTGAGGAAGCTTCAATAGCTTCTCCCGCAACGCTTCCGGGCGGAAAGCGCCCGGAACAAAATTCCGGTTAGACGCCGGACCGGCCCACGATGTGTGAAAACCTTAGCGGCTGAAAAACGCCAGACTCGCGGGGTTTGAAAACACGGTCAACGAAGGCTCCTGGCCCTCCTGCTCAACCGAGGAGGTGGCATGAAAGCCATCACGATCTTCGACTCCATGGGGAGCAGAAAGCGAGGCATTGATGACCAAGATCAAACCAACGATGGATAAGACGACGAGGGTACAGAGGATTGCAAACATGTCTGGGGAGGGCTACGGGGTTGGGGAAACTGCAACCAGTATTTCACAACCGAACGGAAAGGGAAGGAAGAAGATGAACTTTCTACGCATATTGCTGGGATTAAGAGCAATTCGCTTGCCACGATGCTATTCGATGATCAAAGACGCAAAATCATTTTTGCGAATAGGCAGGGGAATCTTGATGACGAACGTAACACTTGAGAATATCCCCTAGCACTTGGTCGGCGTTCAATTTTGCGAGTGCAATCTGACGATGGTTGTTGGCGCGCGGCTCGGAGTCAGCCCACGCGTCGATCTCTCGGGCGAGCGATGCTGGGTCGCCGACCACCGTCCAACGCACGTCGTCGAGAGGCAGTTGTTTCAGATCGTCGTTGCCGGGACAGCTAGAAACGATCAACGGCAGGCCGGAGGCCGTCGCTTCCATCACCGACAAGGCAAACCCCTCGTACAGGGAAGGCAGGGTAAAGGCGTCCAACGCCCGGTAGAAAGCTGCGGGATCGTCGCTGCTTGCCGCGCGGTAAATCCGGGCGCGCAGCGCGGCGGGGGCATCGGCAAGCAGCCGGTCCACCTCGCCGCTCAGTTCACCTTTGCCGAGATGCGCGAAGCAGAGCAACGGGTGGCGCGCGAGGCTTGCCAGCAAGGCGCGGTAGAGGGTCAGGGGGTCTTTTTGGGCGCTGTAGCGGGCTACGGTCCCCAGCAGCAGGGCATCCGGCGGCAAGCCGAACTGGACCCGGGCCGCGCGTTTTTCGGCGGGATCGTTCGCCGGGCGGAAGCGCGCGCAATCGGTGCCGGCCAGCACGGGGCACAATCTGTCAGCGGGGACGCCAATCACTTTGCGCGCATACTCCGCCTCGCTGTCGGACACGCTGATGGTCGCTCCGACGCGCCCTAAAATGCGCTCGATGGCGGTGAAGAGAAACTTTCGCACGCTCATCGCGCCGTTCATCATGTAGTAGGCGTGAGAGGTGTAAAAAAACCTCGCTTTGATGCCGAGGAACGGGAGCAGGCGGACCAATGCCCCTGCCTTGGAGCTGTGTCCGTGGATGATCTGCGGTTTAACCCGGCGGGCGAGCGACCAGAGGCGTATCAGCGCCCGCGCGTCCGCCGGTTGGGGAGCGTTGCCAACCCGCAAGTCCACCGTTTGTCCCCCTGCTGCCTCCACGCGCTGCGCCAGTTCGGACAGCGCCGGGCAGCCGCGGACACTGGAATACGCCAGGTGAACCTGCCAGCCTCGTTGCAGCAAGTAATGGGTGAAGTTTTTCACGTAGTGAAAAACCCCGTCCACGCCCGGTTCGCTGACCAGCAGGATCGACGGCGCGGCCGGTTTTTTAGACGGTGGCGTGTCCATAAGTTTTTGGCTCCGGCGCGTTCAAGGTGCGGCGGTAAACGTCGAGCAAATCTTCGACGTGGCGCTCGTTGGTCCACGGGTCGCGCCAGTACCAACTGTAGGCGGCGTGGCCAAGCCGTCCCGCGTAGGCTGGATCGTCCGCCAACACCCGGAGCTTCCCGGCCAGCGACGCGGCATTGCCTGCCTGGAAGTGCAGTCCGCGCTCGCCGTCGGCCACGGTTTCCCGGGCGGCGCACCCGTCGGAGACGATTGTCGGCACGCCGTTGGCCGCCGCTTCCACCGCCACTAAGCCGAGCGTCTCATACCAGCGCGACGGGAAAATGAGAGCGCGCGCGCGGCGCAGGGCAGCGGTCACCTCCGCCGGGGTTTGCCAGCCGGTGATGGTGGCTTCCGGGAAATCGCGCGCGAGTTCCTCGCGCAACTCTCCGTCCCCGACGAACACGGCCGGCACACCGGCCAGCCGGGCGGCTTCCGCAAACAGGCGCGGGCCTTTTTCCGGCACCAGCCGCCCCACGAAAACAAACGGCAGGTTCCCCGCCACCGGGGCCGGGCCGAGGTCCGGGCAGTCGATGGGGTTGCGGACGATGGTGGCGGGAGTCGTCGGCGGCAGATAAGGCCGCAGGATGTCCAGGGCAAACCGGGATACCCCGATGAAGTGCGCCGTCCTTTCCGGCAGGCGCGCCACCGAATTTTGCAGGACCGTCCGGCCCACGCGCCAGAGTTTTTGCGCGTGGCTGCGGCGGTCGCAGCGACATTTCAGGCAACTCAGCGAGAGCGCGCGGCGATGACAAATTTCCTGCGCGGGGTACACGTAAAATCCCCCGTTCGGACACGCCACGAAGAAATCGTGCAAGGTGACGACCAAGGAGAACCCCCGGGCAAAGGCGGGGACAAAAACCGCCGGGGAAAGCGCTTTCATCCACAGGTGCGCGTGGATGATCGTGCGGGCGGGGTCGCGGCCAGCGAGCAAGGCCGCCAGGGCGCGGGCGGCGGGGCGGTTCCAGGCTCCGCGCACCAACGCGCGCAAGCGGTTGGGGTCCCGAACGATTTCCTCCTGACCCAGGCAAACCACCTCAAGATTAGGCAAATTCACGAGCGCCGGGTCCACCGGGCCGACGGCGCAAAAAAGCGTCACCCGGTGGCCGCGCCGGGCCAGCTCGACCGCGCTGTGCAGAGCCACCACACTGGCTCCGCCGTTGAAGGCGGCGAAGTCGTTGAGGATGATGACATCGGGAGAGGGAGGAGAGGTCATCGGCTGGTGGGGGCGGAAGGGGTCGGGTCCGGGCGGTGGCCGCCACCGCTGCCAAGCATCGACTCACTGGTGCTCAACCGGCCCACCGCGCGCCACCGCTCCAGGTAGCGCGGGGCGTTGGCGAGCCGGTACAGCCAGCGAGCCAACCGGCGCGCGGCGGGGGACGCTGTCCGGGGAAAATTCTCGGCGGTGATGGCGTCCAGTTCTTGCCGAGTCAGCATGATGTCGCCGGAAAGCTGGCCGGGCTGGATGCGGAAGCAGCCGACGGTCTGCCCGTAATACACGAAGCGAAAACCGGCGGCATGGGCACGCACCCAGAAGTCCAGATCCGCGCAGAGTTTGAATTGCAGCCGGTAGCCACCCAGGGCTCGGGCCACCGGCGCGCCGAACAACATCCCCTGCTGGCCCGCCGGGCTGATACCCTGCTGGAGCAGGGCGGGCATCCGGCGGGGGGTCGCCTCCACGGTCATACGGCCCAGAGGATGACCAGCGGAGTCGATGTTCATGATGTCGCCGTAGGCCACCGTATTGGCGTTTTCTGGGCGGCAGTGGCGCGCGAGCAGGGCGTTAAAATGCGGTGCGAGCAGGTCGTCGTCGTTGATGTAGGTGAACCATTCCCAACCCGCCGGGGCAGCGGCCAGACCGGCGTTGAGAGCCCCATAGACGCCGCCCGCGCGTCCTTGGTCAACCGTGACCGTGCACTCCGGGTATGCTCGCCGGAGGGTTTCGATCTGACCGTCGGGACAAACCAAGACATGGCAAACTTCCACTCCCCTGACGGCGCGGACCGACGCTACCGCCTCGGGCAGGTACGGACTGGTTCCCAGCGTGGGAGTGAGGATCAGGAGTTTGGCGGGAGCGGGCACGGTTGGTTTCGGGCAGCGGTTGGTTGAAGTGACGGTCTGGCCGGAGTCACGGGTGTCGGGACGCGCGTTGCCGGGTCCGTTTCCCGCAGGAAGGCACGGGTGCGGAGGGCACTGTAAATCCGTCGGCCCCAGCCGCAACGCGGAGCGCGCCGGGTGCCCAGGGTTTTGACCGGGAGGGAGGAACATTCCGCAAAATTGATTTCGCGGTAGCGAGCCTCGAAGAGGTTGCGCGAGAAACCGGCGAAGTGAATGACGGCGGCACGGCGCGACCGCGCAAAATTGCGGCGGTGTGCGACCACGCATTCCGCCGGGTCGATCCAGGCGCAACCCGCCCGGGCGGCCAAGGCAGCGTACATCGTTTGCTCCGCCCAGAAACGGAAACCGCCGAAAAGCGCGTGCTGCTCGTCCACCCCGAGGAGCCATTCGAGGTAGTCCAGGTCGTGCGCCCTGGCGTCGAAACTCATCATTCCTGCGCAAAAACGGCTGACAAGCGGGATGCCGTGTCGCCGCAACGCCGTCCAACTCCGCAGCGAAACGGCGTAAGATTCCTTCAGGTCACGCATCACGACGAACGGCAGCGACCCGCCCGCAAAATAAGCCGGGCAATCGGCGGGCCGGGTCCAGAGGATATCCGAGTCGATGTACACCACCCTACCTGTGGCCAGCAGCGGGATGTCGAAGAGTTTGGGACCGAAGACATGCTCCTGGCGGAACCGGGCGCAACGGGGGTGGGCGCGCAGTCGCTCGGCGACCTGCCCGGAGGCCTCTGCCCGGTCGACGAATTGGCACGTGGGACCGAGGCGGGCGAAAAGTCTTTCCCGCGCGGGCGCGTCCAGCGTGCCGTCGTCGTGGATCGCCAATCGCACCGGCCGCCGCGCCGCAGCCAGCAAGCTGCCGAGGCATTTACCGGCTAGTTCCGCTTGGTCCGCGCCGACCAGCGAGCGAACGGTGACGACTTGGGAATCATTCACGGCTGACCTCGTTTCTGGTTGGCAACGGCGTCGGTTGGCCCGGGCGTCGTACCCCCGCGCCCGACGTTGCCGTCAAATCAGCCAAGCAGCGCTGGAGCAAAGGCAAAATCTTGTCGGGGTCCGACACCGCGCGGCCTCGCGCCGCGGCCCGCGCACCCAGCGCGCTCCGCAACTGCGGATCATCCACCAACTGCGCCAAGGACGCTCTCAGCGCCGTCACGTCGCCCAGCGGCGTCAGGCGACCGCAGGTATTATCCACGATCTCGCGGGTGCCGCCCGAGTCGCTGGCCACCACCGGCAAACCGGCGTAGAGCGCTTCGACCGCGTTTACCCCGAAGGGCTCCGGGGTAAGGTTGGGCTGGCAGAAAATGTCGGCGGCGGCGAGCAGGTCCGGCACGTCGTCGCGTTGTCCCAGGAAGCGAACCCGGTCCGCGATGCCGCCGGCGGAGGCGCGGGCGCGGAGGTCGCTCAACACCGTCGCTTGCTCGTCGTCGAAGGGACCGCCCACGATCCAGCAAGTCCAACGAGGGTTGGCCCGTAGGCCAGCCAACGCGTCGAGCAACGATTCGTGGCCTTTCCACCGTTCCAGGCGGCTGGGCAGGATGATAACCACCGCATCGTCCGAGGTCTGCTGCTCCGCCCGCAAGGCTCGCCGCCGAGCAGGCAGGTCGCTCCGGCCCACCGAGACCGGCACGGGACAATGCACAACCACGTGGGGAGGCGGCACCGCAAAGAGCAACGGCAGGCTCGCTGCCGTGAACGCGCTGTTGCACACCACCAACGCCGGGCGCATTTTCCCGGCCAGAAATTCGGTTAAATTCTTGTTTTTTACCTTCGTATCAGAGTGCATCCAGAGCACGACCGGCAACCGCATCGCTCGCGCCAGCCAGCGGAACGAAACCAGGGCGGAGGACCCGTGACAAACCACCACGGCAAAGCACCCCCGCCGCAGCAAGCTACCCACGGACAGCAACACCCCCGGCGCGGCCCAGAGACGCCGCCGCTCAAAAGCCCCGAGGACTTCCACCGACGCGCCGACCTGGCTCAGTTCCCGGGCAAGACGGTGGCGATAGCCGAGACCGAACGTAGGCTCCATGCCAGGGGCAGCCGCCCGGTGCGCCCCCAGACACAGCAGCACCCGCTCCAAGCCGCCGTAGTCCCGCCCGCTGTGCAGGTGCAGCACGCGAAGAGTGGGGATTGAATCCGGGCGCGGGCGGGCCGACGCGGGACTTGTTTGCCCGAGCCACGCCCGCCGCTGGAGCGGGCCGAGCCGGACCACGGCAGCGATCCCCTGGAGATTGCCCCGGATGCTGTCGAGGGTCAGCCGGGCAGTGAGCCGGGCGTCCGCATCCAGGCAGCCCCGCAGCCCATGCCGCCCGAGCGCGAAGAGCCGCCGCGCCAGAAGGCCGAGAAACCGGCCCGCCCACCGTCCGAGCGAACCGCGGTCCCGAAATCCCAGCAACAGGGGGTCCGCCCTGGCAAATCCGATGTGCAGCGCGCGGAAGTACGGGATGCTGAGACGGCGTCCGCCGATCCAGTGCCGCAAACGGCAAGCGGGTTCGTACCAGAGTTCCCAGCCCGCACGGGCAATCCGCATGACGATCTCCGTGTCGTCTCCGCCGAGCAGCCCTTGGCCCACCCGCCCAACGTTGGCCTGCCACTCCAGCCAGCCCGTTTCCAACAGCGCGCGGCGGCGGCACACCAGACCCGCCCCGCGCAGACGCCAGCGCTCCTCACCGTCGAGCCGGTGCGTGCCGCCCGACAAGTCCGTGGCGGCGTAGGCGTAGGCGCGCCGGGCGACGGCGGGCGGGGGGGGCTCCGCCCAGGTGATCGCCACCTCGCCGCCGAACGCGCCGCACGCGGGATGACACTCCGCAAAACGCAGAGCCGCGCTGACCCAGGAGACATCCAGCGCATTGTCATCGTCCACGAAGGCGATCCACTCGCCCGCGCTTTCGCGCACCCCCTTGACCCGGGCATGGACCTGTCCGGGTTTCGTCTCGCGCACGGTCCGCAGGTGCGGCAGTCGGGTCCGCGCCTCGGCCAGCACGCTTTCCGTGTCGTCCGTGCAGCCGTTGTCCACCACCACGACCTCGAAGGAAGAAGGCGCGGCGTCCTGCGCGGCAATCGCCCGCAGGGTACCCGCAAGCGTATCAGCGTGGTTGCAAGTGCAGACGACGATGCTCAGCGGCAAGGCCATAAAACACCCTCCGAAACCGGTGATTGTTCGAGCCGGGCTGCCGTCGTGGCGGCGTGGCGTTCGCGCCAGAGAAACAACAGCACGCCCACCGTCGCCGCGATATCCACCCGCGCCGCGCCCGAGAACGGCGTGAAAAGCAGGTTCAGCAACCCCGAAAGCAGGACGAACAAGATCACCGCCGTCAATCGTGTCCAAGCTCGGGCGACGGAGCAATATACCAATGCCCACACCAGGAAAACACCGTAGGCGATGAAAAAGCAGCCGCCCAGCAGGCCGCCCTCAGCCAAGCTGACCAGGATCTGCGAATGAATTGCCATCGTCTCGCCGTCGTCGTCGCCGAACCCGCCCACCCCGGCCTCGCGGGCATTTTCCGCGCGGATTTCCATGAAGCGGTCCATGACCTTGGATCGGCTGAACCACGAGCCTTGCCCGAGCAAGGGCGAGGCGACGAAAGCCTCCGAGGCCGCGCTGAGCATCGCGGTGCGCTCGGCGTCGGAGCGTTTCGAGCGTTCCGAGCCTTCCCCGACGATCTGGCCCTTGAACGCGACGAGAGCCATTCCCACCACGACTCCCAACGGCAGCAGGACCCGGCGCAAGGCTCCGGGTAGGGTTGTAAGCATTTGCAGCGTGGCGAGCAGCACGCAGATGAGCGCCATGCTGCGAAAATCCATGACCAAATGCAGCCCCGCCAACGCCAGGATGCCGACGGTCGATGCGCCCGGCCCCGCCAGCGGGAAAATCAGCAGCCCCAACACCGTGCACGGCACCCCGTAGCCAAACTTCCACGCGTCTCCGAACAGCGCGCCGTGCACGAGCACGTGGAAGCCGGAGAACGCCACCCCGAGCTGGTAGAAGACGAACGTCCGGGTTTCCGCGAACAACACCGCCAGGCACACGATGTCGAAGGCGAGGAATAACATGCGCGCCCAGCCCCGGGCCATGTCCGCCGGGGCGCTTCCCCGCCACTCGTCGGAAATCACGTACCCGAACAGTGCCACGCCCTGACAGAGCATCAGCCAGCGAAAAGGCCGCTCGCGCGTCAAAGGCTCGTCCCAACCGTGGGCAAGAATCGTCTGGAGCAGCAAGCACGCGCCCGCCAGCAGGAGGATCACCTCGCTGACGGGCATCAAACCGACCAGACGCAACGTGAAGGGATTGGTCAGGCCGACGGCCAAGGCCAGCCAGGCCCGAGCCGGGACCACCTCGCGCCGCGCCGCCGACGGCGGTCCTTCCCAGCGGACAGGGCGCGGGGACCGGCCGGGCGGCGCGGAAGCGGGAGCAAGGGCGGCGGGCGGCATGGATCAGGAGGCGCGAGCCACCAGGCGACGCCGGAGCAGGTTGAGCAAAGGTTGTTCCACCAGCGAGTGGGCCAGACAACCCACCCCGACCGCCGCGGCGCACATCAACAAACACGTGGCGTTGACGCTCAACCCGTGAGCCACCACCCGCGCGGCCGGACGAACCAGGATGGACATCGCAATGCTGTGAAAAAGATAAATGCTGTAAGAAGCGTTGCCTAAATAAAGCAAGATGCCCGGGGTCCGCAAGGTCGGCAGGGCTACGTCGAGACCGGCGGCCCCGATGACCACCAGCGCGGAAGCCACTCCGAAAGTGAGCGGATAATCGAGCCTTTTGACGAGGTCAAACGGGCTGCCCGGCTGGTTGAGCGCGGCGAAACCTACGAACAGTCCGACCCCCACCGCCTGCGAGACGCGGCACCAACGCACGCTCACGCCCCGCATCACCAGAACCGCCGTGCCCACGCCGAAGCCGAACAGGAGGTTGTGGCGGGAAAACAGCCAATTCCACGGAAAGCCAAAGCTGGCCGGAGGGTCTCCCAGTACGCTGGATCGGGTGAGCAACTCAAAAAAATAAATCCCGGCGCAAACCGCCATCCAGGCGACCGCCGGCACGACGAAGAGCCGGAAACGCCAGATCAACCCCGCAAAGAGCGCGTAAAACAACATCTCGTAGGTCAGCGTCCAAGCTTGGGCCAGAATCGGAAAATGCGCCTGCGGGACGAGCAAAACGCTCGTCAGAATGGCGGCAGGATCGTGCGTGTAGGCCGGGCCGGAACCAGGAAAGAGAAAATAAAGCGGGATGACCACCACGCAGGCAACCCAGTAGATCGGATAAATCCGCACGAGACGTTTGACCGCGAACGCTCCCAAGCTGGCAGGGCACCCCAGGTCGCGGCGATGGACGAAGAAAATGATAAACCCGCTGAGCACGAAAAAGAAGTCTACGCCCGCCGCGCCCCAGTCCATCGCGCCGCCCAGGAACGGGCCGCCGGGATGGCCGTTCGCAAACGTGCCGGCGTGATGGAGCCCCACCAGTAAGGCCGCGCAGCCGCGGCAAACCTGCAGGGAACCGAGGCGGGCGCGTTTTTCGACGGCGCGCGGGGCGACGGGTTGAGGAAGGGTAACGGTGGCGGTGCTCATCGTTTAAACGGGCGCGTTGCGCTCCAGGATCGGCGAACGGTCGAAGGGCATTTCCTGCTCCGCCGGGAAGTTTCCGGCCCGGGCGAGCAACCGGCGATAAAGTTGCAGGCAAGCAGCGGCCTGCGTTTCCAGCCCGTACAACGCTTGGGCACGCGTCCGCCCAGCCGCGCCCATCGCGGCGCGGGTGGTTTCGTCGGTGAGCAGGGCGGTGAGCCGACGGGCAAGTTCTGCGGTGTCCCCGACCGGGGCGAGGGATCCGCAGGTCCCATCTTCCACGGCTTCTGTGATCCCGCCCGCGGCAAACCCGGCCACCGGCGTGCCGCAGGCCAAAGATTCCAACACGGTATTGGGAAAATTGTCCTGGAGCGAGGGAATCACGAACACGTCCGCCGCGCAGTAGGCGTCGCGGATGGCTGCCGCGTCCTTCAACTGCCCCAAATGCCGGAAATGCGGGCCGGACATGTGTTGCGTGTCGCCGCTGCCGAGCGTGAGCACCCGTAACGAAGGCAGCCGGGAAATTTCCGCCAGTGCGCGTGCGAGTTCCGCCCAGCCCTTGCGCACATCGTTGAGCACGTCTGCCACGAACAGGACCACGCGGTCCTGTGGCTGGAAACCGAAGCGTTGGCGGACCGCCGCCCGATCCTCCGCTGGACGGAAAGTCTCCAAATTGATCCCGTTCGGCAGGACGTGGGCGTCGAAGCGTCCAAAGGCAGTGCTGCGCCGCGCTTCCCCGGCCAGCCATCGGCTGGGAGTCACGACCGTGAGCCGCTCCGCCGACACAGCGGCGAGTGCGCTTGCTTTGCGGCGCAACACGCGCGCGCTGACATCCCCCGGGTCGGCGGAAGCCAGCAGCGGACACCGCCCACAAGCATCCTCGAACCGGCCGCAACCCTCGTCGTAGTGACAGCCACCGGTAAATGGGTTCATATCGTGGAGCGTCCAGACCACCGGCGCGCGCTGCGCCAGCGCGGGCAGCCAGCGAAAGTCCACGAGGTCGGCGGCCCAGTGCAGATGGTACACGTCGGCGGGCGGAAGCTGGCGCAGCGGCCCCCGGCCGAACACGGTCCAGTCCAGCGAAAAGAGCGGGCCATGCACGCACTCCACCCGCCGCTGGAGGCGGCGTCCGGCGCGAAAGAGCCAGCGGTTGACCGAGGCCGAAGCCAGGGGAAGCGGCTGGAACTCCCGCACGTCCGGGCCGCCGCTTTGCGCCAGGCCAACGAACATCGTGGAGCGCGCGCCGTGCGCATTGAGCGCCGCGTGCAAACGTTGGGCGGCCAACGCCGCGCCACCAGCGCTCTGGGTCGTGCTGATTTGGACGACGCGGATCATGGCATCAGAGACGGGCTCGCAACCAATGCAGACGCCGTTTGAGCGGTGAGGCATCCTCCAAGCGGCCCCCGGCGGCGCGTTCCGGCCACATGGACCATACCCCCTGTCCGGCGGGGCGATCCAGCGTCCGCGCCGGTCGGGCCGGGACGCCGTAGGCGATGCAATTCGCGGGCAGCGATTTGGTGACGACGCTGCCCGCGCCGATGACCACGTCGTCGCCGATCTCGACGCCCGCGCAGATCGTGACCCCCGTGCCGCACCAGACCCGCCGCCCGATTTTCACCGGCGCGCCCGCCGGTTGGAGCGTCACGGGGTCGTGGGCACCGGTGTTGATGTTGAGTTGGTCGCTGGCCATGAAATCGTCGCCGATTTCCACGGGAGCCCAGCTCACGAGTCGGGAATTTGCGCCGATGGTCACGTAGCGGCCCAGACGCAGGTGGTGCGCCCCGAGAAAGCTCGTCCCGGGTGCGATGGCCACCGGACCGACCACCGCCACGCCCATCAAACGAAGCAACCCGAGTTGATACCAGCCACCCGTTCCCTGACGGTTGGTCTGCGCCAAAAGGGAAACGGCGGTTTCCAGCGCGGATTGGCGAAGGGTGGCAAAGTGCAGCATCAGGAACGATAGGTTGGCGGTAAAACTCCCTCTTGTTTAGACGGCGCTGCCCGACGATTGGAGCGCGTCGTCCGGTTCGGCGGAACCTGGGACTACCGTGGCGAGGGTCACCAGACCCAGGTCGGTGCCGGGCGTTGACAGCCGGGCGGGGCGCCGCAGCACGAGCAGGGTTTCCAGCGCGTTGCCGCAGAAAACGAAGGGTAGGAACCCGATGATCAATCCCAGGGGTAGCGCGTTGACACCGTAGCGCGGGATCAGCCAGAAAATCAGCGGCAACGCCAGTGCCGTGGTGAGCACAGAATACAGCGTGGAGCGACGCACCTCCGACAACCCCGCGAGCAGATAGCCGAACGGCTGTTGAAACACCGTCAGACCGTTCCAGACAAACAGCAGCCACAACAGGCTCTGCGCGGGCAACGCGGCCTTCCCGCCCGTCCACAGTTTGATGATTGGTTGCATGTAGATCGTTGCCGCCGCCATGGGCAACAGGCATAGCCCCGTCACGACCCCAAGGGATCGGAAGAGCGTGAGCCTGATCCAGGCCCAGTCCCCCCGCGCCTTGGCCTCGGAGTACGCGGGCCAGATAGGCAGCAGGTAGGCGTTGGAAACCAGTTGGAAAGGTGAAAAAACGCGCTGGGCCAAGTTGAAGGGCGTCACGGCGGCGACCCCCAGCGTCGAAGAAAGGATCACCGGACCCGCCGAGAACAGCACGAGCGAAGCGATCTGCTGGAGGAAGAAAAAGACGCCGACGTTGGTCAACGAGCCCAGCAGCGAACGCTGGAACCAGTCCCGCCGCGCCCGCAACCAGCCGAGCCGAGCCAACAGATAAGCGAAGAACCCGACCTGGATGGCGAAGCCGACCGCCGCCGTCGAAATGATAAAAAAGCCGAACGAACAACGCGCTTGCACCTCGACGTAGATGACCGCCAGCGTCAGGACGTTGCGCACGGCATCCAGCGCGTTGCACAACCAGCCAAGTTGCACGCCGTAGGCCACCCGCTGCGCCATGCCCATCGGAATGCCGAGGCACCAGCTCACGACCACGGCGAGGATGACCCCCGGCGCGCTGTGGACCAGCGCCGGGTCCGTCAGATGGAACGCGCGCTGCCAGTCGATCAACAGGCTCAGCGGAGACAGCGCGAGCAGCGCGGCCATGATGCCGCAGAGGAAAATCGTGCCTGTAAAGTAGATGCGTTGCGCCTGTGCCGTGTCGCCCCGTCCGGTCGCTTCGGCAATCTGGTTCTGCGCGCCCAAGCCGATGCCGAAATCCGCGAAGGTGAGCATGTAGCCGATGCTATTGAGCGTGATCCAGAGTCCGAACGCCTCGTTGCCGAGCAGCGCCAGGGCCAGCGGCACTTGGAGCAACTGGCAGCCGATGCCGAGGCCCCGCGACGTGAGCGAACTGACGAAGAACGTCAAGATCGAGCGGTTGCGTCGGCGGTGGTGAGAGTCGTCAACGGCGGTGGTCATGTGGAAAGGCGCGCGGCGGCGAACGGTCGGGCGGAGGATGCAGAGGCCAGGGAAGCATCGGGACGGAGGGTGGGGGCCGCGGCGTTTTCGAGCAGGCGGGTGAGGCGAGCGAGATTAACCTTCCAACTCAAGCGTTCGCGGTACGCATCGAGCGAACGCTGGGCCAGCGCGAGGTAGCGGTCGGGGGCGGTGTTGCTCAGGATGAAATCGACGTATTCCGCCGCAGGTGCGGCCGGAGCAAAGAGCTGTCCATTGCCACCGTTTCGCACGATGGTCGGGATGCCGCCGGTCGCCGTGCTCAGGCAGGGAACGCCGTGCGCGTTCGCCTCACAGAAGACGATGCCATAGGCTTCCGCGCGCGAGGGCATCAGGTAAAAGAGCGCCGATTCAAACAATCCCGCCAAACGGCGGCGGCCTTCGGGGGTGTGCTGACTGATAAATCCCTCCAGGCGCACGTAGGGGGGCAGCGGCCCAAGGCGAGCGGGCGGTTGGCAACCCGCCACGATTAGTTCGGACGGATGGCCGCGTTCGTTGAGTTCGCGCACGACCGCCAGCGCGAGGTCGCCGCCCTTGCGTCCCCACTCCACCCCGACAAAGAGAAAGCGCCAGGGGCCAGCCAGACGGTTGGCCGCCAAGGGCGGAATTTCGTCCGGGGAAGTCTCGCGGTCGAGATTCGCGCCGAAGGGTAAAACGTGGACTTTCGCGGGGTCCGCCCCGTGCATTTCGACCGCCCCACGCGCCGCCCACTCCGAACTGTAGCAGGCGGCCCGGCAAAGCCGGAGAGCGCGGTCGTCGCACGCCATGCCCTCCCCCAACGAGGCTGCAGAAACCGCCTGGTACCACGGATAATACCCGCGCATCGCGCCGAACGGGGCGTCCGTCCAGAAGACCGTCGGCCAACGATCTGGCAGGTAGGCAATCGCTTGCGTCCCCGGGCTAAAAACCACGTCGGGCTGCAGGCGGTCCAGCTCTCGCTCCACCTGCCGGGCATAAGCTTGCAGCAAGCCGGGATTGAGCGTCCAAAGATACCGTTGTCCCCCGCCCGGATGCAGGCGGGAGAGCAACGCCCGGCCTTTGGCGAGCCAGGACCGCAGCGTCCGTAAAGGACCCACCGGCAGCACTTCCGCGCCTCCCTGCCGGAGCAGGTTGGCGACGGTGTGGTTGATGCCCGACCACGCGTAGCGATCTGCCGGGTCCGAAATGGTGACGTACGCGATCTTCATGGCTGGACGGCGAGGACCGCCGTTGAGGGGGCCTTCCCTGACCCGCGTTTATCGGCCAGGAGGCTTTCGATGGAATCGGTCACCGTTTGCCGGAACGACTCGAACGAATAGTGGCGCGCGACGGCGCTGCGCCCCCGGCGGGCCAGAATGTTGCAGAAATCAGGGTCGCCTAATAATTTGAGACAATCGGCGACGAAACCGGCGTCGTCATTGGCCACCAGCAACTCCTCGCCGTGGCGCAGCGTCTTGTCGTAGCCGCGGTGCGAAAACTGTGTCAGCACGCACGCGCGGCCAAACCGAAGCGACTCCATGACCTTGATGTTCGTCCCCGCCCCGGAAAGCAGCGGGACCACGGTGAATCGGCATTCCGCGTAGCTCGCGCGCAGGTCGGGCACGAACCCGATTGCCTCCACTCCCGGCACCGCCGACCAACGCTGGCGCAACTCGTCGCTCAGGCCCGCGCCCACGATGCGAAACCTCGCCTGCGGCACCTGCGCATGGATTTTCGGCCACACCTCCTGAACAAAGTGATCGACCCCCAATTTGTTGGGCAGCACCCAGAAATTCCCCACGAACAGAATCACCGGGGGCGACCCGGCAGAGGGCAGCGGCGGCAGCGGGGCATGCTCGTCCACTGGCTCGTCCGCCACTTGGATGGGAATGTTAGGCAGGTAGGCCGTGCGCTGGCACTCCTGCAACTCGCCGCCCGGCGCGACCTCGGCCTCGTTCGTGACCCAGACCAGGTCGAATTTCCGCAATTGCGCGGGCACGATGCGCCGGAGCTGCTGGTAGTGCCAGCGGTTGATGGCGCGCTCCCACGCCGGACGCCCGGGGACATTGAGTCGGCTGAGGAAAACCTTGGTGTCCACGTCGTCCACGTCGAGCACCGCCAGCGGCCCGGCTCCCACGGCGCCAGACTTCAGCGTGGGCCGCAGGTAACGGCCGACCACCACGTCATAGCGCCGTTCGGCCACGAGCTGCCGCACTCGCGCTTCGATCGCTGGGTCCGGGTGGTAATCCCAGGCCCGGGGGAACAAGGTTTGCGCCACTCGGTGAACGAACTCCGGCTTCCAGCGCAGAAACCAGCGAAAAGGCGCGCGGTGGCCGGGGCGCGTCCATTGAAAGTCGGCCACTAATCCGTAGTCGCGCTGGAGTTCGTCGCGGTTCGTCACCTCATCCGTGGAAACGATCACGAGGTCCACCTCCGCCACCGAGCACAGCGCGCGGTGGATCAGGTTCGTGCGTTGCGCGCCACCGTTGTGCATGGGCACCGGCGGATTGTGGCTGACGTAAAGAATTCGCATGAAACGTTGAACAACTTGAAACTCATCTCGCCGCTGGCGCGCGGACGGCCAACAGTTCCTGAAAGGTGGCCACGATTTTTTCGTCGAGGTCAACGCTGACGAAGCGATTCACCTGCGCCCGGGCGGCCTGGTGAAAGGCGGCGTCGGGCTCGCTGCCAGCGAGCCGGTGCAAAGCCGCCGTTAGGCTTGGCGCAGTGATCGGGTCCAGGTATTCGGCGGCGGCTCCGCCGATCTCCGGCAGGGACCCGCCGGTCCCCGTCAGCACGCGCACACCGACCTGCAACGCTTCCGCAATCGGCAGTCCGAAGCCTTCGTATAACGATGGGTAAATCAAGGCCACCGCCCCCGCCAGCAGCGCGGTCCGCGCGTCGTCGTCCACGTAGCCCGTGATGCGCACGCTTTCCTTGAGATCCAGCGCGTCGATCAAAGGCAGCAAAGGTTCGTATCCCCGACCGACGAGAACCAAACGCTCTTTCCCGCCCTCCGCGCGAAATTTTGCGAACGCCTTCAGCAGCATCCCGTTGTTTTTCCGGGGGTCTAGCCCACCGACATATACGAAATAGCGCGCGTCAACCGGAGGGGTGGCTGCGGGCGCGCTCCGCTCGGAAAGCCGGATCCAGTTGGCATAGATCGGCTTGTTCGGTGCCAATTTGCCGAGGTCTCTTTTGCTGGCCTCCGAAACGGTGAAGATCGCCCGGGCTTTCTTCAGCGCGATCAGCAACGAAGTGAGATACACGAACGTAAACCGCGGTTTTTTCAGAAAGTAGAGGCGCGGAAACAGCCACGGAATCAGATCGTGGATGGTGAGCAGCAGCGTGGTGGCTCCCCGATACCGCAGCGGGAGTCCGCAATTGCGCGAGGCGAGGTAAAAATCGTAGTTCGCCGCGTTGAGATGCCGGTGAAGACTCACCTGTTCCCAGCGCATCGGACCTTCGTTTGCGCCGATCACCGCGTGGCGGCACCGTTCCAGACCCGCGCCCAAAAGCAATGGACGATCGCTCACCAAGGTGATCTCCGCCCCGGCTTGCATCAGGGGGATCAGGATCGAACGCAGGTACATCGCATACCCCGTGTGAGGTCCGCTCAAGGAACGTCCGTCGATGCCGATGGCCACACCTTGCAGGCGTCTTGCCGCGCCGGTTGGCTGGTCGGACAAAGTTGTCTCTTGTGATGTTCCGAGCATGTGGTGAAAACCTTCGCGCGACTTCGGACTTTGTTTGGCGTGCTCAGTAGGCGTTCTGCCGCTTGAAGAACGTCATGAGCATGATTTGGCAATCCAGGGTCAGGCTCCAATTCTCCATGTAATAAAGATCGTAGCGGATGCGCTTGGTCAGGTCGGTGTCGCCGCGCAGACCATTGACTTGCGCCCAGCCGGTGATGCCGGGTTTGACGCCGTGGCGGGCGTTGTAGTGCGGGATCTCCTCCTTGAAAGTGGCGATGAATTCCGGGCGCTCCGGGCGCGGCCCCACCAAGCTCATGTGCCCCAGCAGCACGTTGAGGAATTGCGGCACCTCGTCGATGTTACAGCGGCGCATGAACGAGCCGATTTTTAGCCTGCGGTCATCCATCTGTCGGCTCCAGCCCGGCTTGCCCGTCACCTCGGCGTTGAGTTTCATACTGCGAATCTTGATGATGTCGAACAACTTGCCCCCGAGCCCGCCCCGACGTTGGCGATAGAAAATCGGCCCGGGCGACTCCAGGTACACCAACAGGCCGAACACCGCGATGAGCGGCGCGCTGAGCAGCAGTCCAACCAAACCGCCGACGATGTCCACCACGCGTTTGACGATTTGCCGCCAGGGCGAATCCAACGGCAAACGGCTGATGCCCAGCACGGGAACCCCGCTGGTTGTTTCCAGATGCAAGCCGGAGATGAGCACCTGAAAACACGACGGGATGATTTGCAGATGGACCATTTCTTTTTCGCAGGTGGTCACCAGAGTGTGCAACTCACCCCGGGTCGGGTTTTGGTCCGCCACGATGGCGAGATCGATGCTGTGCTCGGACAGGATCTCGGCCAATTCCGAGTAGTCGCCCAGGTGAGAAACGGTGTCGGGCCGTTCCAGATCGTACCCCCCGCTGACCGACGGGATGCAGCCCACGATTTCGTAGTAATGTTTAGGATCGTCCCGGATGTGGCAGAGCATCGTGGTGGCCTGATCGCTCCACCCCACGAAAAGGATGCGTCGCATCAAGGCCTCCGCCACCCGGGGCAGGCTCAAAATTTTGTCGAAGACCCACCGCCAGGCCAGCAGCGCGCCGGCCGTGCAGACAAACGCGTTGCAAAGGAAAATCCGGCTGACGATGGGCATGGTGTTGAGTTCAAAGCTCAACGCCAGATTGGCGAGAAACCAGGCAAAGCAACGGGTGATGGCCAGGGCGTTGAGCTTGCGCAGCCGTTGGGGACGGCCCGTGCCGTAGAAGTCCGAGAAGAACAGAATCAGGACCAGAGTGACGGTCAAAAACAGGAAATGTCCCCGGTATTGGGACAGGTCCATCCGCAACGCGGTGCGGCCCAATCCCCGCATCAGCGTCTCAAACCGGAGCCAGAACGCCAGATGCAAACCCGCCACGATGACGAGAAGGTCACCCGTGAAACTGACGCCCACCATCCAGGCAGCGAACCTGCCGCCGCGCCGCCGCGCCTGCGTCTGCCCGCGCTTGCCGGAAGCAGTCAACGGAAGGTATGCCGTTCGTGATTCAACGTTCATATGCTACCCTTTGCCGGATAAGTCAGCTTGCCCTTTAGTGTAACCGGCCGGACTTTTCCTCGGTCCGTTCGGCGTCGTGATAATCCTTGCCATAGTAATAATAAGCGCCCTGCGCGCCGAAGCCAAGCGCCAAGCGATTCAAAACAAAACCGGCGGGCGTGACTCCCGCGCGTGCTAGCAGGCGGCAGGCTCGCAGTACCGCGTTGACGGGCGTGGAACCCGCCCGGACCACGAGGCAGACCGCCGCCACGTGCGGGGCCAGCAGCAAGCAATCGCTCACCGCGTTGAGCGGCGGAGTGTCAATGACCACCCGATCAAACACCTTCAGTGCCTCGGCCAGCAGTTCCTGAAACCGCTTGCCCGCCAACAGGCCCGCCGGGTCGCCGGACCTTGCGCCCGTTGGACAGAGAAAAAGGTTGGGGACCGGGGTCGAGTGGCTGGCCTGTGCAAGGGGAAGCCGCCCCTCCAGGCATTCGCTCAAGCCCGGTCGATCCGCTCCCGGCAGCAACGAGGAATAATCCGGGGCGCGACGCAGGTCTGCTGCGATGAACAGGGTCTGACAGCCTTGCTTCGCCAGCGTGGCGGCGAAATTGAGCGAGCAGAAGCTCTTGCCTTCCGCCGGCACGGCACTGGTGAACAGAAAAGAGCGCGTTTCCTCGTCCGGCAAGCTGGTCGCCAGCGTGGTGCGCAAAGTGCGCAGGGCTTCACGTTGCGGCGTGTCGTCCGCGTCGATTAGCAGCGCGTTAGCCAACCCCCGCTTTTTCTTTTTCCATTCCGGAATGGCGGCCAACAGGGGCAGACCCAGCAGGCTCTCGGCCTGATCTACCGTCTCGAACGTGTGGTTCAACAGCTCCAGCAACAGCGCCAACCCCGCGCCGACAAATCCTCCCGCCAGCACACCCAGGACGAGAGTTTTCGAACGGAGCGGTTTGAAAGGATGGTAAGGCACCGTCGCGGCCTGCACCACGCGCAGGTTGTTGAAATCCGTCCCTGGCTCCACTTTCGACTCTTTCATGCGGGTGAGCACGCTTTCGTACAGGGCGCGGTTGCTCTGGTTCTGTCGCACCAGGGCGTTGTAGGGGATGGCGGTCCGTTCTAGTTCTAGCGACACCTGCTCCTGGTCGCGCAAGGCGGCCTCCAGCTTGGCTTCGGTTTCCTTCGCGGACTGGTAGGTGCGGTTGATCACGTCCGCCGCGTTCTGCGTTTCGGCGGTGAGAGCCAGCCGCAGCTTATCCAAGCTGCTCTGCGCTTCCTTGTACTTGATGTGCTTGTACATGTAGCGCTCCTTGATGGCCGCGAACTCGCCCTCCTTTTCGTTGATCTGGCGGCGCAGGTCCGCCACCGCGGGCACGGCGGCGATGCTGGCAAGTTGCAGCAGGGCGTCGGGGTCGGCGGAGGTCCCCCGGTTGATCCGCGCGATGTCCGCCTCCAGGGCCAGCCGCTGGCTCTTGGCTTCGGTCACCTTCGCGTTCAATTCCCGGAGCTTTTCCACCACGATGTTCTGCTTTTCTTCCAGCGAGACGGCCTGGTGCTCCGACCGGTACTTGGCGAGATCTTGCTCGGAGGCTTCCAAACTTTGCTTGAGCCGCATTTCCTCCGCAGCCAGGAACTTGCCCGTGCCGCGAGACACGTCGAGTTTTTGGCGGATCTCCTGCTTGAAGTATTCGTCCACCAGAGAATTAGCCAGCTTGCACGCCAACTGCGGGTCGTGGTCTTCCACCCGGATGTCGATGAGGCGCGTGCCCCGGCGCACCTCCACCGCCACCTTGCCGGACATCCGCTCGATGAGCTCGCTGTCGGTCGGCGGACTGCCAGGCCGGGCCGGCGCGAAGTTCCGGTCTTTGTCCAGCCCGTTGGCTCGCACCACATCAAGGAGCAGCGATCCATTGCTGAGCACCTGTTCGAAAGTCTTGACCACGTCGGGCGGCCGAAAATCCTCTCCGCGACCCGCGTCCTGAAAATTCATCATTTCGTGCGGTTCCTGCTCGACCTGCACCACCGCGACGCCCAGGTACAGCTTTGGCGTCCTGGAGAGATAATAGAGGCCGCCAGCGATCCCCAACGCCGCGCCGAGCGCTGGCAGCCACCAGCGCCGCCGCGCGATCTGCCCAAGGCGGTTGAAGTCTAGCAGGCGCGGGGCGCCGCCGGAGGAGGCAGAGGTTTCCTTGGCTTGCATCGCGGTCAAAACACGGTCTCGGCGACGGTGATGGTGTCGCCCGGTAGAATTTCAAAAGGGGAGGCGGCGGCGTTGCGCGCCATGCGGCCCGCGTCGATCTTGAGGACCACTTGTTTCGGCCCCACCTGCCGCTTGACGTACACCCGCCCCGAGTCGGCGTTGCGGGTGTAGCCGCCCGCCATGCCGATGGCCTGCAGCAGGTTGAGCGTCGAATTGTCGGGAAAATCGATTTGCCCGGCCTTGGCCACTTGTCCGAGGATGGTGAACCGCCGTTTGGAGAACTCCAGGACGGCGACGCTGACTTGCGGATGAACCAGCCAGCCGTCGTGCAGGCGGGCGGCGACGGCGGCCCCGAGGTCATCGGGCGTCTTTTTCGTGGCGTCGATGGTTCCCACGAGCGGCAGCACCACGTTGCCGTCCTTGTTCACGCGGACGGTCCAGTTCATGTCTTCCTCTTGAAAAACCTTGACCTGGACCATATCATTCGCGCACAGAACGTAGTTGGCCGGAGGCGCGCTGGCCGGGGTCGCCGGTTCCACCTGGGAGCCAACCGGTCGGGTTTGTGCCTGTGCGCGTGCCATTGTCGCCAGCAGACCCGCCAGCAGCAAGGGCAGGATAAAGCGGCAGAAAAATTTCATGTGAGGTGGTAAAAACGGCAAAACGCAGGGAACTTTGTCGGGCACATCAGTAGATAACTGCTGCTTCCATGCCAACTCGGTTGCTGGTGAACGAAAATCCTGCTCCCGTGGAATCATTTTGACGGTGCTCGTAGAAAGCATAGATTTGGAGCCAGCGCACAAAGTCGTACCCCATGGCGCCTCGGATAGAAAAATAGTTGTCGCTACGCGGCGCCGATTCCCCTTGCGTGACATTCCTGTAACTGGCGTTCTGGTAGCCCAAGCTCAGACGCGCGTAAATCCGTTGGAAGAGATTCTGCCGCAGGTCCACCCGGACTCCCGTGCTCACAAAATCCTCGCCTTCCAGCGCGCCCGATGCCTCCGTGCGCCGATAGCCCTCCAGGGACAAGGTGGTGCCGTCACGGGGGGTCCACTTGCCGGTGGCGGCGAAGACGGGGGTCAGGCTGTCGCCGGCTTCGCCGCCGCGCGCGCGGTATTCCAGGCCCACGCTGCCCGTCGCGGCGACTTTTTGGGTGATCGTGTACCCGAGCCGGAACTGGGCCTCGCCAGAGTATTCCTCCACTCCGCCCGTGGCCGTCAGTCGGCCCAACACGACCCCTCCGCCCACGGTTACTTTGTCGTTCAGGACGTAGTCGAGCGCGGGGTTGAGCGTGAGGGTGGAAGTGTCCACCGGCGTATCGTAATCGGCGTAATCGTAGTGCAGCGCGGCGCTGATCGTGGTCCGGTCATTGCGGAAGTAGCGCACCGTGAAGTCCTCGCCGTAAACTTTCCGGTCCACCCGCTGCCCGAGGTCGATGGTGGCGTCGTGCCGCTCCTGGAAAACGCTGCTGGAGCCTACGGCCACGTCGCGGCGGCGGTAATAGAGGTCCAACAACGCATCTTGGTCGTAGGAGTCCTCTTCGCTGTAGTTGGCGAACAGGCTGCCGGTTCCGGTGTATCCGACCACCGCAAAGGTGTTGATTCGGTCCGCGAAGTCGCCGAGCGACAGGCGCGCCTCTCCGGCCACGCTCGTGATGGTGTCGCTACGGCGTGGCCCCGCCGACGAGAGTAGGATGTTGTCATCGTAAACGACCCCCATACGCAGTCCGACTTGAAAATTCGTGGCGGAAAACCATTTGCGCGGTCCGACTGGCCCCGCCTTTTCGACGTACTCGCGAACCAGCGCGTCGGGGTTGGTAGCCTCCACGCGCAGCCTTTCCTGAGCAACGCTGGAAACGGCAAACAAAGGATTTTCAACGCGCTCGTCTGCCGAAGCGGAATGCAAATCGGAATCGTCCAGCATTTGCGCATCGCCGGGGGTGCTCCGGACCATCATTTGCGCCGGACAAAGCCGGGGGGCCAACAGGACACTCGTCAAAACGAGTAGCCATCCCGGAATGTTTACCCATGAGCAGTGCATCTTACCCTTGGCGCGATCTAAACCGCCTCCCAGCAGTATTCACGCCATTCAGCATTCCACTAGCGGATTGCTGTGGGGCTGGTCTTTTTTGTTCATAAAATCGGTTTGGGCCTGCGGAGAGTGTTCGGTTGGCTATAATTCGTCAACACAAGAATTTGCAGCTCTGCCGAAGTACCCCTCAAAATCGCTCGGCCCCCTGATCGTTCCATCACCGGGCGGGAAAGGTCGTTGGTGTTTCGTCGCGGGCGCGGCTGCTTACGGCGGCATGGACGTGAAGCTCAAGATTTCAAAGGACTGGGTGAAGGTTGGCGTGGCGTGGGCGATTATGCTGCGCCCCCGGCGCAAGCGCAGGACGCAACTCTGAGGCGAAATCCGACCCCCCGCCCACCATCGCGCAAAAGCAGCCGGCGCACGGGTGATGCCGGGTTTCTTTCCGTGCGTTTGGGACGCCAAGGAAGGCAAGCGCTGGCTGGAGATCGGCCGATCCGACACAGATTTTCTTTATGCCGAATCCCTGGCGGCAAGAATTGGCTAGAACGATATCGGACTGGACCGTGGTCAACTGAGCGGCAGCCACGTCGTTCGCTTCGCCCGCATGGGGCCAAAGGTGCTCTTGATCGAGCGCAACCTGCGCAACCGCGCCGTCAGCGACCGCGCGGACGAGCGTGCCACGCTGGAGCAATCCTTCGCGCAGTCCGTGCTATGAGGCTGCAAAATAGACGTCCGACCAAAGTGTTGCGCGAGGTGATAAGTTCGTCGGGTGAGCTATCAGATTGCGCAGGTGCGTGCCTTGGCCGCCGCCGATTTTCGGCGGCTCCTGGGCGTGAAGCCCGAGACTTTCGAGGCGATGCTGGCGGCATTGGTCGCGCGCGAAGCGGCCAAGAAAAAGCGGGGCCGCCCGCCCGACCTGAGCTTGGAAGGACAGCTCCTGCTCACCTTGCAATTTTGGCGCGAATACCGCACGCAGTACCATTTGGCCATGGAATGGCAGGTGGCCGAGAACACGGTGCGCCGCGCCATTGAGCGGGTGGAGAACGCGCTGATCAAGAGCGGCAAGTTCGCCCTGCCCGCTCGCCCCAGGGCAGGCGGCAGCGAGCAGGCGTGGAGCGTCGTAGTCGTCGACGTGACCGAGCACCCGGTCGAACGACCCAAAAAAAGCAGCGCGCCTGCTACTCGGGCAAGAAAAAGCGCCACACCTTGAAAAGCCAAGTGGCCGTGGACAAGAAGACGGGCACGATCCTGGCCGCCGCTTGCGGCAAGGGCAGAGAACACGACTTTCGTTTGTTCAAGCGCAGCCGCTTGCGGGTGCGGCCTGACACCGAACTGCTGGCCGACAGCGGCTACCAGGGCCTGGCCAAACTCCATGCCAAGAGCCGCGCGCCCCATAAACGCAGGCGCAAAAGGATCCCGCTCACCCCGGAGCAACGCGCCCACAATATGCTTTGGTCAGCGAGCGGGTGCTGGTCGAAAACGGCATCCGGCGACTCAAGGTCTTTCGCGTCCTCAAAGAAACCTACCGCCATCGCAGACGCCGCCACGGACTGCGCGTGCATTGCTCGCCGGCCTCTACAACTATGATCTACTCGTCGCTACAGCGGTTTTCAAAATGATTGAACATCGAGTGAGAACTGGCAATGCTTGAACCAGCCTCGGGCGTTTTGAGCGGTGATGGTCGCCAGACCGGCGGCGATGGCCGCTTCCAAGGCTGCTTGGGTGCGCGCCTTGGCCTTGCGCAGGCACGCCTTGAGCTTGGCAAAAGCGTGTGCGATGGGGTTGAAATCCGGGCTGTAGGCGGGCAAGAAAAGCAGCCGGGCTCCGCAGGCTTCGGTCTTCTCGCGCACCGTCTCGTTCTTGTGGGCGGCGAGGTTGTCTACAGCCATTTTCAAAATGACTGAACAAGTGGTGGGTTGCGAGCCATGAAAGCG
>CAXTBX010000060.1:0-30187 GCA_964242205.1 uncultured Chthoniobacterales bacterium
GCGATGATGCGCCGTTTGCCCATGCGCTTGGCCAAGAGGATTTGCCCCAGCGCGTTGTTGATCTTGTGCGCGCCGGTGTGCAGCAGGTCCTCGCGCTTGAAGTAGATCTTCGCACCGCCGAGTTTCTCGGTCAGGCGTTCGGCGAAGTAGAGCGGCGTGGGGCGTCCGGCGAAGTCGCCGAGCAGGCTGGCCAGGTCGGCTTGAAACTGGGGGTCCTGCCGGGCGCGGTCGTATTCGTCGGCCAGGTCGCGCAACGGCGACATCAGCGTCTCGGGCACGAACATACCGCCGTAGGGGCCGAAATAGCCGTGCGTGTCGGGGAGAGTCTGCATGGGAAGCAAAGTTTAGGGAGTGAGCGGGATTCGAAAAACGTTCAGCCAGCGCGTGAGTTTGTGCATCAACATTCGATGGGAGTAGCGTGACACGTTTTTCGATTCGCGCACATGTGTTCCAAGCGTCCTGCGTCATCTGCGTTATCCTGCGGCATTCTTTTCGCCGTTACAGAAGAAGGATTTTTATTTTCGGCCCTGACGGTCGGGAATGGCATGGCGTGGTGAAAACTCACCAATTTTAACCTGTAGCGCTGCCGCAGGCCGGAAGGTCCTTACCGCACTCGCAAGCTCGCTCCGCTCAGGATGACAACGCTTTCGGCGCAACGTGGATACAGAATAAAAGTCCGTCACGACAAATGCCGCACTGCGCGTCGGTGCGGGGCCGCCATCGCCACGCTTTCTACATCCGCCAGTGGATGCCACGCCTGGTTTGCGCCGATGACCAGCGGCGGCGTGGCCGGGAACACCCGGAGCGTCACTTGATGATGCGTGAAGGGATACGTGAGCTGCACGGACGGGTCGCCAGCTTGCGCCGTCCCCGGGTCGTCCAACGGCGGTAGCTTCCACAGCCCCTGCCAACGTGTCCCGACACCCTGCTCCAACAGCAACCGTCCGTCGTAGACGATCCACGCGCAGTCCTCCGTCAGCGCGACGGTTGCGCGGCGCGGTTTTTTGATCGGCAACAACTCCGGGTTGTGCCCTGCGGCGGCGCAGAACTCCAACACCGGGCAGAGCAGACATTCCGGCGCGCGGGTGCGGCAAAGCGTCGCGCCGAGTTCCATCAAGGCGGAATTGTAGAGCCGCGCTCCCTCCCTCGGCAGCAAAAGCTCCGCCGCAGCCCACAGGGCGCGCTGGCCCGGCGTCGTGTCGATGGGAATCCGCAATTCCGTGATGCGCGCCAGCACCCGCGCCACGTTGGCATCCACGATGGGGGCGGCGAGATCGTACGCAAACGAGTAAATCGCACCCGCCGTATAGCGGCCCACGCCGGGCAGGGCGGCGATGCCTTCCAGCGTGCGCGGAAACTCGGCGCCGTACTCGTCGCGGATGGTCTGCGCGGCCCGGTGCAGATTGCGCGCGCGGGCGTAGTATCCCAGGCCCTCCCAGAGCCGCAGCACGTCCGGCTGCGGCGCATCGGCCAAGGCGCGCACGTTGGGAAACCGCTCCAGCCAGCGCCGGTAATAATCCAGGACGGTCACCACCTGCGTCTGTTGCAACATGAACTCGCTGACCATCACGGCGTACGGGTCGCGCGTGTGCCGCCAGGGGAGGTCGCGCCCATGCCGCGCAAACCATTCCGTCAACGCGGACTGGAAGGCGCGCCGGTTTTCTGGTCCATTGAGCCGCGAACGCGCGCCCGTTTTTCTTGCCGATGCCACCTCTGCACTCCTTTACCTCTCCGCTGACCTCCGCACAAGCCGACAAGCTCCGCACGCGCTTGGAGGAAATGGGTTTCGACTTCCAGGAGAAACCCTACACGCGCTACGCCGCGCAGAAAGGCAAGCTCAACGTGGCCGTGTACGAGAAGGGCCCGAAGGTGCTTGTGCAGGGCAAGGAGACCGAGGATTTCGTGCGGTTCACGCTCGAACCGGAAATCCTGGGCGCGGCGACGCTCGGCTACGAGGAGGAACTTTCGCCGGAAAAGTTTTCGCCGCACTTCGGCATCGACGAGAGCGGTAAGGGCGACTTCTTCGGCCCGCTCGTCGTGGCGGGCGTGTTCGTCGACCGCGACATTGCCCGCGCGCTGATCGACGCAGGGGTGCAAGACAGCAAGCGCATCACCAGCGACGCCAAGATTCGCGCGCTGGCGCAAGTCATCAAGACCACGCCCGGCGCGTCCCACAGCATCGTGAGCATCGGGCCGGAGCGTTACAACCTGCTCCAGGTGAAGATGCGCAACGTCAACAACCTGCTCGGCTGGGGTCACGCGCGGGTGATCGAAAACCTGCTCGAACAACGGCCCGATTGCCCGCGTTCGCTGAGCGACCAGTTCGCCAATCCGAGCATTATCCAGCGTCAACTTCTCGACAAAGGCCGTCGCATCCAGATCGACCAGCGCACGAAGGCGGAGAGCGATCCCGCCGTGGCGGCGGCGTCCATCCTGGCGCGCGAGCGGTTCATCGACTGGCTGGAAACCGCCGGACGTGCGCAGGGCGTCACACTGCCGCGCGGGGCGTCGGCGCAGGTCAAGGCGGTGGCGCGTGGATTGATCGGCAAGCACGGCGGAAATATCCTGCGTGCGCTGGCCAAAACGCATTTCCGCACCGCACGTGAAATCGCCCCGGAAGTGTTCGGGCCGGTAGATTCCCCGCTGCCGCCCGAGGGTACGCCGTAATGAGCCGGTAGCCACCCTAAGTGGCGCATCGTCATGGAGAAACAACATGGGGCGATTCCCCCAATTTGTCGTTTTTTGACGTTGAACGATCTTTTTTCAGGAAAAATGGCTGAGCAGTGGTATTTTGCGCATAAAGTTATGGGGATCGTCTGAATACAAAAGTTCGTGCCTGCCACGAATCCGGTGACCCCTTCGCGGTGAATTCAAGGCCAAGAACTTCGCCGAAAGTGCAGGTGACAGTCGTCAACAAGTTGCCCCGCGTTCGCCTCCCCGACCAGACCACTCGAAACCCATCATTTCCATTATGCCCAACCTAACGAAGCGCGACCTCGTCGTGAAAATCAGCAACGAAACCGGCCTGGTGCAACACCAGGTCTTCGAGGTCATCCAAAAAACCCTCGACCACATCACCTCCGCACTCGCCAAGGGTCAGGACGTGGAGTTGCGTAATTTCGGTGTGTTCCAAGTCCGTCTGAGCAAGGCGCGCGTGGGCCGCAACCCCAACATCCCCGGCAGCAACTTCGCCATCCCGCCGCGTGCGACGGTCAAGTTCAAGAGTGGCAAAATCATGCGCCGCGACGTGCTGGACCTCTCCGACGCCATGAAGAAAGGCAACGGGACCAAGGCCACCGCCAAAACGGCTGGTCGCGCCACCGCCGCCAAGAAGGCTGCTGCCGCGCACGGCAACAACTGATCCTTTTTTACCACGAAGCGCGGGTTTGGTGATCCCAGCCCCGTTTCTGTTGCGCCCACTCGTACAACACTTCGCTCCACGGCAGGCGGTTGTCGGTGGGTGTGCTCCGCTTTTGGAGTCGACGCTCCGGCCGGACCAAGGGTGCGTCCGACCCGCCTTCGACGGCCTGAAAAATCGCCGTCCGGTCCTTTCATTTTCGTGGAAGCAAGATAGGTTGCGGGGTGTCGATTACCCGCTCCAAAAAGGACCTCGCCGACGAAGCCGCCGCGACCCCTTTAGCCGAACCGTCCGTGGAAGTTGTCGAGATCCGCGGGGCACGTCAAAACAACCTCAAGGGGATTGACTTAGACCTGCCGCTCGGGCAGCTCAACGTCATCACCGGGCCGAGCGGCAGCGGCAAGAGTTCGCTCGCCTTCGACACGATTTATGCCGAGGGCCAGCGGCGCTACGTCGAGACTTTTTCGCCGTACACCCGGCAGTTCCTCGACCGGATGGACAAGCCCAAGGTGGACTCCATTCAGGGCATCCCCCCGGCCATCGCCATCGAGCAATCCAACCAGGTCAAGAGTACGCGCTCGACGGTCGGCACGATCACCGAGGTCAACGATTATTTGAAGCTCCTGATGCCGCGCGTCTGCCAGGCGTTCTGCCCGTCGTGCCACGGCCCGATCCGGCCCGATTCGCCGCGCGCTATCGCCGAGCAAATCCTCGCGCGCCGGGCGGGCAAGGCGCTGCTCGTCACGTTCGCGGTGCCCGCGCCGGTGGGTGCGGTGCCCGGGGAGTTTTTCGCGTTTCTGCAAGCGCAGGGTTATCTGCGCGTGTGGCTCAACGGCGAGGTCTTGCGCACGGACGAACCGCCCGCCGACCTCAAAAAGCTGCCGTTGCGCGTCCATGTCATCCAAGACCGCGCGACGATTGGCGCGGACGTGCGCACGCGTCTGACCGAATCCATCGAAACGGCGCTGCGGTTCGGCAAAGGGCGCATCCGCTTTATCGACCCTGCCAACGGCGAGGAAGATTGCTTTTCGACCGGCTGGCATTGCGCGAAGTGCGACCTCGACATCAAGCCGCCAACGCCCGGCTTGTTCTCGTTCAACAACCCGGTCGGCGCGTGCCCGAAGTGCCGCGGGTTCGGGCGCACCATCGGCATCGACCTCGACCGCGCGCTGCCTGACCGCCGGTTGTCGATTGCGCGGGGCGTGGTCAAGCCGTTCCAGAGCGGCCAGAGCGCCGATTGCCAGCGCGACCTGCTGCGCGCTTGCGCCCGGCAGGAGATCGACATTCACAAGCCGTTTGAGGATTTGCCGAAAGCCGACCAGAAGTTCGTCATCCAGGGCGAGGGCGGCGACCGCTCGGACAACGATGAACTCTGGCAGAACGGCGGCTGGTACGGCGTGCGCGGCTATTTTAACTGGCTCGAAACCAAGACGTACAAGATGCACGTCCGCGTCTTGCTGAGCCGCTACCGTGCGTACACGACCTGCCCCGACTGCGACGGCGGGCGCTTCCAGCCCGCGACGCTCAATTTCCGGCTCGTGCCCGGCGCGGAGTGGACGCCGCCGACCAAGCGTTACTCACTGCTGCCCGGTTTCAACCTGCCTGAACTCGCGCAGTTGCCCGTGGCGGAGTTAGAGCCTGTCTTCGCGTCGTTGGTGGTCCCGGCCAACGACTCCAGCGCGGGGATGTTGCACAAGGAAATCGTCACGCGCATGCGGTATCTGCTCGCGGTCGGGTTGGGCTACCTGAACCTCGACCGTGCGACGCGCACGCTCTCGGGCGGCGAGATCGAACGCGTCAATCTGACGACGTGCCTGGGCGCGTCGCTAGTCAACACGCTTTTCGTGCTCGACGAGCCGAGCGTGGGATTGCACCCGCGCGACGTGGGGCGGCTCATCCGCGTGATGGAGGACCTGCGCGATAAAGGCAACACGCTGCTCGTCGTCGAGCACGAGGAGGCGATCATCCGCGCGGCGGATAACCTCATCGACATCGGCCCCGGACGCGGTGAGGGCGGCGGCGAACTCGTCTTTTCTGGTCCGCTCAATCGCCTGGGCGGTTGCCCCGCCTCGCTGACGGCGGACTACCTCACCGGACGCAAGCGTATCCCGCTGCCCGCGCGCCGGAAAACTGTCGAGCGTTGGTTGAAAGTGCGCGGCGCCCGTGAGCACAACCTGCGCAAGGTGGACGTGGATTTACCGCTGGGCGTGTTCGCGTGCATCACGGGCGTCAGCGGCTCGGGCAAGAGCACGCTCATCCACGACGTTGTCTATCAAAACCTGCTGCGCCAGCGCGGCGCGATTAGCGACGAAGCCTTGGGACGCTGCGACGAACTGACCGGCGGCGATCAAATCGGCACGGTCGTCATGGTGGACCAAACGCCGCTGGCCAAGACGCCGCGCTCCAGCCCCGTCGTGTACCTCGGCGTGTTCGACGCCGTGCGCGAGCTTTTCGCTACATGCGATGAGGCGCGCGCGGCGGGCCTGTCGGCGGGCTCGTTTTCGTTCAACACCGGCGATGGACGCTGCGAGCGTTGCGGCGGCATCGGTTTCGAAAAGATCGAGATGCAGTTCTTGAGCGACCTCTACGTGCGCTGTTCGGAGTGCGAGGGTAAACGCTTTCAGCCGCACGTTCTCAAGGTGCAGTACCACGGCAAGAATATTCACGAGGTACTCGAAATGACCGTGGATGAATCGGTGGTTTTTCTGGAGTCACGCCACGGTCTGAAGGGTATCCCCAACAATCTGAAGGTGCCGCTGGCATCGCTGAAAATTTTGTGCGACGTGGGGTTGGGCTATCTCAAATTAGGACAGCCGCTCAACACGCTTTCCGGTGGCGAGGCGCAGCGACTCAAGCTCGTCGGCCACCTGGTTGAGCGCGAGCGCAACCCGGGTGAAAAAGGCGCGCTGCTGATCTTCGACGAACCGACCACTGGCCTGCACTTCGACGACGTGGCGTTACTCGTGCGCGTGTTCCAGCGGCTCGTCGAGCAGGGCGACAGTTTGCTCGTCATCGAGCACAACTTGGAAGTCATCAAATGCGCTGACTACCTCGTTGACCTGGGCCCCGAGGCTGGGACCGGCGGCGGCCTGCTCGTCGCCGTTGGCACGCCGGAGGAAGTGGCCAAGGTGGAGGCATCCCACACCGGCCATTACTTGCGCCCGCTGCTCGAAGGTGGGCGCAACGAAAAGGTCATCGCACTGGACGGCTCGGCTGTGGAAGAGGCGGCCAATCTGTACGGCGACGGCTACCAGTCACCCACCCGCCATCCTACCGAAATGCCCACGCGCAACGGCGCGGACGGCCATGCGCCTCCCCGGCGCGCGGTCCCGACCATCCGGGTGCGCGGCGCGCGTGAGCACAACCTGAAAAACTTGTCGCTCGACCTCCCACGCGGTCGCATGGTTATCGTGACCGGCCTGAGCGGTTCAGGCAAATCCACGCTGGCCTTCGACATCTTGTTCGCAGAAGGCCAGCGGCGTTTTCTCGACAGCATGTCGCCCTATGCGCGGCAGTTCGTGGAGCAATTGGAAAAGCCCGACGTGGACCTCATCGAGGGCTTGCCCCCAAGCGTCGCCATCGAACAGCGCGTGACGCGCGGCGGCGGCAAATCGACCGTCGCCACCGTGACGGAAGTATATCACTTCCTGCGGTTGCTCTACGCCAAGCTCGGCACGCAGTATTGCCCGAATTGCAACGTGCCCGTGGAGAAGCAGAGTCAGGCGGCCATCGTCAAGCAGGTCGAAGACGCCGCGAAGAAGGGCCGGGTCCGCGTGCTCGCACCGCTCATCAAGGCACGCAAAGGTTTCCATACCGAGGTCGCGGCCTGGGCGGTCAAACACGGGTTTGACGAGCTGCTCGTGGATGGAAAATTCGTCTCCTCGTTTGGTTTCCAGAAGCTGGAGCGATTCCGGGAGCACACCATCGACGTTGTCGTCGGCGAGGTGGGCGGACCCAAGAAGAAACCGGTCGCGGCCAAGCAGGAAGCGAAGGCCAAGGGTCGCGCGTTGAAGAACGCCGCGACGAGCGACGACCCGCGCGACATCGTCAAACGCGCGCTCGACATCGGCAAGGGCACGGCGCGTTTCGTGGACGCCAAGAACAAATCCGTCGTGCTCAGTACCGAGATGAGTTGCCCCGAATGCAGTATGGCTTTCGAGGAACTGGACCCGCGCCTGTTTTCCTACAACTCGCCGCACGGCTGGTGCCCGTGCTGCCGGGGTTTCGGTGTGGTGTGGAAGGGTAGCCTCGTCCGCGAAGACGACAGCATCTCGGCGGCGGAGCAGGAACTCGCCGTCGAGCGCGCGACCGCCTGGCTAGACGACGAGGACACCAAAGCCTGCCCGGAGTGTCACGGCGGGCGGCTCAACGCCACGGCCCGCGCCGTCCGCGTGCGCGACGTGACCATCGACACGCTCGCGGCCATGTCGGTTTCCCAGGCGCTCGCGGCGGCAAACAAATTCAGGTTCAAGGGCACGCAGGCCACCATCGCGCAGGACATTCTCGACGAAATCCGGCAGCGGCTGAAGTTCATGGAAGAAGTCGGGTTAGACTACCTCGCGCTCGACCGTTCGGCCAAGACGCTGAGCGGCGGCGAGACGCAGCGCATCCGCCTGTCCGCGCAACTCGGCTCCAACTTGCGCGGTGTTCTGTACGTCCTCGACGAACCGACCATCGGCCTGCACCCGCGCGACAACAACCGGCTGCTCGACACCCTCGAAGCGCTCCGCAGCAAGGGCAATTCGCTCGTCATCGTGGAGCACGACGACGAGACGATGCGCCGTGCGGATCACATCGTCGATCTCGGCCCCGGCCCCGGCATCCATGGCGGCGAGGTCGTCGCGCAGGGCACGCTGGCGGAAATCATGGCCAACCCGCTTTCCGTGACGGGTCGTTGTCTGGAAAAACCGATCTGCCACCCGATGAACGGCCAGCGCCGCGCCGTGGCGGGAAAGAAAACCAACGAGGACTGGCTCGAACTGCAAGGCGCGTCCGCCAACAATTTGCAGGACGTGAACGTGCGGTTCCCCGTGGGCCGGTTGTCCGTCATCACGGGCATTTCGGGCTCGGGCAAGAGTACTCTCATGCGCAGCGTGTTGCTGCCCGCCGCGCAACTCGCGCTGGCCAAGGTGAAGGCCAGCAAGCGCATCAAGGAAGAAGCCAAGGCAGCCAAGAAAAAATCGCAGGATTGGAAGGCATTCAGCGGCGCGGAACACCTGGAGGCCGTGTATGAGGTGGACCAGTCGCCCATCGGCAAAACCACGCGCTCGACCCCGGCAACCTACGTCGGCGTCTTGGACGAAATCCGCGCGCTGTTCGCGCAACTGCCGCTCTCGCGCATCCGGGGCTACAACTCGGGCCGTTTCTCGTTCAACAACGAGGGCGGGCGTTGCGAAAGCTGCCAGGGCCAGGGCGTCATCAAGCACGAGATGAGCTTCCTGCCGACCAGTTACGTCCCGTGCGAAGACTGCGGCGGCCTGCGCTACAACGCGCAGACGCTGGAGGTGCTCTACAACGACAAGAGCATCGGCCAGGTCCTCAACCTGACCATCGAGCAGGCGGCGGAGTTTTTCTCGGCGGTGAGCAAAATTCACCGCCCGCTCTCGCTCCTGACGCAGACCGGCTTGGGTTACCTAAAACTGGGTCAGCCCAGCCCGACGCTCAGCGGCGGCGAGGCCCAGCGCATGAAGCTCGTGACGGAACTTACGCGCGGCGTCGGCAACGCTCAGCACGCCAAACTGCGCAAGATGCGCGCGACAAAATCGACTCTGTATCTGCTGGAGGAACCGACGGTCGGTCTGCACATGGCCGACGTGGAACAACTGCTCAAAGTCTTGCACCGGCTGGTGGACGAAGGAAATACGGTTGTCGTGATCGAGCACCATTTGAGCGTCATCGCGGAGGCGGATTACCTCGTGGACATCGGCCCGGAGGCGGGTGACGCGGGCGGCAAGCTCGTGGCGACGGGCACGCCGGAACAGGTCGCCAAGCACAAGGTCAGCCGCATCGCGCCGTTCCTGCGGGAAGTCTTGAAATGCTGAGCGCAAGGTAGGGCGGTCTCTCCGAGCCGTCCTCTGCAGGTGGATGGCGACCTCCGGGCGCCATGGCAAAACACCGCAGCGAAGCTGCAAAATTGTCTGCATTGCGCGTCAATCGGCTAGGCGGATGCGCCGCAGTAGAACCCATGGTGCCCGGAGGTCGCTTGCGCTCATCCGCGTGACGCTCACGGCATCTTCGTCGAAGGAACCCGCGCCTTCTGCCGCTTGCCACCCACGGTCGGAGCGGGCGTCGCCGCTCCCGGCGGCCTCGCCACCGCTACCCCTTCCGCCACCTTCTCCAGCAGCAGAAAACGCTGCTCTTTCTCCGCCGATGCTAACACGGGCTTCGCCGGATCGAACGCCCCGAGCAACCCACGCGCATAATCCAGGTTATCCTCGTTAACCACCACGGCATCCAGCGATCCTTCACGCGCCCGCTTGTCGGCCTCGCCCGGCGTCAGCAATTTTACCCGCCGCAGATACACGACCATTGCCTCCTCCCCGGCGACGCTGTGCTGTCCGGCCACCAGTTCCACACGTTTGTCACCAGCCATCATCTCGCGCACTTGCGCGCCGAAGCGCGACGGCGCGACTTCCCCGTGGCTGTAAGCCGTGCCCACGCTCTTGACCGCGTCCACCAACGGAATCGCCGCGGCAACGACCAGCGCGATCTTCGCCCAATCCACCGGCCACTCCACCGTCGCAGCTTCCGCAACTCCCTCAGGACGCCGCGCCCGCGCGACCAACGCCGTCAGTACCAGGCACAGTGGCGGCACGACGGGATAAATTCGGTCGGTGCGCTTCGACGGCACCAGCGACATGAACACCAACCCACCCGCGGCCCAGCAGATCAGCCACAGCGTGAACGGGTCCCGGCACAACGACCACCACACGCGGCTCGCCCGGAACCGCACCGCCAGCAGCAGCACGCTCCACGGTGCCCAGCGACCGAGCAGCACCAGAAAGTACGACCACACTGGCCCGGTGTGATGCACCGCCGCCTCGCCTGCCGTGAACCTCCCCAAAAACTCGCGCACGACGACCTGCTGGTAAAACCCCGGCATGTTTGTCATGCCCTGTTCCAGCCACACGAGAAACGGCGCGAGCGGCGTCACCCAATGCCACCAGCCGCCCCAAGCGTCATGCCAGCGTCCGCCGCGCCGGTAAACGACCACTGACCACGCGATCATCCCCGGCAGCAAAAACGCGTAGGCGATGGGGCCCTTGGTCATGTTGGCGGCGAGCAAAAACGCGAACACCAGCCAGCGGTCGCGCTGCGTCCAGGGCACGTCGCGCTCCCGGACGTGGCGCGTCACGATCAGCCCGGCCAGAGTGATCCAAAAGCACAGCGGCGTGTCCGTTCGCACGAGCAGCGACAGGCGCGGCGTCAGCAGATTGAACCCGAACGCCCCGGCGGCCAGCGCGCCGCCGAACCCCGCCAGCAGCCGTTCGCCTTCGCGCCACAACAGGACCACCAACACCCCCGCCGCCAACAGGCCCGGCAGCCGCCAGGCCCATTCCCAACTGCCCGTCACCCCGTAGATCGCCGCCGAGATCCAGCCGATCAGCGGCGGTTTGGTGGCAACGTTGCGCAACCCCGGCGTGTGCTGAAACCACCATTGCCCGCCCTTGACCATTTCCAGCGACGTAAACGCCTGCTTCGCTTGGTCATAATCATCCAGCCGCCACGGAAACGTGCGCACAAAACATGTCAGCAACAGCAGCGCGGCCAACCGCCACTCCCATGAGGTCAGGGCGCGCCGCGCCGGTAAAATTGACTTCGGGGGTATGGTAACGGGTATAGACACCCTCCCATCAAGACACGGGAACCACCGGGCGGCAAGACAACGGCGCAAATTCGCTTGCCACGGAGCAGACCTCCCCGTTGAGTGATCCACGATTCTTAAGTGACATGTTTCTTTCGTCAACCCCCCCGCCGACGCTGCCGCTTGCGTACTACACGCACCAGCTCAGTTCCTTCATCGTCCGGTTCGCGGGCAACTTCGGTCTGCACTGGTATGGGTTTGCCTACGTGATGGCGTTTCTGGTGGGTTACCTGCTCTATCATTGGCTGGCGAAACGGGGCTACGGCGAGTTGCCGCCGGAAAAAGTGGCGGATTTCATCACGCTGGCGGCCATCTTTGGGGTCATGCTCGGCGGTCGGCTCGGGTGGATCATTTTTTATGGCTGGGACACCATTCACGCCCATCCGCTCAACGCCCTCAAGCTCTGGGAGGGGGGAATGGCCAGCCACGGTGGTATCCTCGGCTTGGTGATCTTCACCTGGGTTTACGCGCGCTGGCAGCGCATCAGTTGGCCGGGCGTGGGGGATAATTTGGTGGTTGTCGCACCAATTGGCCTGTTCTTTGGCCGAATAGCGAATTTCGTCAACGGCGAGTTGTGGGGACGGGTGGTCGCGTCGCCGCATCCCCCCGCCTGGGCGATGCGTTTCCCCAAGGAACTTAACGAACGCCTGCCGTCACAGTTGCCGGAGGGCATGACGTTTGCGCAGGCGCAGGATATCGTCGCGCGCGCTTACGATCACGAACCGGCGGCGCTGGCGTATCTCCAAACGATCTTGCCGTTGCGCCACCCCTCGCAGCTCTACGAGGCCGGGCTGGAGGGCGTCGTGTTGTTCACGATCCTCTGGCTGATCCGCACCCGGCTGCGCGCGCCGGTCGGGATGCTGACGGGCGTCTTCATGATTGCCTACGCCGCGTTGCGCATCGTCGGCGAGCAGTTCCGCGAGCCGGACGTGGGTATTGCGTTTACCTGGGGCCTGACGCGCGGGCAGTTTTTGTCGCTGTTCATGTTTGGGATCGGTGGCGCGTTCGTCGCGTATTCGCTGGTAACGCGGCGTTATCAGTTGCCCGGGATGCGCCGGACCGCGCTTGAGCCTGCGGGCGAACCCGTCGTGGCAAAAGGATGACGCCATTTGCTGCCGTGTTGCTGGCCGGAGGGCAGAGCAGGCGCATGGGCCGGGACAAAGCCTTGCTGCCGCTGCCCGATGGACGGCTGCTCTGGCAGCGTCAACTTGCCGTCTTGCAAGCTCTCGGACCGGCGGAGTTATTCATTGCCGGGCCGCCGCGCGACGGCTTTCCGCCCGCCGTGCCCTGTTTGACCGACGCCGTGCCCGGACGGGGTCCGCTCGGAGGCATCGTTGCCGCGTTGCGCGCGATGCGCAGCCCACGTCTCGTCGCGCTAGCGGTTGATCTTCCGTTCATGACGGACAGTTATCTGCGAACGCTGCTGGAAAAAGACGCTGCTACCACGGTTGGGATCATCCCGATGCATCCTGCCGACGGTTTTTATGAACCGCTGGTGGGTGTATACCCAAAACCATGTCTACACGTCGCCGAAGCTTCTCTACACAGCAACGATTGGTCGCTGCAAAACTTTGTGCGCGCGACGGGAGCGCGGTTGCTAGCTGAGCCCATCAGGTCCGAGGAGGAAGCACTTTTCATCAACTGGAACCATCCCGGCGACGTGCCGTCTCTGGCAGAACCTTGATGCTGCTCACTGAAATAACGCTGGCAATTTGAGTAGCGTTTTGTAAACGCCCCAAGCCAACGGGACGCCCACAATTGCCCAGTAAAGTACCAGTTGCATGGTGCTGCTGCCGGAAGACGGTGAATTTGGTTGGTCCATAAGAAATCGGTTTGCTAAGTTAGCGGCTGGCAGGATTGGGGGATGTCTTACCGTTGGATGCTCCGGGCGATTCATTCGCATCCTCGCGGAAATAATAACGCTCCGCCACGGGCCGGATCGACAAATTGCAGATCAACCCTATCACCAGCAGCCCAGCCATCAGGTACATGGTCGTCGAATACACGTCCACGCCCTTCAAACCGGCAGCGAGCTTGTGGTCGCGGATACCGTTGACCAACAGCGGTCCCGCGATTCCAGCGACCGACCACGCGGTCAGCAGTCGTCCATGGATGGCTCCGACGTTCATCGTGCCGAACAAATCTTTGAGGTAAGCAGGCACCGTTGCAAACCCGCCGCCGTACATGCTGATGATGACCGCCGTGACCGCCACGAACAACGTCACGTTACCCGTGTGTCCCGCCAGCGGGATGAGGCAGTACAACACCGCCCCCAACAGCAAATAGATGGCGTAAACCGTCTTTCGGCCCGTGTAATCGCTCGTGGACGACCAGATGAACCGACCCGCCATGTTGAAGAGGCTCAGCAGCGCGACGAACCCGCCCGCTGCTGCGGCGGTGATCCTGCCCTTGAACATTTCTTGGATCATCGGCGACGCTTGTTCCAGGATGCCGATGCCAGCCGTCACGTTGAAGCACAGCACGACCCACAAAAACCAGAATTGCGGTGTCCTCCAGGCTTGTTCCAACGCCACTTGGTGCGTTGTGACCATGGCGTTTTGCTTGGCGTGCGCCGGGTCATATCCGGACGGTTTCCAGTCCGCCGCAGGCACCCGCACGATGATCGCGCCGAAAACGGCAAAGCACAGGTAGATCGCTCCCATGACGAGAAACGTCGGGGCCACGCCCGTGTCCGTCGCGGACTTGAAATGATCCATCAACGCAAGACTGAGGTTCGAGCCGATGAACGCCCCGCCGCCAAACCCCATGATCGCCAGCCCCGTCGCCATGCCGGGCCGGTCTGGAAACCATTTCACAAGCGTCGAAACTGGCGCGATGTACCCCAGCCCCAGCCCGCAACCGCCCACGACGCCGTACCCCAGGTAAATTAGCCAGAGTTGGTGCAGGTGAATGCCCAGCGCGCCGATGGCAAAGCCACCGCCGAAACAAAGGCCGGACGCAACCATCGTCTTGCGCGGACCTGAACGTTCCACCCACTTCCCGAACACCGCCGCCGACATGCCCAGGAACGCGATGGCGATGCTGAAGATCCACGCGAGCTGCGTCTGCTTCCAGTCCCCGGCCGCGGGGGCCGTGATGCCGACGATCTTGGTTAACGGTAGCTTGAACACGCTGAATGCATAAACCTGCCCGATGGCCAGGTGGATGGCTAGGGCAGCGGGGGGCACCAGCCAGCGGTTGTAACCGGGCGGGGCGACGGTAGCTTCGCGGTCGAGGAGAGACATGGGGGGTGGGTTGAAAAGGCGATCCAGCGAACCCCTCCGTTCGGTCTGCCTACCACCGCGTTCCCGAGTTCAGCTTGGGGTGAGCTTGTCTACGAAGCGCTGGCTCCGGCGGGGACAGACTTTGCACGAAGGGAGTCCATTATGTATTCGTCGTCAGATAGCGTGGCGACCGTAATCAGATGCTCGGCGTCTGCGCGCCGTGCCCGGCCCCGGTTACTCAGGACACCTCGCCCGCTGGCTGCCGTCTTCCGCCGCCCGGATGCGCCGCTCGCCGCTGTAGACGTTAAAACGTCCGCCCCGCACGAAGCCCAGCAGCGTCATCCCGTGTGACTGGGCCAGTTCGACGGCGAGGCTCGACGGCGCGCCGACCGCCGCCAACAGCGGCAACCCCGCGGCGAGCGCTTTCTGCACCAACTCGAAACTGGCGCGCCCGCTGACGAACAGCCCGCGTTCGCCGAGGGGCAGCGTCGTCCCGGCGAGCAACTGCGCGCCGATGAGTTTGTCCACGGCGTTGTGCCGTCCCACGTCCTCGCGCAACCCGTCGAGCCGCCCCGCCGCGTCGAACAGCGCGGCGGCGTGTAGTCCGCCCGTCTGGTCGAACACGGCCTGCGTCGCCCGCAAGGCGTCTGGCAAGCCGTGGATTACCGCTGCCTCGAATACCGGTCCATCCACCGGCAGACTATGCCGCGCGCCCAGGTTCAGCGCCGCGATGGATGCCTTCCCGCATACTCCACAGCTCGAAGCCGTGTAAAAATGCCGCTCCAGCCTCCCGAGATCGACCTCCACACCCGCGCGCAATTCCACGCGTACGATATTCTCGTCGGTCTCCGCCACGACCACGCTTTCGATCTGTCTGCCGTCGCTCACAATGCCCTCTGTGAACAAAAACCCGGCGGCCAATTCTCGGTCCGCGCCGGGCGTGCGCATGGTGATCGACACGCTTTTGTGGACGCGCCACCCCTTCCGTTCGTAACCGACCTGAATTTCCAACGGTTCCTCAACCGCTAGCAGATCCTCTCGCGGTTCGCTGCAAACCTGCCCTTCGACCCGGACGATCCGGCTGCGGATGACTGAACGTTCCATGAGCTAGGAAAAGCCATCGACCGGTTCGCGCATTGATCAAAGCGAAATATCGCCAAAATTTTCTTCCGCCACGTTTTCGGGACCACCGCCGTCACACAACCCACAACCCACAACCCACAACCCACAACCCACCTTTGCCTTTTTCCTCTCCCGCCGGTACATTTCTCTATGCTCGAACCCCCGTTGCGCGTCTTGCACCTGTACGTCTCGCCGGGCCACAACTTTTTCGGTCGCTACGGCCAGCCGCCGGGCGACCACCCCACCCTCGAAGTGCCCGCAATCCACTGTCTGCCGGGCCAGGGGATCGAGGGCGACCGCTTCTGCGATTTCAAGAACAACTACAAAGGCCAGATCACGTTTTTCTCGCACGAAGTGTACGAAAGTCTCTGCGCCGAACTCGGTGTCCACGACAAAACGCCGGAGGTCTTTCGCCGCAACGTTGTTTGCGCCGGGGTGGACCTTAACACCCTCACCGGTACAGATTTTACCGTGCAGGGGGTGGCTTTCCAAGGTTGTGAGGAGTGTCGGCCCTGCACGTGGATGGACCGCGCCTTCGGTAACGGCGCGGAGCACGCCCTCCGGGGCCGCGGCGGCCTGCGCGCGCGCATCCTGACGCCGGGCATGCTGCGCCGCGACGAGCCATGAACCTGTCCTTTGCCCCGGCGGAACCGCCGCCCCATCCCGCGCTCGGGCTCACGCGCGTGCTGGTCGATGCCGACACCATCCTCGACGCCCGTTTGGCGGCTTTTCACCGCCGCGAGCGTTGGTTGGCGGTGGCGGACGTGCATTACGGCTACGAACTGAGCCAACGCGCGGCGGGTGCGCTGTTCCCGATGTGGGGCATGGATTCGGTCGAATCACGGCTGCTCGCCCTGCTCGACGACTACCATCCGGCGCAGCTCGTGATCGTGGGCGATTTCGTGCACGACCACCACGCGCGGGGCGCGGCGTTGCGGCTGCTGGCGACCCTGCGCGAGCGCGCGGAAACCATTCTCGTCGCGGGCAACCACGACCGCCGCGCTTTCTCCGCCGCCGAGATGCATCCCGTCTGGATGACGGAGCGCTTCTGCTTTCACCATGGCGACCGCACGACCCCGGAGGGCATAGACGGACGGCGCGAGGTCATCGGCCACCACCATCCGGCGGGCGTCCTGAGCGACGGCGCCGGTGTGTCGCTGAAACTGCCCGCCTTCGTCGAAACCGCCGCGTGCTGGGTGCTCCCCGCCTTTTCGCCGTGGGCCGCCGGTGGTACCGGGAAGTTCGGGCGCGGCTCGCGGCGCTGGCTATGCAGTGCCAAACGTGTCCTGCCGCCCCTGCCGCGCTGAACAAAAGTCTGTGGACTTCCAACGATTGCCGGAAATCGCCCGAGGAGGGTCTGTTCCCTTTGCGATCAGCTCTGCGGCGGTGGCGTGGACATCGCGCCGTCGCCGATGCCGCCGTCCGCTTCGTCATCCACCGGCGGCGTTTTCTCCCGCGCCTCGTCCGCCTTCAACTGCGCCTTGAACTTCTTCCACGCGTCCACGCCGACCGCCTCCAGCTTGGAAAGTTTTTGGTCGGTCGTATCGCGCTTGTTTTGCAAGTCCGAAAGCTCCGCGCTCAGCTTTTCCTTGGCGTCGCCGCCCTCGCGCGCCAGCCGCTCTTTGAGCTTGGCGATCTGCGGTTCCAACTCGCGCCGTTTGTCCTTGAGCTTCTCCCGCCAGTGATCCTTGTCCGGCCCGAGCCGCTCGACGAGCTTGTTGCTCAACCGTTGGAACTTCGCGCGTAGCTTGGGGTCCTCGTGGGCGAGATACTTCCCTAGCGAATCCACGGCTTTGTCGGCCCTGGCGCGCAGCTTGTCCGCGTCGAAATCCCGGTCGGCGAACAGGACCACACGGGGTGCGGGCGTGGGGGATGGCTTGGCCTCGACGACCGGCGGAGGCGCGGCCTGCTTGCCGCAACCTTCCAACGCCAACGACGACACCAACAGCGCACCCGCACCGAAAATGAAGAGGGCATTCTTCATGGGGGTGCGGCGAATATACCGCTACGCGACCACGTTGACCAGCTTTCCCGGCACCACGATCACTTTTCGCGGCGTTTTCCCGGCGAGGTGCTCCTGCACCTTCGCGGTCGCCAGCGCGGCAGCCTCGATTTCCGCCGCCGTCGCGTCCTTCTTGACCGTGAGGCGTTCGCGCAGCTTGCCGTTGATCTGCACCGGGATTTCCACCTCGTCCTCGACGAGCAGCGCCGGATCGTACTCCGGCCACCGGCGACCCGCCAGCAACCCGCCGTCCGCGTGGGTAAACTTCTGGCCCAGGACCTCGTTGAGTTCCTCGGTCAGGTGCGGCGCGAAGGGGTTCAGCACTTGCAACAACGTAGACAGCGCCGACACCGGACGTACCGTCGCCGCCGTCAACTCGTTGGTGCACACCATCATCTGAGAAATGGCCGTGTTAAACGACAGCGCGTCGATGTCCTCGGTTACTTTTTTGATGGTCGCATGAACCACCCGCTGCTGCGCGCTGGTCATCGGCACATCCTGTACGGCCTCGCTCAATACCCACTGGCCTTCCTGATTCTCCTCCATGACCAACCGCCACACACGCGCCAGGAACCGCGCCACGCCCTGTACGCCCGCCATGCTCCAGGGTTTGACCTGCTCCAGCGGACCCATGAACATTTCGTAGAGCCGCAATGCGTCCGCGCCGAACTCTTGGACGACCTCGTCCGGGTTGACCACGTTGCCCCGGCTCTTGGACATCCGCAGTCCATCCTCGCCCAAGATTACGCCTTGGTTCACCAAGCGTTGGAACGGTTCCAGCGTTGAAACGTAGCCGTAGTCGAATAACACCTTGTGCCAAAACCGCGCGTAGAGCAGGTGCAAGACGGCGTGCTCCGTGCCGCCCACGTAGAGATCCACGCCGCCGGTCTTGCCGCCGTCCATCCAATACTTCTCCGCCTCCGTGCCGACAAAGCGGTCCGCGTTGCGCGGGTCGCAAAAACGCAGGTAGTACCAGCACGACCCCGCCCACTGCGGCATCGTGTTCGTCTCGCGCGTGGCAGCCTCCGAATAGCGTACCCAATCCGTCGCCTTGGCCAACGGCGGTTCGCCGGTCCCGGTCGGCTTGTAGTCATCCAGATCTGGGGGCAGCAGCGGCAACTCACTCTCGGGCAGCGACGAATGCTTTCCACCAGTCCAGATGACCGGGAACGGCTCCCCCCAATACCGCTGCCGCGAGAACAGCCAATCGCGCAACTTGTAATTGATTCTGCGCTCGCCGCTACCGTTTGCTTCGAGCCAGTCAATGATTTTAGTCTTGGCCTGGGCGGTCGGGAGACCATCCAAGAATTCCGAATGGAAGGCGATGCCTTCCCCCGTCGTGCAAGCATCGTAAGGATCGGCCTCGCCAATGCGCACCACCGGCTTGACGGGCAGTCCAAACTTCGTGGCAAACTCCCAATCGCGCTCGTCGTGCGCCGGGACGGCCATGATGGCCCCCGTCCCGTAACCCATCAGCACGTAATCCGCGATCCAGACCGGGATGCGTTTACCGTTGACGGGATTGACCGCGTAGGCACCCGTGAAAACGCCCGTCTTTTCCTTGGACAATTCGGTGCGTTCCAGGTCGGACTTGCCGCCGATTTCCGCGCGGTATTTGGCGATGGCTTCCTTGTGCTCGTCGTCGGCGAAAACGTCCACCAGCGGATGCTCGGGCGACAACACCATGTACGTCGCGCCGAACAAGGTGTCAGGCCGCGTCGTGAATACCGTCAACTGCGCCGTCCGATGCACGCGATGCCCTTCCGGCACGGCGTCCTGCTCGGGATGGTCAGCCTTGTCCGTGTCCAACGCACGGGCGACCAGCGTGGTCGCCGTGTTCTCGAAGTTCTCCAGCACGAAATGGACGTGCGCACCCTCGCTGCGACCGATCCAATTCGTTTGCAGCAGCTTGATGCCGGTCGGCCAGTCCAACCCTGCCAACTCATCAATCAACCGTTCGGCGTAGGCCGTGATTCGTAGCATCCACTGGCGCATCGGGCGGCGCTCCACCGGGAAACCGCCGACCTCGCTTTTGCCGTCCACGACTTCCTCGTTGGCCAGCACCGTGCCCAGCCCGGGACACCAGTTCACCGGCGCTTCGGAGACGAACGCCAAGCGCACGCCGTCCGGGTTCGATCCGGTATAAGTCGAAATGGGTTCCGCCCGCTTCGTCGCCGGGTTGAACCATGATTCGTACAGCAGCCGGAAGATCCACTGCGTCCATTTGAAGTAGCCGGGATCGGTCGTGTTGACCTCACGGTTCCAGTCGTAGTTAAAGCCGATGCTGTTGAGCTGGCGCTTGAAGTTGACGATGTTTTGCGCCGTGTTGTGGCGCGGGTGCTCGCCGGTCTTGATGGCGTGCTGTTCGGCGGGCAGGCCGAAGGCGTCCCAGCCCATCGGGTGCAAGACGTTGTAGCCGCGCATCCGGCGGAACCGCGCGATGATGTCCGTCGCGGTGTAACCCTCGGGGTGTCCGACGTGCAGGCCCGACCCGCTGGGGTAGGGGAACATGTCCAGCACGTAGAACTTCGGCTTAGCGGGATCAAAGTCGGCGTCGCCGGGGTTGGGCGTGCGGAAGGTCTGGCGTTCCGCCCAGAGCGCCTGCCATTTCGGCTCGATGCGGTCGAAGGGGTAGGGCTTTCGCTTTTCGTTCATATCGACAAAATAGTAGCGCCGGTGAACGGCGCGGACGGAATCGGGATTCAAGGACGGGGCAGGCTTTATAGCACGGGGATCACGGAATGTCGGGACAAATAAACACTCGCCGCAACGGTTGTCTCATCTATCCGCGTTACCTGCGACGCCTGCGTTATCTGCGTTATCTTTTTTGCATTTTTGCGCATTTTCTCCGAATTTATTGGCTTGAAACGGCCTCTCCTCCTTGCCACCCGCAACGCCCACAAAACCGGCGAGGTCCGCGCCATCCTCGGCGACGGCTGGACAGTGGAGGACCTGCTGGCCCACGCCGAATTACCGGAAGTCGAAGAAACCGGCAAAACCTTCGCGGAGAACGCGATGCTCAAGGCCGTGGCGGGCTCGCGGCACTTCCCAGACGGCTGGGTGGTTGCGGACGACTCCGGACTGGAGGTCGATGCGCTGGGCGGCGCGCCGGGGGTGTACTCCGCACGCTACGCCGGTCCCGGGGCCGATGACGAGGCGAACCGGCAAAAGCTAGTACGCGAGTTGCGCGGGGCGTTGCAAGCCTCACCCGGCCAATTACCTACGGCGCGTTTCCGCTGCTGTATCGCCGTGGCGCGGGGCGGGGAGGTGGCCGGACAGTTTGACGGGACTGTAGAAGGGCTGGTCATCCCGGCGCCCCGGGGGGAGGGCGGTTTCGGGTACGATCCGCTGTTCGTGCCGGAAGGGTATCAGGACACGTTCGCCGAGTTACCGGGCGAAGTGAAAAACCGGTTGAGCCACCGGGGCAAGGCATTGCGGTTGGCGGCGGAGTTCTTGCGTCGGCAAGCGGCTTGATTTCAGGGCTTGGCGGCCTCTGGCGCGGGAAGCGAAGCGAGGAAGCCGGTGAGTTTCGTCGGCCAATCCTTCGCGCCTTCCGGCGGGTTCTTCGTCAGACCAAAGCCGTGACCAACCCCGGGCGCGACGCCGTAATCGCACCGGATGCCTTGCTCCCGGCAGTAGGCATCCAGGATTTTTGCCTCGCCGATAAGGTGATCCTGATCTCCTACATACAGGAGAATCGGCACGTTGGGCGGCACAACGTCGGGGAGCAGTTCGCCGTCTTTTTCCAAGTAGGCCGGGTACAGGAGCGCCAGGAAGTCCGGCGGCGCGCCCTGGGCCGTCTCGTGGGCGAGGCGCAGCGCGAGGTGTCCGCCCGCCGAGAAACCCATCGCGCCAACCTGCGCCGTGGACAGGCCCAGTTCGCCGCCGCGCGTCCGCACGAGCGCCAGCGCCTGCTGTGCTTCCGTGAGCGCCTGCTGTTTGACGTGGTCCTTATCCTCTTTCTTGCCCAGCGTATAGATCAGCACGGCGGCGTCCCAGCCCGCCTCGTTGAGCGGCGCGGCGAGGTTGCTGCCTTCCTTGGTGATGGAAAGGTTTTCGTAGCCGCCGCCCGGCGCGATGATGACCGTGCCGCGCGCGGGACGCTTGGCGGCGGGCAGCAGTTGCAGGCAGGGCTGCCCGCCGGGCGTGACGACCTCGGACTCCCAGTCTGCGTTGTAATATGTTTTCGGCGCGGAAACCGGCTGGCCGTCGAGCGAAATCCAACGGGCTTCCTGGCCGTGGAGGGTGGTGGCGAGCATGGCAAACAGGCAACAGAGAAGGGGACGCATCCGGGAAGTTGGGCCGGGGCGCGGGGCGGTGCAAGGGGATTGTCGGCGCGCCGGGTGGCTTTACTTGGCGCGAAACACGTCGTAGGCCAACCGGCAGATGATGGCGGTGACCACGACGAGAAAAAGGCCGCGCACGAACCGGCTGCCGCGCAGGATCGCCATCCGCGTGCCGGTGTACGAACCCAACACGTTGCACACGGCCATCGGCACGGCCAAATGATACAGAATATGTCCCGTCCAGCCGAAATAGAGCACCGACGCGAGGTTGGTGGCCGAGTTGATGACCTTCGCCGCTGCGGACGAGGACAGAAAATCGAAACCGAACACCCCGATGAAGATGAAGATCAGAAAACTCCCGGTCCCGGGTCCGAAAAAGCCGTCGTAAAAGCCCAAGACGGCTCCGGTCAAAGCGCCCAGCCAGAATTGTTGCCGGTGGTTGAGCCTAGGTGCGTGCAGCGAACCGAAATCCTTGCGTGCGAAGCTGTAAATTGCCACGATGATGAGCATCCCTAGCACCAGTGGCCGGAGGAGCGCCGGGTTCAGGTGGCTGACCGTGGCCGAGCCCAAGGCGGAAAACACGAAGCCCATTACCGCGCCGGGCAGGGCCACACGCCATTCGATCTGGACGTGCCGCGCGTAGCTGGACGCCGCCGAGATCGTGCCCGTAAAGCTGACGGATTTGTTCGTGCCCGAAACCGTCGGAAATGGGACGCCGGAAGGTAAAATTAACAGCATTGCGGGCAACTGGATCAACCCGCCGCCGCCCACCACCGAGTCGATGAACCCGGCCAGGAAGGCGAAGCCGCAGAGGGCGGGCAAGGCGAAGTCAGCAGTCAAAAGGCAGAAGACAAAGTGAAGGCGGAAGCCAGAGGGTGGTTTAGACCGGCAGAATCTCCACCAGCAAAGCCGTGGTGTTGTCCCGCCCGGAACGATCCACCGCCTCGGCGACTAGGCGATGCGCCGCGTTGCGCGTCTCGCCACCCATTTCCTCCGGCGTGGCGAACTCCAGCAGTTGCGCGTCGAAGAGGCCGTCCACCAGCCCGTCCGTGCAGAGCAAAAAACGGTCGCCCGGCTCGCAAGCCACCGCGCCGACGTGCGGGTCGACAAACTGGTTGCCCGCCCCGAGCGCCTTTTGCAGCACGTTGCGTCGGGGATGCGTGCGCGCCTCGCGTTCGTTGAGTTTGCCTTGGCGGTAGAGCCAGCCGACGTAGGTGTCGTCGTGCGTGATCTGGCGGATGCCGCCCTCGCGCGCGGGCAGATAGTAGACGCGGCTGTCGCCGATGTGCCCGAAGTACATCCAGCCCGACGTGAACCAACAGAGGCTCAACGTCGCTCCCATCCCGGCGGTTTCCTCGTAGGAATAGCCGACGAACGTCAGCGCGCGGTGGATCTGGCCGAAAAGTTCCTCTAACACATCGACGTAGCCGGTGCCGAGGCCGACCGCCGACTGCTTGAACACTTTCGGCATGAGCCGCGTCACTTTTTCGACCGTGATCCGGCTGGCGAACTCGCCCGCCATCGCACCGCCCATGCCGTCGCTGACCGCGAAAACGTGGTCGTTTCCCGCGCCCGAAGCCTCGCCGAATTTGCCGAGGTAGCGGACCTCCTGCGCATCGAATTGCAGGCAAAGGAAAGCATCCTCGTTGTTGTGCCGGACGCGGCCCCGGTCGGTGTGGCCGTGCCAGCGCAGGCGGTGCGGTGCGGCGGGCGGGCGGTGGTCAGGCGGCGGGGGCTGCATCGGCGGGTTGGGGCTGGGGCGGGCGGGGGGCCGCGAGTATTCGAGCGAGCTCGAAGTCGATCACGCAAAAGCGGCCGGTGCGCGAGTTGTAGGTGATATTACGGGTCTCGGCGTCGTCGTGGCGCACGCCGTGGGCGTAGAGCGACTCGAAAATCTCGCGGGTGCGCTCGGCGTCGAGGTGTTCGACGCGGTTGCCGCAGTTGGTGGTGACGATGCGCAGGGTGGCGGGGTCGGCTTCGAGCAGGCGGGGGACGAAGTCGCAGCCCCGCGCTTCAAGATGACGCAGGACGCGGACCTCGGTGTCAAAACGCTCCTGCGCGTGCGGACCGCGAAAGGTCTTGAAGACGCGTCCGTCGTAAGTCAGCCGCACGGTGGCGCGGAGGGTGTCTTTTATTTGGTTCATGCGAAGAAACCAGGGAACCAAGGAACCAAGAATATAAGGAAGGTTCAAGGATCAAGGTTCAAAACGTCCACAACTAACCTATCGAACGCCGACCAATCGATCCTAGGATTCTTGAGTTTTTGGTTCCTTGGCTGCTTGGCACCCGCCGTGCTAAAAGACGCGGCGCATGACCTCCCCTCCTAGGAGTGTCACGGAAAAGACTACCGCAACCGGCGGTCAATTCTGCGCAATTCGATCAAAAAACGACACTCAACATCGACAAAATGGCGAAGTATAAACTGGAATACATCTGGCTCGACGGCTACGAACCCGTCCCAAATCTCCGCAGTAAGACCACCATCAAGGACTTCGACAGCTTCCCGACGCTGGAGCAGTTGCCCATGTGGAATTTCGACGGCAGTTCGACCCAGCAGGCCGAGGGCGGCAGCAGCGATTGCCTGCTCAAGCCCGTGGCCGTGTTCCCGGACACTACGCGCAAGAACGGCGCGCTGGTGATGTGCGAAGTGCTGCTGCCCGACGGCTCGCCGCACCCGAGCAACAGCCGCGCGACCATCCTGGACGACCCGGGCGCGTGGTTCGGTTTCGAGCAAGAGTATTTCCTGATGCACAACAAGCGTCCGCTCGGCTTCCCGGAGGAAGGCTACCCGGGGCCGCAGGGACCGTACTACACGGGCGTCGGCTACAATCAGGTCGGCGACATCGCGCGGCAGATAGTCGAGGAACATCTCGACCTGTGTCTCGACGCGGGCATCAACCACGAGGGAATCAACGCCGAGGTGGCCAAGGGGCAGTGGGAATTCCAGATCTTCGGCAAGGGATCAAAATCTGCCGCCGACCAGATGTGGGTGGCTCGCTACATCCTCGCGCGTCTGTGCGAAAAGTATGACGTGGACGTGGAGTGGCATTGCAAGCCGATCCGGGGCGACTGGAACGGCTCGGGCATGCACTGCAATTTCTCGACCGATTACATGCGCGAAAGTGGCGGCAAGGAGTATTTCGAGAAGTTGATGGGCGCGTTCGACAAATACAAAAACGAGCACATCGCCGTCTATGGCCCGGACAACCATTTGCGCCTGACAGGCCTGCACGAGACACAAAGCATCGACAAGTTTAACTACGGCGTGGCGAACCGCGGGGCGTCCATCCGCATCCCGCACGCGTTCGTCAACAACGGGTACAAGGGGTATCTGGAGGATCGTCGTCCGAATTCGCAGGGCGACCCGTACAAGATCGCCAGCCGCATCTTGCAAACCGTGGCGACCGTGGCGACGGCTTGAGTTGATTTTGGGGGTTAAAGGGGAACAAAGAGCGCCGCTCCGCGAGGGGCGGCGTTTCTTTTTTGCACTTGGTTCCCCGACCCGGCCTTTTGCCGCAGGTCGTTCGATTCAAGGGACATGGCCATTCCATCGTTGACCCGACTCGCGGCTGCCATCTTTGTTCTCGCCACGGCGTGGGTGCGCACGGCGTCCGCGCAGCAGCCCGTACCGGAGTTTGCGGACGACGGCCTGACGCGCGAATCGCTGAACGCGGCGGTGCACCCGCCGCCTGCCCCCGTGGCCGAGAACCATCGGTATCACCGGCGGAAGATCCTCGTCGATCCCAAGGATGCGGTCGTGGTCCGTCCGCTCCGCGAGTATTATCGCCCGGCAAGGAAGCCTTCGGCTCAGATGGCATCAACCCCGGCCAAGCGCCGGCATCGCAATCCGGTGGCCCGTTTCGTCTACTGGTGGAACGGCATGGTGATCCGCAAACTGCACACTAAGTTCGGCACCGTGCTGCTCGGCACCATCGGTGCCGAAACCTGAGCGATAGAGTGGAGGCGAGGGGAGTCGAACCCCTGTCCTGAAGGCTGTCAATCTGAACATCTACATGCTTGTGCGGTGGTGGGTTTTAACAGAACGCGAAAGTCACCGCCGCCATTGCGCGTCTGCGAGCAACCACGAAATTGTTTCGCTCCTGGCGCGGCCACTCCGCCGGAAAGCTAGCCCACTGTCATCGTACCCGGCCCTAGCGGGCGTCGAACCGAGTACGCTCACGAGCAATTAAGCCGCGAGGGCGAGATCTTGACGATTCGCGTTTATTTGGTTGATCCGGATTTTAACGAGGCCAACGAATCATCCTCGGCATGCCGTCCAGGTATCCGACCTCCAGTCGAAACCAGTACGCCCCCGTAAAGTGTTACCCCTAGCGGGAGCGGAAACATACCCGTTGCGTCCTACCGCCGCAAGGGGCTATTTAGGAAACTCGGAAGTGGGAAGTCGGAACGCGGAAATAATCAGTTCCGTGCTTGCTTGACTTCCACATTCCGACTTCCCACTTCCGAGTTTCACCCGATGCGTTTGTCCAAGAAAACCGAGTACGCCCTGCGCGCGCTCTTTGCCATTGCCCGGGGACCGTCCGTGCCCGGGCAGGCGAACGGTTCCTGGCGGATCGAACAGCTTTCGCGGCAGGAAAATATCCCGATCAAATTTCTGGAGCAGATTCTCCTGAGCCTGCGCAACGCTGGATTGTTGGCCAGCAAGCGCGGCGTCGGCGGCGGCTATCGCATGACGCGCCCGGCGGCGGAAATCAGCGTGGGTGAGGTGATTCGCGCGCTCGACGGGCCGTTCACCCCGCTGCCGTGCGCGTCGCCCCAGGCCCGGCGCGAGCGATGCAGCTGCCCGGACGAACGGACGTGCCCGTTGCGCGTGCTGATGACTGAGGTGCAATCGCGGATGGAAACTTTGCTGGATCGGCGTACCTTGGAGGACGTTTTGCGTCAGGTGCCCGCGCCGGGTGCCCTGAGTTTCGAGATTTAACTTGATGTCCCATCCACCGACCGCCGCCGAGTCGTCCCCCAACGCCACCGCCGCCCACCCGCCCGCCCCCCTCACTCCCACCGAGAGCCTGCCCGTCCGTCAGCGCGCGCCCGCCGCCGAAACGCGGCTGAACGCCAAGGAGTGGGCGCTCCTGTCCGTCCTGACGCTGATGCAGTTCAATGTAACGGCGGATTTCATTATTATCGCCCCGCTGGGGCCGCAGTTGATGCGCGTTTTCGGCATCAACACCGAGCAATTCAGTTACACGGTCGCCGCCTACGCGTTCGGCGCAGGGTTATCGGCTTTCGCGGCGGCATTTTTTCTGGACCGTTTCGACCGCAAAAAGTCGCTGCTGGTCCTGTTCACCGGGTTCACGGCGGGGACGTTCTGTTGCGCCCTCGCGCCGGGCTACTACGCGATGCTGACCGCCCGGTTCTTCACCGGGGTGTTCGGCGGCGTGTGCGGCGGGGTAGTGCTAGCCATCGTGGGCGACGCGATTCCCGAGGTGCGCCGCGCCACGGCGATGGGCACGGTTATGTCGGCGTTCGCGCTGGCGTCCGCGTTGGGCGTACCCGCCGGGTTGTGGATGGCCGAGCATGGCTGGCACTGGCCGTTTTTGATCCTCGGACTAGTCTGCGCAGCGATTCTGCCGTTCGCGCTGTGGGTGCTGCCGCGTTCGGACAGCCACCTGCGCAACGTCAACCGCACGGAGTCCGCCGGGGCGCGGATGTGGGCCGTCGTGGCCAACGGGCGGCACCTGCGGGCGTTTGCTTTGATGGCCGCGCTGACGACCGCCGGGTTCCTCGTCGTGCCGTTCATCAGCGAGTACATGGTGCGCAACGTCGGGCTGAAGGAGACGGAGCTAAAGTACAATTTTCTCGTCGCGGGGGCATGTACGCTGTTTTCGATGAACCTGATCGGGCGGTTGGCGGACATGTACGGGCGTATGCGCCTGTTCTGGATCATGGCGCTGCTGTCGATGGGCGCAGTCTTATGGCTGACGCACCTGCCGCCCGGGCCGTTGTGGGTGGCCATCGGGTCGGTGACGATCTTCATGGTGACAATGTCGGGGCGGTTCGTCCCGGCGATTGCGATGATCACCGGCAGCGTGGACGCCCGGCACCGGGGCGGGTTCATGAGCATCAACGCCTGCGTGCAGTCGGCGTTCTCGGGCATCGGGACGGCGTTGGGTGGATGGCTGATTGTGGACCAGGCGCACCAGCCGTTGCGCAACTATGCGCTCAACGGCTGGATCGCCGCCGGGCTGGCGGTGGGGTGCATCGGACTGGCGACGCGGTTGCAAAGGCCCAAGGCCGAGTCTGCTGCGCCAGAAGAGAAGCATCTGGCGGCGGAAGCGCTCGGCTAAATCCAGCTCACCTCTACTTCCTGGGCGGTAAATTGAGGAAACCGTATGCATCTGGGCTTATCGACGCTGTCTGATATCGCACCGATCCTCTGGGCCAAGTGGGGCGACGTCTTCCTGGAGACGTTGCGCCAGGAAGCGCGGGATGCTGCCGATGGCCTGGCGTTTCGAGCCGTGAATTCGCCGGCGGGTGTGCGCACGCTTCTGATCGTTTGCACCACGGACAGTAAGCAGATTCAAGCCGTCGAAGATGCCTTGTCACCCGGCGTGGTGGCGCGTCCCGTCGATTGGGAGAGTTATAGCGTCGCTGAGATGGTTTTCAGGACGGAGAAACGGGGCGGCCTCGATCACCAGGAACGACGTGACGGGAGCGGCAGAACCGCGCTCATCATGGCTGCCACCCGTCCGGAGTCCGTGCGAACACTCGAACGACTCTTCGACCTCCCCGAATAATTTTGTCCGGCCCCCTGCTTCTGAGTTGCCTTTGGGAACGCACGGGTTCCGCGAAGCATTACTTCCCCCTCTTTTTCCCACTTCGCGCCTCCGCGTCGAAGTCCCGTCTTTCGGACTGGCAACGTTGCCCCGTGCGCCGTATGCTGACCGCCCTTTTTAACCGCATCGCATTATGTCCAACCACGCCGACGAGAAAGTTGCCGCCGAAGATCCAGCCGCCGCCCGGGGTCCGGCGACGACTACCCCCGAAGGCAAGCCGATGACGGACCTCGAACGCATCCGGCACAGCGCGGCGCACATCTTGGCGACGGCGATTCTCCGTATCTGGCCCGAGGCGCAGTTCGCCGCCGGTCCGCCCGTGGAGAATGGGTTCTACTATGATGTGGATCTGCCGCACCGCATCTCGCCCGCCGACTTCGAGCGCATCGAGGCCGAGATGAAGAAGGAAACCAAGGCAAACAACCCGTTCCAGCGGGTCGAGGTCTCGCGCGGCGAGGCGCTGGCGTTGGCCGAGAACGGCGCGCTGGCGAGCCTGGGCGAGCGCCCCGGCAGCCCGAGCAAGTTCAAGCTCGACATCGTCCAGCGCATTTCCGAGGGCGAGAAAATCACGCTCTACAAGAACGGCGATTTCACGGACCTCTGCGCCGGGCCGCACGTCGGGCGAACGGGTAACGTCGGGGCTTTCAAGCTCACGCACGTCAGCAGCACCTATTACAAGAACGACGAGAAGAACCCGCAGCTTCAGCGCATCTACGGCACGGCGTTCAAGAACCGCACCCAGTTGGACGAATACTTCACCATGCTGGAGGAGGCGAGGAAGCGCGACCACCGCAAGTTGGGCAAGGAGTTGGAGCTGTTCACATTTGACGAAGATGTCGGCCCCGGCTTGCCGCTCTGGCTGCCGCGCGGCACGGCGATCATCGAGGAACTGGAAAAGCTGGCCAAGGAAACGGAGTTCGCCGCCGGTTACGAGCGCGTGCGGACGCCGCATTTGGCACGCGAGAACATGTACCTGACGAGCGGGCACTTGCCTTACTACGCCGACAGCATGTTTCCGCCGATGGTCCTAGACGAACATGCTCAAGTACGTCACGAACTGACAGAGACGTTCGATGATCGTTGGCGTGCAGTTCAGGAAACAGCAAGAAGTCTTTCAGAGACTGAAGGCTTTGATGAGGAAAATTTAGCTGCCGCCGCAGAGCAGCTTTTGGCAGAAGCGGGCACGCTACGACCAATGCCGCCGGAATTAGATGCCGCTCTTGGCAGACACAGAAAAGTCAGAGGTATGATAGATGCACTGCCTAAAGCAGACATCTACTACCTCAAGGCAATGAACTGCCCGCACCACCACAAGCTCTTCGGAGCGGTGCCGCGCAGTTACCGTGATCTACCCCTGCGCCTCGCCGAATACGGCACCTGCTACCGCTACGAGCAATCCGGCGAACTCCAGGGCCTCATGCGCGTGCGCGCCATGCAGATGAACGACGCCCACATCTACTGCTCCGAAGCGCAGTTCGAGAGCGAGTTCAACGCCGTCAACCAGATGTATCTGAACTACTTCAAGCTCTTCGGC
>CAXTBX010000061.1:0-29923 GCA_964242205.1 uncultured Chthoniobacterales bacterium
GAGAACATCGCGCTGCTTTAGCCGTGGTTCAACATCGGGGTAAACACCACCGGATTTTGATCGCTGCGGGCATGGTTTCGAGCACTTGGGTCCATCCACCACAGGGATGAACGTAAGGTTCGCCACCTGATGGTGCGTTGTAGTTGATCCCATGTTGGATCAGCAAGTTGACAATGGCATGAAGATCATCTGGTCCTTCGACCAACAAGCGATTGCCCGATGAAACGAGCTTGGAGCGTTCAAGCTCGGTCATCGAAAATCTATTTGCTGACGGGTTCCGATGGCCAATTCATCGGCGGTAAATACGGTGGAACGCTCAAACCCTTTTTCAATGCGATGCAGCGCCACTCCGCCTGCAAGTTCTGGTTTGGCGTCACAAAGCGAAGCGAGGCTGCGGATGCAATCGTCGCTGTGGGTGGTGGCGATTACTTGCACGTTCAAACGGCTGGCAGCCTCAATAATGAGATTCCACATATCCGGTAATGCGGTATGGTGCAAACCTGTATCAATTTCATCAACCAACAGATAGCCGCCACGGGGCGACCTGACGGCCAAAGCCAACGCAAAAAGCCGTGTCATTCCGTCCCCCAAACTTCCTAGCGGCACTCGTGGAGTCACGCCTTGCAGTCCTGCAAAAAATCCTGCCACCCCGGAGACATACCACACATCCTTCAAGGCAGGCTCGATGATGAGTAAACTTTCGCTGACATCTTCCTCGGTGCCTGCCAAAACTGCCTGTTCCCACATGTGCTTCAAATATGGTCCGACGAGGCCAGTCGTCGGCACAAAAACCGTGGAAACTGGCTGCGCATTAGTGGCGCTTTCCGCCGAGCGGCGGATCGCGGCCATTGACAGGCCTCCCCTAGGGCTCAGAGGCGCGGTCATCAGAGTGTTATTGTGAATCCCTCGCAGTTGCAGGGCAAATGGTGGACGCAACGAATCCTCGTCTAATTCCATTACGTCACCATCGCCATAGTATAAGCCGCTTGGATCGAGTTGATGCTCCACAATGGTTGCAGCCAGACCGAACTCCCCGACGGACTCGCCGAGAAGACTAAAGGTGGAGCCGGTTGCGATGGTGTGGCCATGAAAAAAATGAGCAACGTCCATCTCGACTTCCTTGCGACCATCCTCTTGGTGAGGCAGTCACTCGTTGCGCCTCGTCATCACTTGCCACAAACTTAGGGGTGAGGTGCCGTAGGCAAGGATGTTGATCGCTTCAAGAATCGAAGTCTTCCCAGCATTGTTTTCTCCAACCAAGAGATTTACCTTGCGAAGGTCATCCAGCCGAAACCGACGGAAACCTCGGTAGTTATGGATTTCGAGCGAAGTGAGCATGACGAGCGGCAGGCGCAAACCGTGACTATATCCTGCTACGAATTTCTGTCCAAATAATCAGTATGACTTGGTTTCACCCCACCACCCCCAGCGCCAGCCGCGTCAACTCCCCCATCGACCACGCCTGGAACGGGCAGCCCCTCGACGCGTAGGGATGCTCAGCGTCGGTGATTTCCGGTAGGTGGTTCAATCCAGGATTGGTCGGCAGCGAGGCCAGCAACGGCTCCACGTATTTCACGCGCGCGGCAGTGCGGGCCGCCTTCGTGTCGCCGTTCACGCGCACGACCGCCTCCACAAACGGCCCGAGCAGCCACGGCCACGCCGTCCCCTGGTGATACGCGGCGTCGCGTTGCGCGGGGCCGCCCTCGTAGCGCGCCCGGTAACCGGCATCACTCGGCGCGAGCGTGCGCAGGCCCGTGGGCGTCAGCAAATTCGCTTCCACCGTGGCCACCAACCGCCGCGCCTGCGCAGGCGGCAGCAGAACGAGCGGCAACCCGCCCACCGCGAAAACCTGGTTGGGCCGCAGGCTGCCGTCGCGCTGGCCGGGCTGGCCGTCGCGGTCGATCACGTCGTAGAGACAGCCGCGTTCCTCGTGCCAGAATTTCGCCGCGAATGACGCGTGCCCCTTCTCGTAGAGCACCCGCCAGCGCGGTGAGTTGGCGGCCATCAGAAATAACGCGTTGAGCCAGAGCGCCTGGATCTCTACCGGCTTGCCGACGCGCGCTGTCACGGGCCGGCCGTCCACACGCGCGTCCATCCAGGTCAGTGCCGTCGTGTCGCCCGGTTCCCCGGCGAACAAGAGGCCGTCCGCCTCGTCGGCGCGGACGCCGTGGCGCGTCCCGGCGGCGTAACCGGCCAGGATCGCGTCGCACGTTTGCAGAAGCGCGTTTTGTTCGCGCGTCCAACGTTCCAGCCCGGCGGCCTCGTCCGGTTTCGGTGCGAGGTTGAGGTAATCGTGCGCCGCCACGACGAACCACAGCGCGGCATCCACGGAATTGTACTCGGGCGATTCGCCGCCGTCGGGAAAACGGTTGGGCAACATCCCGTCCGAAACCGCGCCCGCCCAAGGGAACAAAATGTCGCGCGCCTCCTCGAACCGCCCCGCCGCCAGGCACAGCCCGCGCAGGGAAATGAACGTGTCGCGGCCCCAGTCCGTGAACCACGGATAGCCGGCTAGGATCGTCGCGCCGCGCCCGCCGCGCACGAGGTAGGAGTCGCCCGCCCGGCGCAGCGGGGCGCGCGGGACGCTGCGGCGGCGTTGTTCGTCGTCGCGCAGGGACCACGCGAGCTTCGCGGCGTGCGCGCCGGGCGGCAGGGGCGGGGTGGTCATGCGCGCCGACATCGGCTCCTCGCCCAGGCCGAGCAGCATCGCCCCCGTGCCTTCCACGGTCAGGTCGCAGGCGAAGACGCCCGGCGTGGCGAGGTCCTCCAGGCAGTCCAGGCCCCGGGCGCGCTCCTCCGTGTAGAGGAATTGGCGGTACCACGCCGGTTCGGGCCGATATTTGCCGCTGCTCCATACGCGCACGCCCGGACCGCCCGCGTAGGGCCGCCAGAGTGCGCCGTGCGTGCTGGGTTCCAGCGAAACGGGTTCGAACGCGAAGCCGGGATTTTCGTGGTGAAGCGCATGGTAGTCGCGCCCCGAGAACAGCGGGCGCATCTCCAGCTTGTAGCCGGTGACGGGAGGGCGCGGGTGAGCCAACCGCCAGACGAGCACCGTCAGTCCGGTGGCGTGGTGGACGAAAATTTCGTGTTCGACGCGCGTGCCATCGGGCAACGCGAACGTCCAGCGCGGCCACGGGTCGAGCCGGAAATCGACGAGGAAATCCTGCCCGCGTGGCGCGAGCACGCCTTCCGCGCCGCCGTCGCTGCCCAGGTAACGCTGGGTGGACAGGGGAAACCGGCCTCCGGGCGTCTCCAACCACGCTTCCACCGCGTTGACGAGCACGGTCCGCGCGACGGGCGGGCGCAGGGCGGGCAGCAGGAGCGCGTGGTAACGCCGCGAACGCGCGCCGCCAACCGTGCCGGACGCAAAGCCGCCACGTCCGTCGGGTTCCAGCCACTCAGCGTCGAGGTTCATGAGGAAAGGATGAAGGATGAAGGATGAAGGATGAAGGCGCAAGGCGCGGGTTGCGAAGGTGGAAAGCTGCGGGTTGGGAGTTGTGGCCGGTGGCTGAAAGATGCCTTCGCATGCACGCGTCGCTCCGCTCAGGGTAAGAAAAGTTTTGCGAGGCGTGACCCCGCGACGTTGACGGTTTGACCTTGAACAACACGTTTGGGCTCAACACGATCCGACCCACCACCGTCGGAAATAGGTTGTTCGGCAGACGAGGGACTCACAAAATGATGACACGCAAAACACTCGGAGATCGTTGCCTGTTGGCAACGCTGGCAGCGGTCTGGCTGGCAATGGTCGGCGCGGGTGCGGCGAGGGCGGCGGTGCTCTATTCATCGCCCGCCGATTACACCAAGAACTCTTTCCAATCGACTGCCGCCACCGGCTCTGAGCAGGAGTGCACGCCGTTTTCTATCGCCGGCACTTCGACGATCACGCAGATCAGTTTCTGGGGCGATTACTTCGATAACGCGCCGCCGAACACCGACAGCTTCGTCTTCAGCCTCTACGCGGGCGGCACGCCTCCCGGCACGACGGCGCTCACCACCCGGAGCACCTCCAGCTTTACCCGCACCGACACCGGCCTGACCGGCGTCCGGGGCGTGGAGGTTTATTTCTACACCGCCACGCTTGCCGCGCCGTTCACGGTTGCGGGCGGGACGAATTACGCCATCGCGGTGCTCAACGCGCTGCCGAGTTGGGACTGGCAACTCGGCGCGGCGGGCGCGAACTTCTACCGCGTGGGCGCGGACGGCACGGCCTGGACCACCTCGACCAACGCCTCGCAAGATGCCATCCAGCTCATCGGCACGGCGGTGCCCGAGCCGTCGTCGGTTGCGCTGTTAAGCGTGGCGGCGCTGGGCGCGGGCGCGGCGTGGCGTCGTCGCCGGGCGCGCGCCTGAAGTCAGCCGCGCTGCCGCGCGATGCGCCCGAACGTCGTCACGATCTTCCACCCGGCGACCAACGTGCCGCGCAACGTGCCCGATACCTTCGACACGCCGCCCGTCCGGCAGCGGTGGGCGACGGGGATTTCCTGAATGCGTAGGCCCAGCTTGGCCGCGCGCATCTGCATCTCCAGGTTCCAGCCGTAGGTTTCCTCGCGCATGTGCAGCCGGGCCAGCGTGTCCGTGCGGACCGCGCGGAAGGGGCACATGTCGGTGTACCGGACCCCGTAGAGCGCCCGCATGAGCCAACCGGCGAGGTGCCCGGCGAAAACCTGCTGGGCGTTCATGCTGCCGGGCTCTCGCTCACCGCGCGTGCGCGAGCCAATGACGAAATCCTGCGTGCCGTCGGCCACGGGCGCGACGAGTTGGCCCATCAGCGCGGGTATGTCGCTGCCGTCGCCGTCGAGGAAGAGCGCGATGTCGCACGCCGGGTCAATCGCCGCCACGCCCGCCGCGCAGGCCCGCCCGTAGCCGCGCATGGGCTGGGAGACGACGCGCGCCCCGGCCTCGCGGGCGCGCTCGGCGGTGCGGTCGGTGCTGCCGTTGTCCACGACGATGACTTCGCGCGGAATCCCCGTGGCGAGGCACTCGCGCACGACCTCGGCGATGGGTTCCTCCTCGTTGAGCGCGGGGATGACGACGGCGACGCGGGCTTTGGGCGGCAGAGCATCGGACACAGCAGGGTTTTTGACCGTGAGCCGTGCAAAGCGCAAGGCAAAGATTTGTCGGCCGCCACGCCAGCGGGCGAGCCATCCGGCCTCCGGTCACTGAGGAACCCGTGCCGCGCACGAATTTCCGATAATTTCGCTTGTCAGGATGGCGCGCCCCCGCTATACACGCAGGCAGTCAGCCCCCGAGCGGAGTACCCTCGTAGGAGCAATTTTCAGATTCATGAGCACATTCTTTCCCAAATCCGGCCTCACCAAAAACCTGGCGGCAGCAGCATTGCTGCTCGCTGCGTCCGTCGGCACCAGCCACGCGCAAACGGTGCAATTCAGTGCGCGGGGTGCCAACGCCAGCACGCAGGCCGTTTTCGACTATGCCCAACAGGTGACGCTCAGTGGTGCCAACCAAAAGTATTCGATCAGCGCCATGACGTTTGGGATCAATATCGCCGACGTTAACACCGGCTTTGACCTGATCCTCTCGTTCTACACGGGCGCGAACCTGAGCCCGACCGCCACCAACGCGCTGGCGAACGCGACCAACTTCTCGGTGCAGGGGTTTGACCTTGCCGCCGGGTCGGTGGCTGCTGCAGGCAGTTACAATTTCACCCTGACGTTTGCCACACCCATCACCGCGCCGAGCAACACGTTCACCATCCAGGCCCAACTGACCACCGAGGATCAGACGGCCTACACCACCGGGGCGGTGGCCAACGCCCGCTTCAGTCTCAGCGATCCGACGGTCGGCACCAGCCCCGGCTTCGTCTGGGCGGACACCAACCTGGACAGCGTTTTCTCCGGCGCGGAGCAGACGAAGTTCGGCGGAACCTCCGCTAATATCCGCATGGACATCACCGCGACCCCGATCGCAGCTCCGGAACCCGGCACCAACGCTGCGTTGGCTTGTGGCGCGGTGGCGTTGTTGGCGGGTTGGCAGGTGCGCCGCCGCCGGTCGGCGACGGCCTGAGCGCCGGTTTAGCAAAGGCTTTTAATGCGCGTCGGGCAGGATTCTCCTGCTCGGCGCGTTTCGTTTTTGGCGAGTGGGCGAGAAGCCGCGTAGCGACAAGTAGGGACCGCCGTCCCCTCCTGGCATTTCCCGTTCCTACAGGGCCGCCCGCGCGATGCTGAAATAGAAGCCCAGCGCGAAGATGTCAGCCAGCGCGAGCGTCAATGGTCCGGCGGCGATCTTGGGGTCAAGCTTGAGCGCGTGGAGCGTCGTCGGTACGCTCAGGCCGAAGAGGGTGGCCGTGAGCAGGGAAAGCCCGATGCTGCCACCGATGACCGCCGCCGCGACCGGGTCGCGCCGCCACAGCAGCACGACCGCCGCCACCGCGAGCGCGCACCCTGCCGCCAGCAACAGCGCCGAGGCCATCTCCCGGCGCAAGGCCGCGAAGTACCACCGCCAGGAGAGCGTCGCGCCGCGCAGCGCCTGGATCGTCACTGACATGGCCTGGATGCTGACGCTCTCGTTGAGTCCCAGGACCATCGTCAGGAAGAACGCGATGACAACCTGCTGGGCTAGCGTCGCCTCGAACGCGCCCGAGAGCAGCGCGCAGAGCGTCCCGCTGCCGACCGTCGCCAGCAGCCACGGAAAACGCACGCGAAACACGCGCCAGGGCGACGTGCCCTCGCGCACCTGCGCAAGGTGGAAACCCAGCAGCTCGAAGATCTCGTTGGGCCGTAGGGAAAGCGCCACGGGTGGGGCGGCGATTTTCGGGCCGGAAATTGGCGCAAACGCTGGTTCGGATGCCGCAGATGCCGCAGATGCCGCAGATGCCGCAGGCTCGGGCGGGGGGGCGGGTTCGTCGTTCAACAACTCCTCGGTGAGCAGGCTCACGTCCACCACGCCGACGATTTTGCGCTCCGCGCCGACCACCGGGAAGGACAGAAACTTGTAGAGCACGAACAATTCGCAGGCTTCCATCATGGTGGCGGTCTGCGGGATGGCGGCGACGCGCCGGACCATGACCTGCGCGACGGGCTGTTCGGCGGGGGCGGTCAGCAACCGGCGCGTGGGCAGGACGCCGACGAGCTTGCCGTGCTCGTCCGTGACATAGAAGTAGATGATCCGCTCGGCGATGCCGGAATGGCGGATGTGCTCCAGCGCCTCGCCGATATTGAGGCGCGCGTCGATGGTGGTGAAGTCAGGCCGTGCGTAGTCGGTGACGGGCGCTTGCAGCCGGGCGAGGTGGGCGGGGCTGGGCATCGCCTAGCTTCGGGGAGGATGCGACGGGCGCAACCCATCAAACTTCCGGACCGAGCAATTGTACGTTTGGATAAACGGAATGCACGGCGTTGAAGAGTCGTTTGTCCGCCGTGACGAGCGGGCAACGCTCGCGCAAGCTCAACGTCAGAAACGGGCAGCCAGACTTGGCCGCAGATTGCGCAGATTTTGAAAGCGGTGAATCGCCCTGGCTTCGTGAGTCCTTGACGGCGAGGGACCGCCGTCCCTACCTGGGCTTTGCCTTGTGGACGATGCCCTTGTTGCGCAAAAGGTCGGCGGCCTCGCTGAAGTAATCCTTCACGTCTCCCTGCGCGCGAATCCAGTCCAGGTAGCGCCCGACGCCCGTGGCGAGGTCCGTCTGCGGGACATAGCCAACGCCGTCGCGGACCCGCGCCGTGCCGCTGGTGAGGTGGCGCATCTCGCCTGGGCGGAACTCGCCGTTGACCTCCGGCGCGACCCTGCTCCCGAGCGCCGCGCCGATCTGCTCGGCCACCTCGCTCACCGCCACGCCCCGCCCGCTGCCCACGTTGACCGGTAGGCCGTCCAGCGCGTCTGATTCAGCGACGAGCAAGTTGGCGCGCGCGATGTCCTCCACGAACGAGAAATCGCGCGTCTGCTCGCCGTCCTCGAACAGCACGGGCGGCAGGCCGTTAAGAATCCGCGTGCAAAAGATGGCGATGACGCCCGTGTACGGATTAAAGATGCTCTGGCGAGGTCCGTAGGTACAACTGTAGCGCAACGCTACGGTGGGAATGCCGATCTGCTTGCCCCAGAGTAGAACCAGCTTTTCCTGATCGACCTTGGTCAGCCCGTAAACCGTTTCGCCGCCGACGGGTGCTTCCTCCGGGGTGGGGGCGGGCACGGTGTCCGCGCCGCAGAGCGGGCAATGCACGGACCAGTCGCCCTGGCGCAGTTGTTCGACGGGCCGCACACCCGGAAACACGAGGCCGTGCGCCGGGCAGGTCGCCGCGCCCTCGCTGTAAACCGCCTGACTGCTCGCCACGACGATCTTCTGGATGGGCAGGTTGTCCTCGCGGATGACTTCGAGCATCTGCGCGGTGCCGAAACTGTTGACGTAAACGTACTTGGCGATCTCGGGCATGTAGCCGCCGTAAGCGCCCTGGTGGAAGATCACGTCGATGCCCTGCATCGCCTGGCGGATCGTGGCGCGGTCGGTCAGGTCGCCCTGGACGAACTCGGCCCGTTCGTTGACCCACGCGGGTTTGCCGAAGCGGTGGGTCTGGGGTTCGAGGTTGTCGAGGACCCGGACGGTCCAACCTTCGCGGAGGAGAAGGTCGGTGACGTGCGAGCCGATGAGGCCCGCCCCGCCGGTGACGAGGGCGCGTTTGGCGTGTGGCATGGATCAGGAAGATACGCGCGGGGATGTGCGTCCGCATGTGCGGGATTCCCGGCGTGGGTCTGGCCCGCGACGGCAGCTCAACCCTTGGGCCGCCGGATCGTCAGTTCGTAGCCGCCGTCTACCCGTAACCCGTAGCTCGGCGGCGTTCCGTCGAAGACGCTGGTCGGCACGCGGGCGAGAAACTGCGGCGGCAGTTCGGCCAGGGTGGCTGGGTAATGGCCATCGTGCGCGAGGGCGTAGCGCAGGAGCGCGCAGGTGATGACCAGTTCGTCGGTCTGCGCTTGGGTTTCCGCCACGATCAGGTGCTGCGCGCTCAGGAGATAGACCCAACTGGCCGCGAGATACTTGGGAGGCAGCGACCAGAAATGGCGGTACAACACTGCCCGGCCAGCGGCGGCGATGCGTTCGGGATAGACCCGATGCGCGGCTGCGTCGCAGGTTCGCAGCGGGCCGTCCTGATACCAGCCGCAGATCGTGACCTTGTTCTGGTCAATCCACCCTCGGGGACCAGCGAAGAATGCCAGACGGATCAACCGTTCGCTCCATGGTTCGTTGGGGGAAGGCAAGGCACCTCGCTCCGGCTGCACCGCCAGGATCGCGAGCATCTGCGCCCGTTCCCCGCGCATAGCGTGGGCGTAATCGGCCAACAGGTCCACCTCTTCCAACTCCCGTTGCAGACGCGTGATTTCGTCGGCGGTCAAGCGGCCGGACTCCAACACGTTTTTGATGACGATGGTATCTTGCATTAACAGGGCAACCCCCATCATCTGCGGCAAAACCAACGGCGGCTGGACGTAGGCCGCCCGGCGCAGCCAGCAGGCGGTTTCGAGGTCACGCATGGCCTCGGGGGCGCGGTTGGCCGCGAGCAGTGCGGTTGCTCGCAGTAGCAGGGTGAAATTCACCCGCCGGTCGGCGCTGACGCTAGCGTAGCTGCCGTCGCGGTGGGCCAAGCTGTATTCCCGGCGGAACTGGCCGGTGGGCACGGCCGCGCGGGCGGCGGTGAGTTCATCTAGGAAAGGGTCGAACGGTTCCAGCGCCCGCAGAACTTCGGCGGCGGGGTCGAGCGGCGTTGCCTCCGGATGTCGGCCCCGGTAGTACCGCTGCCAAGCGGCCAACTCGAACCGCGAGGTTTCCGGAGAGTCGCGCTGCATTTTGCTCCCCGCACCCGGCATGTCGTGAAAAATCTCTGCCTGGGGTTCCCGGGCAAAAAAAGGCCGCCCCGTGCCCGGTTCGACCGTGTATGGACCCCAATTGGCAAAAACGGGCACGGCAGCCAAGTTGCGTTCCGGGGGAACCGGCGGCCCCAGAAAAACGGCGCGGTCCAGACTTTCTCCTTGCGCGGCAAGCGCGCTCTGGCAAGCGGACCAAGCGCGGGCACCCCGCCAGTTTTCCTCCGCGTAGAACAGGGCCAGCAACGTCGCCAGCAGCGCGAGCGCGAAGATCGCCTTCCGCCCTAGGTTCCACCACCAGCGCATCTTCACGGCCGACCCTCCCTGGACTGCGAGGCGTCGGCAAGGACCGCGTTGATGGCGAGGAGGTCGCGGGACAACGCGGATTGATAATCATTGCTGCCGTTGGCCGTCCAGGATTGCGCCGGAACGGAGGGGGCCGGGGCAGGGGTGGCCAGCTGCAACGTCAGGACCAGCAGCCAGACCGCCAGCAGACCGGCATAGGCGTAGGGATGCGGCCAGAGGAAATCGGCGAGCGTGCGGAGGGCGGCCTGACAACGTGGCGTCGCTGGCGGTGGCGTCGCGTGGGCAATGGCAGCGGCGAGGATGTTCGCGCGCCAATGCGCGGGCAGCGGGGCGGGGTGATAGGCACGCAGGTGGGCCGCAAAGTCGTCAGGATCGTCAGGGGTCGTCATCGGATTTCCTCGTAGATGGGACGCAGCCGCTCGCGCAGTTTGTCTAGGGCATAGCGGTAACGGCTGGCGGCGGTGTGCAGCGTTACGCCGAGGGCATCGGCGATTTCCTGAAACGTCAACCCTTGCCAGAGCTTGAGGCTGACCACGGCGCGCTGTTCGGCAGGTAGAGTCAGCAAGGCGTCGCCCAAGGCTGTGCGAAAGGTGCCCGTGTCCGGGTCGGGCGCGGCAGCGAACAGGGCCGAGCCATCTCCGGCGGCGAAATCATCTTCGTGGCGGACGCGGACCTCACGGCGGCGGGTCCAGTCGATGCCCAGACGGTAGCAGGTCTGGAGCAGGAAAGCGCGCTCGTTCCGGGCGTGGGCGAACGCAGCGGGACGCGCCGCGAGCCGGACGAAAACCTCCTGGAGAAGGTCGCGCGCGTCGGCCTCCCGGCCCGTGAAGCTCAGCAAAAACGCGTAGAGCGCCGCGGCGTGCTCGTCGTAAATGCGGGCGAGTTCCGGGGACGGGTTAGGCATCGGGAAAGGCAGGAGTCTCGCAAAACAAGACGCCCGCCCGCCGACGATTTGTCTAACTTTTTCCGCGCCGGTCAGAACGCCTTGAGCGCGTTGCCCACGTCCTCGCCGATCTCGCCCGCGCTGCGGTTGAGCAGCGTCACGTAGGGGTTGTCGCCGCCGATGTGAAATCCGCCGACGCTCACGCCGCCGTTGTGCCCGTTCATGCCGCTGCTGCGCTGTTGCTCGAAGCGGAAGAGCACCTTCCTGGTCTTGCCGTCGAGTACGTCGCCTGCGAGGACCACCTTGGCCGCGCCCGCGATCTTGCCGCCGATGCCGAGCATGTTGCGCATGGCCTCCGAGCCGGGGTCGATCTTGACCACACGCGCCTTGACGACCAGCGCGCCCGCCGCGAACGCCGTCTTGTCCGCGCCTTGGGCAACGCTCACGCCCCGGGGGCTGTTTTCGGCGATGCCCTTGGTGAAGGTCGCCGTGATGGCCCCGGCCACCTGGGCGACGGCCTGGGCGGTGTTGTCGCTCTTGTCGGGCAGTTCCGCGCCCTTGGTTTCCAGCGGTAGGACGGCGACGCTGCGGTAATCCGCGAGCCGGAAAGTCTGGACGATTTCGACCTTGTCGAGGTCGTTCCAATCCTCGTATTTGCCGGGCGTGACGGGCTTGTTGTCGCGGGCGACGGCGGGCAGAGCGAGGCAGGCGGCGAGGACGGCGGCGGCGAGGGAGCGAAGGAGCATGGCGATGATGAGAGATGGTTGCAGGTGAAAAATTAGGAACACGGGTGAAGACGAGCAAACGCACCGCAGATTCCGTCGGAACGAGTAAATCCTTGTCAGCGCGGCAGTTTTCAGTCACTCTGGCGGTCCTACTCGCCATGAAACTTGCCCCGTTCTCCGTTTTGCTCGCCTGCGCCGCGCTGCTGGGTTTGGCCGCGCCGTCCGCCCGTGCGCTCAATCCCGCGCTGTTCAACAACGGCTTTGCGCCCCTGACGCCGCTGGTAACCCAGTTCTTCCTCGACCTGGAGGCTATCCCCGCCGGTTCGGTCGTCACGGACGCTCAGCACGCGACGCTCGTGGCCGATCTCGCCGCCCTGCCGCCGGGAGGCGAAGCACCCAGCGCGGCGGACCTCGACGCGTTGGCCAGCGATTTCGGCGCTCTGGCCGTTGCCGGGCTGGTCGACGACAACCTGGAGTACAATCTGGCGATGGATTTCGACGTGGATTACCCGGACCCCGACCCGTGGCTGGACGACGTGTGGCCCGAGGTAAACTTCGCGCTGCATCCGCCCACCTACGATCCGACGTTGGATGACCCAACCTTGCCGTACCAGACCGTGGGTCCGGCGGACGTTGACCCGCAAATCCTGATCGATCTCCGGGGTGACGTGCCGATTCCCACCAGCTTCATCACCCGTTATTCGACCGACCTCGCGCCGACCTACTACGATGCGCCGGGTCAGGTCAGCCCGGCCTACAGCGGCACCGTGCGGGTGAAGACCTACCATTTCAGAGGGGTGCAGTCTTCCTCGACGATCCTTTTTTCTACGGCGGGGCTGCCCTTGAACGACACTTACACGCTGAGCGCCGTCCGCACGTCCGACGGGGCTAGCGTGGTTATCGGCAGATTCCGCGCGCACGGCTCTGGCCAACCGCTGCCCACCCCCCTGTTCGCCAGCACCAGGGACCTGGCTGCCTCCGGCTACCAGGTGGGTCGTCCGCTAATCGACAGCCGGAGTTCCACGGCTTTCGGGGGCAACTCGAAGCGGTTGCTGCCAACCGGCTTTAACCCGGTGGACTTCACCCGGGTGAAGGTGACCGATTCGCAGGGCCGCGTCGTCCTGACCCGCAAGTTCTCGTCTCCCAAAGCGAGGACGGGTGAGGTCCGGCGGACCACGGTGAGCCTCAGCGGCGGCAGTATTTCCAACGAGGCCACCGGGTTTACCCGGGCTCTGTACAAAACAGCTCTCGGTCAGGACACCCGGAGCACCTTCCACTTTTCGGCCCGGCAACTGCCTGCCAACGCCACTTTAACGCTCACGGTTGACGGTGTGGCGCTGGGTCAGTACGTCACCACGAGCGACCGGCGTCTGGTAATCGAGCAAGGTCTGCCGACGCGGACGACCACCCCTTCCGGCAAACCCGTGACCGTCAACCCGTTGCAGAGCGATAGAACCGATTTCTCAACCATGAAATCAGTCTCGCTCACGGACGCGCAGGGCACCGTGCTGCTGACCGGTGGATTCTGAGCCGGGGGCGGCCCGGAAGGCGCGCTAGCGATTCCGCAGCAGCGGCACGCGGACGCCGCTGTCACGCGGCTTGTCCGCTAGCGCCGCCATAATGCCGCCCGCCACTGCCACGAGCGCGGTGGTGGCGAAGGCCGCCAAGCCAACGGTGAGGATGCGCTGCTGGTTGGCCTCCTCGCGCGCCTCACGGATGAGGTCGAGGATGGCGAAGCGGATTTCCGTGGCTTCCTGCGGCGTGATGTCAGGGCGGTCGAGCCGGGTCTTGAGGACGCTGATGGCGAGGTCGATGTGGTTGAGGACCTTGTGCGACAGGCCGGATTGATCCAGCGAGAACGCCTTGAGTCCTTCCATCAGAATCATCAGCGACGGGTTGAGCGTGCCCATGTAGCCACGGAAGGTCGGCTCGTCGAGAATCTTCTTGGTGAAGTAGGCCGAGAGGACAGTTTTAACGGTGTCCGCCGAGGCGCGGAGCGGGTCAGGCACGCCGAGCGCCTGGATTTTGCGGAGGATGATTTCGTCGCTCATAGGCTCTGCTCCTGCTGGGTGGCAGTTTAAGGGCGGGCGGCGCAGAAGTCCAGTGATTGCGGACGGGGTAGACACGGCCAACGGGGCGGTGAGATGCGCTAGAAGGAGGCAACCTTTAAACCCCAAAAATTTATGTCCGACCCGAGAAACGTTCAGCACGATAAGAAAGTTATCAACGAGAAGCTCAAGCACGGCGAAGACCTGACGAGCGGCGCGGACCACGTCCCGCAGCCCGGCAAGAAAACGCCCGCCGAGAAGCCACACGGCGCGCACAAGGAGACGGAGGCCGAGAAGTCTGGCGGCAGCGTGGCGGAACAGACTTTTTAAGGTTCAGAGTTTTGAGAACCAGGGTCTGAAGGCGGTTGCGGACTTTGGTCCAAACGGAGAGTTTACCGCGTTGGTGCTGGTGCGCCGACGCGTTTTCTCACCTCCACGTTGCACTTCACAACGCGCTCGTTTGAAAAGTTACGCTGCTGTCTTTGGCGCGCCGTTTTGAGGTTGGGCGTTTGAACTTCGAGCCTGCTCCGGCTCTGGCGCTTGAATCCTGTATCTTCCCGCGCAACTCCTCCCGCCGGGCCCGGTTCTTGTAGGGAGAGTATGCTCACGCCGCTTTCCCCCGACCATTGGGACGCCACCAAAGCAGCCCACCTGCTCAACCGCACCGGGTTCGGCGGCACCCCCGCGCATTTGGACTCCCTCGTGCGCTCCGGCATGGCCGCAACGGTCCGCTACCTCGTAGACGGCCCCGCCACACCCGCGCCTGTCACGATCCCCGATTGGGCGCAGCCCGCCGCCCGCCAAGCCGAGCGCGACCGGGTCCGCGAGGCCCTGCTCAACGTGCCCGTGGCCGACGACGAGACCATGCGACGCTCCAAACGCGAGATCGTCCAGGGCCAGCGCAAGGTTCAACAGGACCGCATCCTGGACCTCGCCGGGTGGTGGCTCGACCGGATGCGCGAATCGGTCGATCCGCTCGCCGAGAAAATGACCCTTTTCTGGCACGGTCATTTTGCCACCAGCGCGCAGAAGGTCAAGAACGCACAGTTTCTCCTCGGGCAGAACCAGACGTTCCGCGCGCACGCGCGCGGCAACTTCGGCGTGCTCGTCAAGGCCATGTCGCGCGACCCGGCCATGATCGACTGGCTCGACCTGCGCCAGAGCAAGGTCGCGCATCCGAACGAGAACTTTGCGCGCGAGGTGATGGAGCTTTTCACGTTGGGCGAGGGCAACTACACCGAGACAGATGTGACCGAGGGCGCGAAGGCGTTCACCGGCTACCGTATCGACGGGCGCGACGGCAGTTTCCGCTTCGACTTCCGCGCGCACGATAACACGCCCAAGACCTTCCTGGGCCGCCAGGACGTGCGCGACGGCGACCAAGCCATCGACACCATCTTCGCGCAGCCCGCCTGCGCGCGCTTTCTGGCGCGCAAGTTGTGGACGTTCTTCGCCTACGACAACCCGCCCGCGCCGCTGGTCGAAGCCCTGGCGGACACCCTGCGCACCAGCAAGTACGAAACGCGCCCGGTCCTGCACCGAATGTTCACCAGCCAGGAATTTTACAGCGCGGTGGCGGTGCGCACGCAAATCAAGAGCCCGATCCAGTGGCTCGTCGGCACGGCGCAGACGTTGGAGATCGAGTTGCCGCCGCGTGGACCGCTTTTGAGCGCGCTGCGGCAGATGGGCCAGGTGCCGTTTTACCCGCCGAGCGTCAAGGGCTGGGACGGCGGCAAGGCGTGGGTCAGCACGAGCACGCTGCTGGCGCGTTACAATCTCGCTGGCGCGTTGCTGCAAACCAAAGGCCCGCGCCGTCCTGTGGCCGCGCCGTTGCCCCCGCCACCGGACAACGCGGACTCCATGTTGATGACCGACGAGGGCGAGCCGATGGACACGCCGCCGCCCGCGCCGGTGGTGGCGACCGTGCCCCGGCAGGTCGATCTGCAAAAACTCGCGCCGGAAGAGTTGCGCAAGGACCCCGCCGCGCTGGTGCACGCGCTGGCGATGCGCCTGTTCCAGGGCCAGCCGACGGCGAAGGACGAGGGCAAGTTCACCGATTATCTCAAGGCCGCCGGGCCGCGCGTTAACGACGAAATTGTGGCGGGTTTGATCCACCTGATGATGAGCACGCCGAGTTATCAGTTGTGCTGAGTGATCCCGAATCTTCTCCTCGCTTTTCCTTTCCTTTACGATCTTTCCCATCCTTGGCGTCTTTGCGTTAAAATCTTTCTTTTCTCATGAGCGACCACGACCACCACGACACCGAGGCGTCCCACGAACCCGGCACGCTCCAGACCCGCCGCAGTTTCCTGCGCACGAGCCTGCTCGGCGCGGCGGCCAGTTGGACGCTGCCCGCCTTCATCGACCAGACCTTCACGGCGATGAACGCGCATGCTGCCGACAGCGCGACGCAGATCGTCACCGGCAAGGACGGCCCCATCCTCGTCGTCCTGCAACAGGCGGGTGGCAACGACGGCCTCAACCTGCTGCCGCCCTGGGCCGACGACGCCTACCATGCCGCGCGCCCGTCGCTCGGCATCCGGGCCGACCGTGCCCTGAAGCTGAACGATTACTGCGGCCTGCACCCGTCGCTGACCTCGCTCAAGTCGCTCTACGACGAGGGCCACATGGCCGTTGTGCAGGGCGTCGGCTACCCCAACCCGAACCGGTCGCATTTCCGCTCGACGGAGATCTGGCAGACGGCCTCCGACAGCAACCGCAATCGACCTTATGGCTGGCTGGGCAGCTACTTCGATTCGTGCTGCCAGGGAGCCGCGCCGACCGTCGGCGTGGCCATCGGCGGGCAGATGCCGCAGGCGTTCAACTCGCCGCGCCCGACCGGGATTTCGTTCGCCAACCCGGAACAGTATCGCTGGATCGACAAGGGCACGCACCACGGCTCGACGAGCGCGGCGGAATTTTATTACCGGCAGATCAACGCGCCGGACGCTGACGATGCGAACGCGGCCGCCGGCAGCGACAACGCCAACAGCGACGGCTCCATCGGCGCAATCAGCGCGGGCGGCGCAGAACACGCGTCGGACCTCGGTTCGCTCGACTTCCTCGAAAGGACGGCGCTCGACGCGCAGTTGAGCAGCGACAAGGTGCTCGAAATCGCGCGCAAGACGTGTCCCGACGCGAGCTACCCGGCGTCGCGGTTAGCGGACAGCCTGAGCCTCGTCGCGCGGATGATCGCGGGCGGGCTGCCGACGCGGGTTTACTACGTCTCGCACGGCGGCTACGACACGCATCAGAACCAGGCCGCGACGTACGAACGGCTGATGAAGGAACTCGGCGACGCGTTGGGCGCGTTCTGCGCGGACCTGAAGGCGCAGGGTAATTTTGACCGCGTGATGGTGCTGACGTTCAGCGAGTTCGGGCGGCGCGTGGCGCAGAACGCCAGCGGCGGCACGGACCACGGCGCGGCGGCCCCGATGATGATCTTCGGCGGCGGCGTCAAGCCAGGTCTCTACGGCAAATACCCGAGTCTGACCGATTTATACCAGGGAGATTTGAAGTACAACGTGGATTTCCGCAGCGTGTACGCGACGGCGTTGGACCGCTGGCTGAAGGTACCGAGCGCGACGGTGTTGGGCCGGAAGTTCCCGACGCTGGGCATGGTTTGAGGGGCCGGGTGGAGCCTTCTCCGATGGCCGCCCCTCCTCGTGCCGCAGACGCACTCCGGGGGTGGATGGCGAAGAGCGGGCACCATGGCAAAACACTTCCAAGCTCCGCTTGGAAACGCGTTTGCTCGGGAAGATCCGCCTCTCCGCCACGTCGCAAGAGCCGTTTGATCCAGGCTCCGTCGAAGTAACTTGACCGCCGGGAGTTACTTCGGCTAAATCCTTCGGCAACCACCTTTCCCCCTCCTCGTTCCACTTCCTCACCGCGACACCTTATGCCCCGAGCCATCGCCGCCATCAACAAGGAACTCTAACTCAAGCAGGCCACCTTCGCCAAAACCGATGCGACCATCACCCAACGGACCGACGCGAAGAAATCCCAGGCGAAGATCATCTCCGACCTGCGCGCTCCGATTGACAAGCTAGTGAGCGTCATCGGCGCGAACGAAAAGGCGCTAAAGGACAAAAACACCAAGAAAGAGCACCGGGCAGGCTTGGAGGCCCAGAAAAAGAAGGCGGAGGCTGACCTGAAGCCGTTGAACGCCAAGATGGATGCAGCCGAAAAAGAGTACGATGTCTGCACGAAGACGCTCGAACTCCTCACCAAGGCCAACCAGCCCATCCAAGACACCATCGCCAAACTCCAGACGGAACTGCAAACCGCGCAGAAGGGGCAGACTGACTACGGCAAGGCGCGCAACGATTTCAAGACCTGGTACAGCGGTGAACTCGGCAAAATGAAAACCGCGGCCGATGGCATCGGCAAAGCGGCCAGGATGGTGGAAACCAGTCTCGTGATGGCCGAAGCCGCCGCCGACAAAAACGAACTCGACAAGGCGCAAACAGCCGCCGCCGACACCCAGAAAAGCGCGAACCTGGCGAAGCTCCTGCTCGAAAAGCTCGAGGCGATGGCTGCCGGTATCAACGCGAAGAAGAGCGAAGGCAGAAACCTTTCCGTCGATAAATACAACATCGTCGCCGCCGACGTGCAGGTGCATGCCGCTCTGAACAAGTCCATCCTCACGCTGTTCGCGAACGAAGACACGATGAAGGTCAGGGCTCGGGAAGCCGTCGCCGAATGTCAGGGCTACGCGGAGACCGCCGCCACCCGGGCGGCCCAGGGCGCCAAGACGGCTGACAACATGTCCGTGGCGCTCGGCAAATCCCTGACGGCCCTGCAAGCCATCGACGTGCAGCTGGATCAGTTGGTCGGACGTACCTGGGGCAAAATCATCGACGAGGAAGGCGCGATCTACACCCGCACCGTCAAGGATTTGAAAGCCGATCCTGCCACCCAGTCGGCACCCGCGCTGAAGACCTACGAACAGGCCAGCGTTTACATTCCCGAGGCTCTCGACCGTGCCCAACGGATCAACGAACGGATTCAATCCACCGCCAGAAAGGCGCTGGCCGGCGTGCCGAACGGACTGCGGGGCGAACTTGCCCCCCAGATGCAAGGCATTGAAACGGTGGCCGAGAAATGGGGCAAATTCCTGCCGGGGTACGCTACCAAGGCCACCAAAACGCTCGCCGAGCTTGAAAAGATTAACGTGGCCCTCGGAGAGTTGGAGGCGGCCTGAGGGTGGTTGGCTCGGTCCTGGTTGCCTGACCCGCGCCGAAGCGGGGACAGGCAAAGCCATCCGAAGACAGACAAAGTCAAACCTTCCGGCCCGCCGCCGCGAAACGCGGCGCCTTATCCGACGTTGTTATCCCACAGGTGGCATCAACCCGTCCCTGCAATCACCAGCGTGATCTCACCCTTGGGCGGATGCGCTTGGTAGTGCGCCAGCAACTCCGCTGCCGTCCCCCGGCGGAACTCCTCGAACTGCTTGGTCAGTTCCCGCGCCACACACGTCTGCCGGTCGGGGGCCAGCCGCGCCAGGACTGCGAGCGTCCTCTCTAGACGGTGCGGCGATTCAAAGAAAACGCTCGTCTCGGGACGCTCAACCGCCGCCGCAATCTCCCGCTCGCGCCCGCCGCTCTTGGGCGGTAAGAAACCGCCATAGCGAAACGCCTCGGCGGACAACCCCGATCCCACGACCGCCGTCAACACTGCCGACGGCCCGGGAATCACCGTGTACGGCAGCCCCTCCGCCACGCACGCCCGCACCAGCCGCGCGCCGGGATCGGAGATCGACGGCAGCCCGGCGTCGGTGATGAGCGCGACCTGCCGACCCTCGCGCAACTGGCCGATCAGTTCCTGGGTGCGCCGCGCCTCGTTGTGTTCGTGAAAACTCACGAGCGGTTTGTGGATCTCGTACCGGCCCAACAAGCGCAACGAATGACGCGTGTCCTCGGCGGCGATCACGTCCACGGCCCGGAGCGTTTCCAGGGCGCGCATCGTAATGTCGCCGAGGTTGCCGATGGGAGTGCCGACTAAAAAGAGCATAAGCCTCAAGATTCAAGCGCCAAGCTGCAAGGAAGACTCAAGAACCAGGGTTCAAAAGAAGCGGTGCTGAAGCCAAATAGATGACTTGGATTTTGAATCTTGAACCTTCTTTGAAGCTTGCAGCTTAAATCTTGCAGCTTCCCGCCGTCAGGCGGTCAAAATCCTTCGACCAAGTCGCTCACAAGCCGGACCGCTGCGCGTTGCGCGGCAATCGGGATCGCCTGCCGCTCGTCCTGCTGGATGTCGTTGCCCACGAAGAAACTCGTCTCGCCGGTCACCCGCCCGCTGTCGAGCACCTTGCCCGTGGTTTTCTCCAAGAGCTGATAACGCAGCCCAACGGTCAACTCGAACTCGCTCGTCAGCAGCACGTTGCCCGTCACGGACCGCGCCGGTGCCCTCTGCACGCGGTCAATCGTACACATCAAGGTGGCATCCCCCTGTCCCTGGCCGACCACCTGCAGACTGCCGTCCTGCTGAAGTTGCGCGATGGTGCTGGTGGTCATCACGTTCTCGATGTCGGGCAAGAGCGTATTGTTACGAAAGATCGGGACGGCAACGGTTTTGACGTTCTTGAGATAGTCGGGTTTCGCCGGGCCAAGGTGATACCCGGCGCAACCAGAGAAGGCAGAAGGTAGAAGGTAGAAGGCAGAAATCAGCAGAATCCGTCTCCAGCCAGTAATCTCCCGCAACTTGAAAACAAGACTGCTCACGGATGCGTTGTTCATCTTCCGCCTTTTCCTTCTGCCTTCTGCCTTCTGCCTTCTGCCTTCCCTTACTGCGCCGGCAGCGTGGGTTGCTCGCCCTCCGGCACGGGCGGCGGGGTCGGCTCGGCGGTGGGCGGCGCGGGGTTGGTGCGGAACGGCGGCGCGTCAGAGGTCGGCGCGGCAGGATCAGTGCGGAACGGCGGCGCGCCGGAAGCGGGGCTCAGCGGACCGGTGGCCGGATTAGCGACGATCGGCGGCGGCGTGGGCGCGCTGACGGGTGGGCCGACGTAGTCCGGGCGTTTGGCGGTGTCGGTCTGCGCCTGGAGCCGTCCGTCGCCCAGCTTGGGATTGACCCCGCTGGCCGCGTTGCCGCGCGCGGCGGCCCCGACAGCGGCGCTGTTATCCGTGAAATACTTGTCGCCATACTTGGCGCGGATCAGGCCTAGCTTGGCCTGCGCCTTCGCGCTCTCGGGTGAATTGGGCGTCTGGCGAATCACGTCGTTGTAATACACGACGGCGGCGCGAAACAGTTTCTGCTTGTAATAATAATCGCCGATCTCCAGCGAACCGCCGGTCTGCTGAGTGGACAGCGAGGCGAGGTTGTCGCGGGCCTGCGCGGCCTTCTCGCTGTTGGGGTAGGAGGCCAGGAAATCCTCGAAACTCTCCCGGGCGTGCTGGGTGGCGATGCGGTCGTAGCTGCCGCTCTTGCTGATGGCCAGATAGTTATACGCGATCTGGTAAAGCGCGTCGGCGGCGACGGGATCGGTGGGATACTTGTCCACCACGACCTGATAGGCGGTGATTGCCCCCTTGTGGTCGTTCTCGCGCGCGAGCGCCTGCCCGATGTTGAACTGCGCCAGCGGCGCGAGCTTGCTGAACGGCGCGTTGCGCACGATCACCGTGTAGATGGCGATGGCGCGGTCACGCGTGACCAACCCCGGCACGACGCCGAAAATCTTCGCCCGCGCGCCTTCGAGGAACAGCCCGGCGATGCGGAACTCGCCCTCCAGCGCGCTGTTGAAGTCCGTGCTGTGGGGATAGTTGCGGATGAGCGTCTCGTAGGCGGTGGCTGCGCCGTTGAGGTCGCCGCGTTTTTCGAGGATCTGGCCGATCTTGTACTGCGCGGTAGGGGCGACAGTGGACTTGCTGAACCGGCGCACGGTCTTGCGGTAACCGGCCAGGGCGCTGCTGGTGTCGCCGCCGGTTTCCTTGGCGAGCGCGACATCGAACTGGCTCTGGGCGTCTTTCTGGTTGGGCACTTCCTCGGCCCCGGGAGCAGTGTAGGTCGCGCCTTCACCTTCGCGGACCGTGACGGGGGCGGGGCTGCGTTGCGGGAACGCGAGGCATCCGACCGTCAGCACGAGCGCGAACAGGATGGGTTTCTTCATAAAAATCGGGAAGGTCAGGCTAGTGATATTTTGCGGCAGGTCAAGGAAAGGCGGAACGCGAAACACGGAACGCGGAATTGGGAACGCGGAAGTGGCGAGGCGTGAGGTGGAAGATAGGGATTGTACAGGACGTAAGACGTGGAAAGTTGCGGATGATTCCCCGATGGTAACCTCTTTCACTTCCGCGTTCCTACTTCCGCATGATCTACCTCGGCACCTGCGCCTGGAACTTCGAAGACTGGCAGGACGTGTTCTACCCCGACGGCCTCGCCTCCAACCAGCAGCTCGCCTACTACGCGCGATACCTTCCGGCGGTGGAGATCGACTCGACGTTCTACCACATCCCCCGCGCCGACGTGGTCGCCGCCTGGGCCGACCGCACGCCCGACGATTTCGTGTTCACGGCCAAGATGCCACGCCAGATTACCCACGACGCCCGCCTGCGCGACTGCCGCCGGGAGCTCGACGCCTTCCTGGGCAGCCTGCGGCCCCTGGGCGAGAAATTGGGGTCGGTGCTCATCCAGTTTTCGCCGTTCTTCAAGCCGGACTCCGACGAGATCGCCCTGCGCGAGTTTTTGCGTTGGTTGCCATCCGGCAAGCTCCCGTTTGCGATGGAATTCCGGCACCCGGACTGGCACAAACCGCGGGTCGTGGAAATGCTGGCCGATCACAACGTCACCTGGGCCTGGAACGACCTCAGTTCGACCGAGGCGCAGGACGAGGGGCCGTTCGAGGTCCTGCCGCAGACGGGCGAGTTCCTGTACGTGCGGTTAATGGGCGACCTGGAAACGAAGTTCCGCCCCGATGGCGAGCGGCAGTTTCGCTACGGCAGCCTGCTGTGGTCGCGCGAGACGGCGCTGTCCAGCTGGGCGCAACGCATCGGCAAGCACCGCGACGACACCCGGAACATCTACGTCATGGTCAACAACCATTACGAGGGTTTTTCGCCGCTGACCTGCCAGCGGCTGGGCAAGCTGTTGGGCATCGAGATCGACCTGCCTAGCCTGTCGAAACGCGTCATCGAGGGCGGGCCGAAGGAGCGGGACGAGCAACTGGACTTATTATAGGCAAAGCATTGATCCGTCCGCTTGTCCCTTCTTCCAGGTTTGCCCATTTCGTTTTTTAACATGTCCGCCTACCGCGTAAAAGTTCCCACCTTCTTCCTTGGCTGCTTGCTGCTGATAATGATGATCAATTTGGTCGCCAGCCACCGGCTCCGGCGTCGGGTCATGCAACTGCCAACCAATCCAGCGCTGGTGCCATCCGCCGAAGTGTTCTTATCCAAGTTTGACGCAAACTCAGACCCTGCACAACTTCGCGAGATTGCCCTGCGGGAACATCGTCGGCTCATCGCAGCGGAAAGCCTGATCAACTCGTACGGCAGCTTGCTGCAAACCCTCAGTCGCAACGTGCTTTTTCAAAGCTGGTGCGTGCTGATCATAGCGATTTGCTACTTTCTTTTTGAGTACCGGACACCGCGCTAACATTCCGCCCTTCCTCTCATATAATATGGCTCAGGACGTTTATGTCATGCCTCTTTGGCGGTTCAAGGCAGGCGACTTCACCTCGCCCATTGAGGAGGCGACCGGCCTCGAGCCAACCATCATTTCGCTGGCTGAGACACCGGGCGCCCAACCTCCGTGGCACCTGCGCTGGCTGGCAGCTATCGGGCTTATCGAATTTGATGAGCCGTTGGAAGAAACCGCCACTGACCGGTCCATCGTGCGGACCCAAGCGAGGCAACAAGTTGGTGCCCTCAAGGCGGAACTATCACAGCTCACCACTCTACCGGTAGATTGGGAGGATGAGGGTGCCGTTTACTACAACAAACAATTCCACGCGTCCGGCTTCTTGCGAGGGTTTGCTGCCTGGCAGGACCACCGGGATGTCATGCCCGAGTTTCTTCCCGCCCCGCCGGGGAGGGACACCAATCATTATCCTGTCTGGGATTTGCCCGAACCCGCCCTGCGCCGTTTTCCGACGCTGACCAAACACAGTTTGCACACCGGTTACCTCGTTCCAGCGCTCTTCGAGGGCGTGTACAAGGTTGAACCGTTCAAGGCCTTCGGCCATTGGGAGATGCATCACGACGTGGCGTCTTCCCAAGCAATGCTACGCGAAACGGAAGGCTTGCTGATGCTGATCGCGGAGCTAAAAGCAGTGGGGGACTCGGCTGAACACGTCAAAATGGTGCAAGCTGCACAGGACTGGACCGAAGAATTGCACAAAATCTGCCTGCTCAGCGTCGGGCACAAAGTGCCCGTAATCTTTTACGGCTAGGCCCGCCAAAGCAGGCGGCCTCCTTACTCCGGCATCGCCTTGAGCAGCGCCAACCCCACTGGCGTAAATAGCAGGAAAACGACCACCCACCCACGATGTCACGGCCGCGTGGGCCGAGCGCGGCCATGTGGTGCGAAAAATTGAAAGGCAGCCGCGACGGCCCCGCACCCGATCAGCAGGCAGACGACGGCGGCGAATCTTTTCATCCGGGGGAGCCGGTTGGTCCGGCGGTAGCCAGCATCGCCTCCACCTGTGGCAGTAGTTCCGGCACGCTTTGCGTCACCGTCCGCCAGAGGGTGATCACATTTACTTCGTCGTAACCATGCACCAAACAGTTGCGCATCCCTACCAGCAGCGCCCATGGCACTTCTGGATGCTCGGTCTGCAGCACCGGCCCTAGCCGGGTCACCGCCTCTCCGATAATTTCGACGCAACGCGTTAGCGCATACCGCGCCGCCCAATCGGACTCTAATTGTCCTCGGTCGTTCAGGTGACCAGTCAACTCCACGGCTTTGCGGCAGTGGTCCGCAATATGTCGGAGGGCATCAAGCTGACGCGGGCTCAAGTTCATAAACCAGTTTGCCGTCGCGCTCCACCGCTGCTGGCAAGGCAGTGTTGCCGATGCGCCGTGCATCGACCACTGCCGCGCGCTCGATCAAATGCGCCCCGCGCCCGAGCTGCACGGCCAATGCGCATTCCAGATCGTACAAGTAGGCAAACCCGGCCATCCCCGCCGGAATACTTTCTGGCATAAGGTCCACGACCACGTCCACGTCGCTTTCCGCGTGGGCGTCGCCGCGGGCTACACTGCCAAAGACCATCAGCCGGGTGATGTTTGGATGCGCTTGGCCGAAGGCGATCAACCTCGCCCGCACGGAGTCCAGCGTTGGGACCTCGGACAAATCGGCGAACGCGCTCATCTCCTCGCTCCGCTGGATCGAACGACCGTCGGCCCTACTCCGGCATGCCCTTGAGCAGCGCCCGGAAATCGTCGTCGAACTCGCGCAATTCCGCCACCATCTGCGGGCTTTTGGAAAGCACCGTCTTGGTGAGCTTTTCCACGTAGGTCGGGTTGCGTTCGGCCATCTCGGAAAGCGCCATCACCACGGCCAGCGCGTTGCAGGCGCTGTGCTTGACCGCCCGGAACTTGTTGTGCAACTCCATCAACTCCGCACGGCTGATTGGGGTACTGTCGGGCGTGGGGGCGGTGGAATCGGTCGTGGAAGCCTCGGCGGGAGCGGATGAATTCATTGCTTTGACGGTCACCATGTGCTTTGCTGGTCGTCCCCTCGTTCGAGAAATCGGCGACGTGCGCGTGGGCAAAAATTAAGATGACCCAACAGGCTATCAGAATCGGCGGCGCCCGGCAACACAATTTGCAGAACCTCAGCCTGACGATTCCCCGCGGGCAGTTCGTGGTCATCACCGGTCCGAGCGGCTCCGGCAAGTCGAGTCTCGCCTTCGACACCCTCTACGCCGAGGGCCGCCGCCGCTACGTCGAGAGCCTGTCCGCCTACGCCCGGCAGTTTCTCGATCAGCTCGAAAAGCCCGACGTGGACTTCATTGAGGGTCTTTCCCCGGCCATCGCGCTCGAACAGCGCGCGGGGTCGGGCAACCCGCGCTCGACCATTGCCACGACGACCGAGATCTACGACTACCTGCGTCTGCTCTACGCCTCCGTCGGCCAGCCGCACGACCCCACGACCGGGCGGCCCCTGCGCCGCCAGACGCCGCAGGCCATCGTGGACCAAGTGCTCGCGCTGGAGCCGGGGTCACGCCTGATGCTCCTCGCACCGCTGGTCAAAGAGCAGACGGGCGAGTTCCGCGACGTGCTCGAAAAAGCGCGCCGCGAGGGCTTCGTGCGCGTGCGCATCGACGGCAAGCTCGTCGAACTGGACACTCAGGAACCCACGCGGCTGGCCAAGACCAAGGCGCACGTCATCGAGGCCGTGGTGGACCGCCTCGTCTTGCGCGATGGCATCCGCGCGCGGCTGGCGGACTCCGTGGAAACCGCCCTGCGCTGGGGCAAGAGCCAGCTCATCGTGCTGCACCAGCCGGGCGGCGCGGCGGCGGACGACCCCTGGCGGGAAACGGCGTTCTCCACCGACTACCGCGACCCGGAAACCGGTTTCACGCTCCCGGCGCTGACGCCCAAGCATTTTTCGTTCAACAGCCACTTCGGCGCATGCCCAACCTGCCATGGCCTCGGGACGTTCTCCGAACTGGACCCGGAGTTGATGGTGCCCGACCCGCAAAAGACGCTCGCCGAGGGCGCGGTCGCGCCGTGGCAGCGCGGCGTGGGCAAGCGGATGCGCGCGTACTATCAGACGGTCCTGCGCGGGCTGGCGGCGGCGTTCGACGCGCCGGTGGACAAACCGTTCGCGGACCTACCGGAAGCGTTTCGCCAGGCGCTGTTCCAGGGCACGAACGGCGAGGCCGTGGAGATGCGCATCATCAAGGGTGAGGACAAGGAAAGAAAGAAGTCTAGAGACAAGGAAAAACCCAAGGGCGAACCGACGCTGTTGAAGAAACCCTTTGAGGGGCTGATCGCGCAGCTGCAGAACCTCTTGGACACGACCAAGAGCGAACTGACCCGGCACCGGCTCAAGGCGTTCATGAGTCCGCAGCCCTGCCCGGCGTGCCACGGCGCGCGACTGAGGCCGGAAATTTTGGCGGTGACGCTGGGGGTGGCACAAGAGGGCCATAATTTTAACGCGGAGGCGCAGAGAAACGCGGAGAACGGCAGCGAGGCGAAACGGGAGTTGAACATCCGGGATTTTTGCCGCCTGACCATCGGCGAGGCGCACGGGGTCATCGGGCAATTGAAACTGACCGGCACCCAACAACAAATCGCCGCCGAGATCGTGCGCGAGGTGTCCACGCGCCTAGGTTTCCTCGTGGAGGTCGGCCTGAGCTACCTCAACCTCGACCGCGAGAGCGGCACGCTCTCGGGCGGCGAGTCGCAACGCATCCGCCTCGCGGCACAGATCGGCTCGCGCCTCGCGGGCGTGCTCTACGTGCTCGACGAGCCGAGCATCGGCCTGCACCAGCGCGACAACGACCGCCTCATCACCACGTTGCGCCGCCTGCGCGACCTGGGCAACTCGGTGATCGTGGTCGAGCACGACGAGGACACGATCCGCGCCGCCGACTACCTGCTCGATATCGGCCCCGGGGCGGGCCCGCGCGGCGGACGCCTCGTCGCGCAGGGCACGCTGGAGGAGGTGTTGCGCGTGGAAAACTCCCCCACGGCGCAATACCTCAACGGACGCCTGACCATCCCCGTGCCGCGCCACCGCCGCGCGCCCATGACCGCCCCGCCCCGTTCCGCGAAAGCCACCGGGACCAGGGTGCGCGGACGCCTGGAGCACGACGAATCGCTCGCCGACAGCGGCTGGCTGGAGATCATCGGCGCGCGCGAGAACAACTTGCAAAACGTGGACGCGGCGTTTCCGCTCGGCTGCCTGACGTGCGTCACCGGCGTCAGCGGCAGCGGCAAGAGCACGCTGGTCGACGACATCCTGCGCCGCGCCCTCGCGCGCCAGCTCTACCGCGCCAAAGACGCCCCCGGCGCGCATGACCGCCTCGTCGGCACCGAACAGATCGACCATGCCATCGTCATCGACCAGAGCCCCATCGGGCGCAGCCCGCGCTCCAACCCGGCGACGTACACGGGCTGTTTCGGGCCGATCCGCGAACTGTTCGCGCAACTGCCCTCGGCGCGGATTCGCGGCTACGACGCGGGCCGCTTTTCGTTCAACGTCAAGGGTGGCCGCTGCGAGCATTGCGAGGGCGACGGCGTGATGAAGATCGAGATGCAGTTCCTGCCCGATGTGCGCGTGACGTGCGAGGTCTGCGAGGGCAAGCGCTACAACCGCGAGACGCTGGAGATCACCTTCAAAGGCAAGAACATCGCCGACGTGCTCGATCTGACGGTGGAGGAAGCCAACCGCTTCTTTCGCGCGGTCCCCGCCGTGGCGGACCGCCTTTCGTCGATGGAAGCCGTGGGCCTGGGCTACCTGCGGCTCGGCCAGGGCGCGGACACCCTCAGCGGCGGCGAGGCGCAACGCGTAAAACTCGCGGCGGAATTGGCGAAAAAATCTACGGGTCGCACGGTGTACCTGTTCGATGAACCCACGACAGGGTTGCACTTTGTGGACATCGCCAAGTTGCTCGAAGTCCTCTTCAAGCTGCGCGACGCGGGCAACACGCTCATCGTCATCGAGCACAACCTGGAAGTCATCAAATGCGCGGACTGGATGCTCGACCTGGGTCCCGAGGGTGGCGCGGCGGGCGGCCGGATCGTCGGCGCGGGCACCCCGGAGGAAATCGCGGCCCTGCCGGAGTCGATTACGGGGCGCTATCTGGCGGGGAAGTTGTGAACCGTTAATCTGTTGGTGTCAAAATGCTACCAGTGTCTTGACAACGACGGGACGGGTCACCTACCTTCTCTTCGTGGCACAACCCGTAAAGCTTTCCGATTCACTGGTGATTGATGCACGACTTGTCGGCGAAATTGCCGAGCGTTCGATTGCCGGACAGATCGAATACTGGGCGGTCTTAGGCCGGATCGTTGATTCTCATCTACGCGGTCGGGACGTGCTGGCCATGAGAAAAAATGGTTTGGCCAAACCGTTGTCTGAATGTTTGGCGGAAATCGAGACTCCTGCGGGCAAGCATCGTCTGAAGGAGGAAATGCGCGCGGGGCCGTTTCCACGCTACGAGGCGGCGGAAGGCAAGGCGGGTTGGCTGCTCCGAACCGACGAAGACGGCACTCGCACCGTGGGCCGCTTCGTGAACCGGCGGTTTGTGACGTGCCCCGATGAGACTTGATCTGGACCGGCACCCTGTCATTGTTGCCATCGCAGGACCTAACGGTGCGGGCAAATCCACCTTTTTTGAGCAGGTGGTCCAGCCGACACAGTTGAAATTTGTGAACGCCGACGTGCTGGCAAAAGAAAACGGTTGGGAGGCATACGAAGCAGCCGACATGGCCGCGCGGCTGCGAGCTGCCTTGGTCGAACGCGGAGAAAGTTTCGTCTTTGAAACCATCCTTTCCGACCCGGTTGGTGCGAAGGTCACATCGCTGCGCGCAATCGCGGAAAAAGGCTACAACGTAGTACTTTGTTTCATCGGATTGAACTCTGCCTCGGAATCCAGCGCGCGGGTCGCCCTACGCGTCACGCGCGGAGGCCACGATGTGCCGGATGCCAAGCTTTCATCGCGTTATCCACGCACCCTCGAAAATCTGGTGCGAGCGATGAAGGCGCTGCCTTGCGTGCTGGTGTACGACAACAGTGATCTTGCCGACTCTTTCCGTTTCATAACCGAGTACCGCGACGGCGTCGAACTTCGTTGCGCTGCCGGACTTCCGGCATGGTTTCAAACGGTGCGGGAGCAGTGGAAAATGTGATGGATGGAGAACGCCAATCTTGTGATGTCCAGACCATGAGGCAGCGGTTCCGATGGAATCCACGGCTCGCGCGCCTGCGCTGGGCAGCGGCGTTGGTGACCCTCGTCCTGAGTGGCGCCCGTCACGGCATCGCCGCAGCGGGGTCTGAGATCAAGCCTCCGTCCGCTGCGGATGCAGCCACCCGCGCCCTCGACGAAGGCCTGCCCCAGGTCGCCGCCTACAAGCTGCGCGCCTTCCTCGGGACCAACCCGCCGCCCGCCGCCCGGCGCGATGCCACCCTGGCGCTCGCCCGCGCGCTCGTTGCCGTGCCCGACGGCGCCGCCGCCCTCGCCGCGCTGGAAGCCGCCGCGC
>CAXTBX010000062.1:0-27339 GCA_964242205.1 uncultured Chthoniobacterales bacterium
GTGTCACCATCCACGGCGACGCCGACACCGCCCGCCTGCTTGGCAGTGAGGTCATCCCGGCCACCGAGGCTGACTGGACGACCGAGTATCTCGACTTGCATCTCGCGGTCAAGGTCGTGGACGATCTCGACGCCGCCATCACCCACGTCGAAACCTATGGCTCGCACCACAGCGACGCTATCGTCACCACCGACGAGGAGGCTGCGGAGCGTTTCCTCAACGAGGTAGATTCCGCGACCGTGTACTGGAATGCCAGCACGCGTTTTACCGACGGCAGCGAGTTCGGTTTCGGCGCGGAGATTGGCATCAGCACCGACAAGCTCCACGCGCGCGGCCCGATGGGGTTGGAGGAATTGACCACCTATAAATACGTCGTCCGGGGCACCGGCCAAGTACGCGGATGAGCACGCTCCCCACCATCAAAACCGAGCGTTTGCTCCTCGACGCCTTCGACCCCTCGTCTGACGCCGAGCAAACCGAACGGCTCGTCAGCGTGTATGAGGTTGCCCGCTTCACGCTCAACATCCCGCACCCGTATCCGCCGGGACATATCTTCAAGTGGTTCGCCAAGGTCGAGGCCGAGCGCGCACGCGGCGACAGCGTGGTGTTCGCGATCCGGCTGCCGGACCGGACGGTGGTCGGCGCGGTGGGCTTGCGGTTGGAGCGTCCGCACGACCGGGGCGAGCTTGGCTACTGGCTCGGCCAGCCGTTCTGGGGCCACGGCTACGCCACGGAGGCGGCGCGGGCTGCCCTCGCGTTCGGCTTTGAATCGCTGGACCTCCACAAGATCGAGGCGAACTACGACCCGGCCAACATTGCCTCCCGCCGCGTGCTGCAAAAGCTCGGCATGACGGCGGAGGGCGTTCGGCGCGACCACGTCAAGCGCGACGGCGTTTACAGCGACAGCGCGACCTACGGGATGTTGCGTTCGGAGTTCGAGGTGTCGAAGCGGATCGTGGCCGACCGCCCGTGAGCGTCCAGCCCTTCCAGGTCGCTGAACGTCTGGATGCTCGGCACCGACCGCCGCAGGCTCGCCTCGTCGAACCGGACCATGCTCGTCCGCCGTTGGAATTGATCCACGGTCAGCCCCGCGAACGATTTGCCCGCGCCGCCGGTGGGCAGCGTGTGGCTCGGCCCCGCCAGGAAATCGCCTCCGGCCACCGGCGACCAGCCGCCGAGGAAAATCGCGCCTGCCGTGTGGATCTTGGCCGCCAGGGCGTCGGGGTCGGCGGTGCAGATCGACAGGTGCTCCGGCGCGAACGCGTTGGCGAGCGCCGCCGCGTGGTCGAGGTTTTCGACGAGGCAACCCCACGCATTCTGCTCCAGCACCGGGCCGAGGTGTGATTGGCGGTTGAGCGAGGCAAGTTGCCGCGTGACGGCGGCGGGCACGGCTGCGAGGAGGGTGGGGGAGTCCGTGAAAAATCCGATGACGCTCTGCGCGCCGTGTTCTGCCTGCGCGAGCAGGTCGGCGGCGATCCACTCCGGATTCGCCGTGTCGTCGGCGATGACGAGAATTTCGCTCGGGCCAGGTAGTTGGTCGATGGCCACGCGCCCGAATACCTGCCTCTTCGCCTCGACGACGTAGGCGTTGCCGGGACCGAAAATCTTGGTCACTGGCCGAACGGTCCAGCCGGCCTGCTCGCTGGCAAGGATACCATGGGCGAGCGCCGCAATTGCCTGCGCGCCGCCGACGCGATAGACCTCCGTCGCCCCGGCCAGTTGCAGGGCCGCCAGCAGCGCGGGAGCGATTTTACCCTCCCGGTCCGCTGGGGTGGTCACCACGATTTCCGGCACGCCCGCCGCCTGCGCCAGCGTGCAAGTCATGATGGCCGTCGAAACCAGTGGCGCGGTGCCACCCGGCACGTAGATGCCCACGCGCGGGAAAGGGTCGAACCGCTCGCCGACCTCGACGCCCTGGCGGTTGTGCATCGTCCAGTCGTGGCACAGGCTCTTGAGCGCGAAGGCGCGCACGTTTTCGTGGGCCTCGGCCATCGCGCGCTCGGTGCGAGCGTCGAGTCGACGCGCGGCGGCGGCAAACTCTGCGGCGTCCACGCGCAACGGCGCGACGCCTTGGCCCGGGCCGCCAAAACGTGCGTTGAACCGGTGCAACGCCGCCTCGCCGTCGCGCCGGGTCTCGGCGATGATCCGCGCCACGGTCCGTCGGATTTTCGGGTCGGTGTCCGGGCGGCGGTGGAGGCCGACCGTCATAGCCGCGAAGTGCGGGTCGGTGTAACGGGCAATCCTCATGCCGGTCAGCCTTTCAAGCCCACGCTGCTCGCGCGTTTGGCGAGGTTGCGGCCCGGCTTCTTGCCGTTCGCGCCGCCTTTGGTGGTCGCTGCCGCGCCGAAGCTCTCCACGTCGGAAGTATCGGTCCGGTGGGCGATCTTCTCGACCGTGCCTTTCTTGAGATACTCGGCGCGGATGGCCGCGAGTTGCGCGTCGCGCTTCGCATAAAGATTCTTGCGCTTGCGCGGCGCGAGCTTCGTCAGCGCGTAGGCCGTGATGAGCGGCAGGCTGATCGTCGAATCCAAGTAGCACACCACACAGGCGGGCAGGTTGCCGGGGTCGATCTTGCCCCAACTGACCGCTTCCGCCGGGGTCGCGCCGCTCAGGCCGCCGGTGTCGGGCCGGGCGTCTGTGCATTGCAGGAAATAATCGTGCCCGCGCTCCTCGATGCCCATCACCTCCTGGATCTGCGGCTCGGTCTGGAGGATAAAGTTCTTCGGGCTCCCGCCGCCAAGGATGAACACGCTCGACGTGCCGCCCTTGCGTTTCGCCTCGTACACGATGGCGGCGGTCTGGTTCACGTCGCGGTTCACGTCGAAGGCGAGCTTCGAGTCGCGCAAGGCCATCGCGGCGACGTTCATGCCGATGGAGCTGTCCCCCGGGCTGCTGGTGAAGATCGGCACGCCGTACTGGTACGCCGCGCTCAGGACGCTCGTTTCCTTGATCCCGAGTTTCTTTTCCCGCTCGTACACGTAACGCCCGAGCAGGTAGTGGAACTCATCCGTTCCCATCGACTTCTGAAACTCCGGCCCCTGGATGACCTGCCGCACGAAGGCGTCGGTGTCGAGGAGCACGTCGTACGAAAACAGCACGTCGTAGATGCGGATGACACCATCGTTGCGCAGCACCACGTCGTCCACGAACGGCGAACCGGCGAAAAGCTCCATGCCCAGCCCGTAGTGCAAGTCGTGGTACAGGTTCGCGCCGGTGGACACGATCCAATCGACGAACCCGGCCTTAAGCAGCGGCACGACGGCGGCCCGGCCCAGTCCGGCGGGGGTCAGCGCGCCGGTCAGCGTCAGCCCCACCGTCCCGTCCTTGGCGAGCATCTTCTGGGTGAACAGGCGGCACGCCTCGCCGAGGCGCGCGGCGTTGTAGGCCTTGAAAGTGGTGTCGATCAGATCGGCGACGCGCACCCCTTTCTTGATGGGTTCGGGCAGGAGACGCGGAAATTGTTTATTGAGGCTAGGCACAACGGGAAAAATTGGATTTGCCCATCCATCGCACACTTTTCGCGTCGCGCACCTACGCCTGCGACGCCTGCGACGCCTGCGACGTATTTTTTGCATTTCCCCCTGATTTCTCGCCATTTCCTGCGGCCCGGCGAAGTCCCGGCAGGCATCCACGGCGGGGAAACGGCGCGATGCTCGCTGTGACCCCCGCTTTGCAATCGGATGAGTTGCACCGTATGACTACCGCCCAACTCATCCCTATGGAAGCAAAGACCTCTCCCACACCGGAGCCGCCCGCGGTTGGCGACGAAGCCCTGATGGCGCGCATCCAGGAGCGCGACCCCGAGGCGCTGGCCTCGCTTTACGACCGGTACAGCGGCATTCTCAAGTCGTTGATCATGGGCGTGATCCACAACGACGCCGAGGCCGACGATCTGCTCCAAGAAATTTACATGGAGATCTGGAACCAGGCCGCTCACTACTCCGCCCAGAAGGGCAAACCCCTCGGTTGGATCGTCACGCTGACCCGCCGCCGTTCCATCGACCGGCTGCGCAAAAAACAGGCCTATGCCCGGGCGGAGGAACGGTTGCAGAACGAGACGGAACAGCAGCCGGAAGCCTGGGTCCATAACTCGACGGAAGACGACATTGAAATTTCGGACACGCGGCGGCTGATCCTCGGTATCTTGAAAAACTTGCCGCCCGCGCAACGCGAGGCCATCGACCTCGCCTTTTACCACGGCATGAGCCAGCGCGAAATCGCCGCCAAGACGGGCATTCCGCTCGGGACGATCAAGACGCGGCTCGAACTTGGCCTCAAAAAAATCAGCGAAGCATTGAGGGGGATGAAAGATGAACTCTGAAGATTTCGAGAGCAAAGCGCGCCTTTACGTATTGGGTGCGATGGATGACGACGAACTTTTGGAGTTCGACCGGCAGCGGCATGAGCTAGGCTCGGAGGCGGAACGAGTCATCCAAGAGTGCGAGCGGCTAAATTCTATCTTCGCGTTGAGCTTGCGGCCTACGCCACCCAAGCCCGATACGAAGCAGCGTTTGCTGGACATGGTGCACGCGGCGCTCGGCGGTGCGAAGAAGTAGGAATTTACAAGGTAGGGACAGCGGTCCCTCACCGTCCGCTGGTACGTAGTCCGCAATAGAGATGCTGGAGGCAAAAGATGCCTTCCCAGTGAAGTTGGTGTGCGCGGACGGCTGCGGAGACCCGACCCTACCTTCCGCCACGGCCTTTTGTTGTCCCGTTTCCCGGAATAACGCCAGTCGTACGTTGACACACCGGGCAACCGGTCCATATGTTCGCCGGAGCGGTTTGTTTCTGTCACAGTTTTCCCTCCATCGTGACCCCCAACGAAGAATACATTTTGGAGCTTCTCCAGGACACCGGGATAGTCACCGGCGACCAGGTTTTCGAAGCACGCGACCATGCCACCAACGAGGGCTCCAGCGCGCTGGCCGCGCTCATCGCCGCCAGCGCGATCACGGAAGAGGACATTGCGCGCACCGTGGCGTCGGCGTCGAACATGGAGTTCGTTGACCTGAGCCAGATCCTGGTTAAACCGGAGATCATCGAACTGCTCACGCGCGAAAAGGCGCTCCGTTACAAGGCGGTACCCATCGGCATCAACGACGACGTGCTGACGGTTGCCATCGACGATCCGCTCAATTTCGACACGTTGGACAACCTGCGCTTTTTGCTCAAGCGCGAAATCGAAATGGTCTGCGCAACGCCAGACCAAATCAAGCAGTCGCTCGTCAAGTATTACGGCAGCGCCGAGGATGCGGGCGACATTCTGATGGGCGAACTCGGCCAAGGCGAACTGACCGGCATCGACCTCGCCACAGGCGGCCCCGACGAAACTGGCACGGGCGATAGTGCCATCATCAAGCTCGTCTCGCTGCTGATTTTGGAAGCCTACAAGATCCGCGCATCGGACATTCACCTTGAACCGTTGGAGAAACGGTTCCGGGTACGCTTCCGCATCGACGGCGTGTTGCAGGAGATGCAGAACCCGCCCAAGAAGCTGCAGTCAGCCATCGTCAGCCGCCTCAAGATCATGAGCGGTTCGATGAGCATCGCCGAGCGGCGGTTACCCCAGGATGGGCGCATCCAGGTCAAGATGGGCAAAAAGTCCATCGACCTGCGCGTTTCGACGATTCCTACGAACCACGGCGAGAGCGTGGTCATGCGTATCCTCGACAAATCCGCGCTTTCGCTTGGTTTGCCCGAGTTGGGCTTCCTCACGGACGACCAAGGCACGATGGAGCGGATGCTGATGCTGCCCGACGGCATCCTGCTCGTGACGGGGCCGACCGGCTCGGGCAAGACGACCACGCTCTACGCCTGCCTGAACGTCATCAATCGGCCCGACCGCAAGATCATCACGGTGGAGGACCCCGTGGAATACCAGATGGCGGGCATCAATCAGGTGCAGGTGAACGCCGACATCGGCATGACTTTCCCGGCGGCATTGCGGTCGATGCTGCGACAGGCTCCGAACATCATCATGATCGGTGAGATTCGAGATTTGGAAACGGCGAGCATTGCCATCAACGCGAGCCTGACGGGCCACCTCGTATTTTCCACGCTGCACACCAACGATGCGCCCGGCGCGGTCGCCCGTTTGGTGGACATGGGCATCAAACCGTTTCTAGTCGCCACGTCAATTCGGGCGATCATGGCCCAGCGGTTAGTGCGTAAGTTGTGCAACAACTGCAAGAAGCCGGGTGAATTGACCGACGAAGAACTGAAGGCGCTGCACCTCGCGGCCAGCCAATTGGACAACGCCAATACGATGGTGTCCGAGGGCTGTGACATTTGCCGCCACAAGGGCTACAAGGGTCGGGCGGGCATCTTCGAGATATTTGAGGTGAACGACGAGGTTCGCTTCATGATCAACGACCGGCTTTCGACGCTCCAACTCCGGCAGCGGGCGAGGGAACTAGGGATGCGGACGTTGCGCGAGGACGGTGTCCGCAAGGTGCTCGCGGGTATGACCACGGCGGAAGAAGTGGTTAGTGCCACGATGGGTGACGCGCTGTAAAGTCGGAAGCGGGAAGTCGGAACGCGGAAGGATCGGACTTGAAGCTAGAACTGAATCCCGCTTACTGACCATCGCCTCCGGCTCCTCCCTTCATATTTCCGCATTCCGACTTCCCGCTTCCGACTTTCTCCCATGACCCCCGTTGAAGACCTGCTCCGGCTGACGCTGGAAGAAGGGAGTTCTGACCTGCACGTCACCGTTGGCGCGCCGCCTTCCATCCGTCTCAACGGCGCGATGACCAAGCTGGACCTGCCCGTGCTGACCGCTGCCGACACCGAGGAAATGGTGCGCGGCATCGCCAAGGACCAGCACATGAAGGCGCTCTTTGAAAACGGCGGAGCGGACTTCGCGTTGACCTTCCGCGAGGACGCGCGCTTCCGCATCAGCCTGTTCTTGCAGCGCGGTTCCGTCGGGATGGTAGCGCGGCTCATCCCGAACAAGATCCTGGAGATGCAGGCCATCGGGTTGCCTCCGGCGGTGCGGGATCTGTTGGACACACCCCGGGGATTGATCCTCGTGACGGGACCGACCGGCTCGGGCAAATCCACGACGCTGGCCAGCATGCTCAACGTCATCAACCGCAAGGATCGCCTCCACATCGTCACCGTTGAGGACCCCATCGAATACATCCACACGCACCAACGTGGACTGGTCAACCAGCGCGAGGTCGGCGTGGACGTGCCGAGCTTCGGCGAGGCGCTCAAGCGCGTACTGCGGCAGGACCCGGACGTGATCCTCGTCGGCGAAATGCGTGACCTGGAGACGATGGAATCCGCCATCACGGCGGCGGAAACCGGGCACCTCGTTTTCTCGACCCTGCACACCACTGGGGCCGCCCGCACGGTGGACCGCATCGTGGACTCGTTCCCGGCGGGGCAGCAGGAGCAGATTCGCATCCAGTTGGCGGGCAACCTGAAGGCGGTGCTCAGCCAGCTATTGCTGCCGCGCAAGGACGGCAAGGGCCGCGTGGCGGCGTTCGAGCTGATGATCAACACGCCGTCCATCGCCGCGCTCATCCGCGACAACAAGACTTACCGCCTGTCGAGCGACATCCAAACCGGCGCGAAGTTCGGCATGGTGTCGCTGGAGCAGAGCCTGGCGGACCTCTGCCGGCGCGGCCTCATCGACCGCGAGGAGGTCCTCAACCGCGCGCAGGACCAGGCCATCGCGCTGCAATACCTCAACGACAAATAACCTCGCTTTTCGTCGGTCCCTCAACCTGTTTCACCCCATGACCTCCGACCAGCAGATCATCGACCTCTTCATCGACCAAGGCATCGTGCAACGTTCGCAGGTCGAGGACCTGCACGCTGAGATGAACAACTCCGGCAAGACTTTGCAACAGGTTCTGGCCGACTTCGAGATGGCCGACTCCGAGCAGTTTTACCGGACCATCGCTGACTCCATCGGGGCGGACTACGTCGACCTGGGCGATTATGAGGTGCCTGCCGAGGTACAGCGGCTGATCCCCGGCGGCACGGCGCGTCTGCACGGCGCGCTGCCCATCGGCCAGTCGGGCGAGAGCATTGTCACGGCGCTGCTCGACCCGCTGGATTCGCAGGTGGTGGACGACTTGCGCTTTGCTTTGGGCAAGGACATTCAGGTGGTGGTCGCGCCGAGCTACCAGGTGGAGGAACGCCTGCGCAAATACTACGGCGCGGACGTGGCCAACATGGACGAGGTGCTCAAGGAACTGAGCAGCGTCGGCGGGATCGAGTATGGCGACGGCGGCCCCGGGGCGGCGGACCTCTCCAACGAGGCCAACGCCGCGCCGATCATCCGGTTCGTTGATTTGATTCTTTATCAGGCGATTCAGGATCGGGCGAGCGACATCCATTTCGAGCCGTTCGAATACGAATTCAAAATTCGCTACCGGGTCGACGGCGCACTGTACGAGATGGCACCGCCGCCGCGTCATCTCGCGCTGCCGGTGATCTCGCGCGTCAAGGTCATGGCGAATCTCAACATCGCCGAGCGCCGTCTGCCGCAGGACGGACGCATCCAACGCAACATCGCCGACCGCGCGGTCGATCTGCGTGTCTCGACGTTGCCGACGCAGTACGGCGAGAGCGTGGTGCTGCGCGTGCTGGATCGGTCTTCGGTCAACCTCGACCTGGAGTCGTTGAACATGCCGAAGTACATCTACGACTACCTGCTGTACACCATCGAGAAGCCGAACGGCATTTTCATCGTGACCGGGCCGACCGGCTCCGGCAAGACGACCACGCTTTACGCCTGCCTGCGCAAGATCAACACCATCGACAGCAAGCTGCTCACGGCGGAGGATCCGGTGGAATACGACATCGAGGGGCTGATTCAGGTGCCGATCCAGGAGAGCATCGGGCTGACTTTCGGACGCGTGTTGCGCGCGTTTTTGCGGCAGGACCCCGACCGGATCATGGTCGGCGAGACGCGCGACCTCGAAACCGCGCAAATCGCCATCCAGGCGTCGCTGACCGGGCATTTGGTGTTCTCCACGCTCCACACGAACGACGCCGCCGGGGCCGTGACGCGCTTGGTGGACATGGGCGTCGAGCCGTTCCTAATTTCGTCCAGCTTGGAGGGCATCCTCGCTCAACGCCTGATTCGGCGGATCTGCACGAGTTGCCGCACGGCCTACGAACCGAAGGAAGAACTGCTGATGCAGATGGGTTTGTCGCCCCACGACATCGGCGACAAGAGCTTTTACTACGGCGCGGGCTGCGATGCCTGCAACCACACGGGATACAAAGGCCGCAAAGGCATCTACGAACTGTTGCAGATCACCGATCCTGTCCGCGAATTGATCAACCAACGCGCGCCCTCCATCGTGCTCAAGCAAAAGGCGGTGGAACTGGGAATGATGACGTTGCGCGAGGATGGGCTGCGTTCGATCTTCGACGGCGATACGACCATTGAGGAAGTGCTCAAATACACCTGATTTTTTGGTCGACAATTTCCACTGCAATCTTACTCTGTAGCGAGCGCCCACCCCTCCGAACTTATGCCCAAGTACAGCTACGTCGCCCTGGATGCCCGCGGACAGGAGTCCGTCGGCACAATCGAAGCGTCCAACACCAACGACGCCGTCGGCCAGCTTCGGCAGTCAGGCTACTTCCCGACCAGCGTCCACGAGGAAGGCAAAGAACCGGCGGCGGCCAAGGCCAAGAAAGGTGCCGCCGCGCCTGCCGCCCGGTCAGCAAAGGCTCCGGCGGTGAAAAAAGCGGGCAAGACGGCGAACAAATCGATCAAGCCAAAGATTTTGATGATTTTTACCCGGCAATTGGCCACGCTGATCGACGCCGGTTTACCGCTGCTGCGCGGTTTGCAGGTGTTGGAGAAACAGGAGCGTGATCCGGTGCTCAAGGCCACCATCGCCAAGCTCAACGATGCGGTGCAAGGCGGCAGCACGTTCTCGGAAGGGCTAGCTCAACACCCGAAAATTTTCAACAAGCTCTACATCAACATGGTGAAGGCCGGGGAAGTCGGTGGCGTGTTGGAACTGGTGCTCATCCGGCTCGCGGAGTTCCAGGAAAAAGCACAGAAGGTCAAGAACAAGGTCGTTGCGGCCATGTTCTACCCGATCATCGTGTTGTTTATTGCGGTGGCGATCATGGGCTTCCTGCTGGTGTTCATCGTGCCAAAGTTCGAGCAGATTTTCAAGGACATGCTCAACGGCAAACCGCTCCCGGCACTGACCGCTTGGGTCATCGCCGCCAGTCGCCTGGTGAAGGACAATTTCATCATTCTCGCCCTTGTCATCGGTGCGTTGGTCGTCGCTTACCGCTTGTTTGCCGCGACGGCGAACGGCAAGATCGTCATCGACAAAGTACTCTTGCGCGCGCCGCTGTTCGGCGATTTAACGCGGAAAAGCTCGATCTCACGCTTCAGCCGCACGCTCGGGACGCTGGTAACCAGCGGCGTGCCGATCCTCCAAGCCCTCAACATCACCCGCGAAACGGCGGGTAATCACGTCGTTGGTGAGGCCATTGGAAAGGTCCATGACAGCGTCAAGGAGGGTGAATCCATCGTGCAGCCACTGGAAGCTAGCGGCATCTTTCCTCCGATGGTCATTTCGATGATTGACGTGGGCGAGGAGACTGGCCAGTTACCGGAAATGTTGCTCAAGGTAGCTGAGGTTTACGACGACGAAGTGGACAACGCCGTGGCTGGTTTGACCTCGTTGCTCGAACCGATCATGATCGTGTTCTTGGCCGTGGTCGTCGGCACTATCGTCATCGCACTGTTTTTGCCGCTGATCACCATCATCCAGCAGATGCAGGGCGGCTAGAGGCAGCCAGAGACGGCGGAGTTGGTGCCCCTCCGCTTGCGTTCTGGCTTGGTGAATAGACATTCTCCCCATATGCAACCCACGCTTTTCCCCCCTTTGCGGCGCGCCTGGACCCGTCCTGCCGCTGCGTTTACGTTGATCGAGCTGCTGGCGGTCATGGCAATCATCTTGGTGCTGGCCGGGCTGATCCTGGGCATCGCGGCACATGCGAACTATAAGGGGTCGCGCGCCCGGGCGGAAACCGAAGTCAGAGCACTCGGTGCGGCCATCGAGAATTATAAGGTCGACAACGGTACTTACCCTCGCAACACGGACACGGACACGTTGAATCCCCAGGTTAATTTCGATCCGGCGGAGAGCGGCAACACTTACAAGAAAGCCAGCGCGTTTCTTTACCAGGAACTGGCCGGGCTGCATCCGTCGTCAGGTAATCAGAGCGTGGCACCCACGAAGCAATATTTTAACTTCCAGTCGAACCAGTTGGAAATCGCCCCGAATGCTCCCGGGAGCGTGACCCAGCGGACGCCGACCAGCCCTTACATGTACATCGCAGACCCGTTTGGTTTCAGCTACGGGTATTCGACCGCCTATCTGAAGGCGGCAGACGATGCCAGCAGCGGTTCGACGCCTGGTGCGACTCCGATGCCTGGACAAGGGTTTAACCCCACCTTCGACCTGTGGTCTACCTCCAGTTACTCGGCGACTGGTGGCAAAGGCACGCCTCCTAATGGCCCAAACGCCGCACCTTACGTGATTTACAGCGGGCTTTGGGTGAAAAACTGGTGAGTTGGGTCGCGGGGTGACAATGCAGATTTATGGGCCGGTGGACGAGACCGCTGGCAGGTCTTGTGGTGTGGGTTAGCTTACCCGATGACAGCTTCTAACGCGCCGAGGCATTTCGCCAGCGACAACAACGCCGGGATGTGCCCGGAAGTGCTGGCGGTACTGGAGGCAGCGAATGCTCACCACGTTCCCGGCTACGGCGACGACCCCTGGACCCGGCGGGCAGAACGGTTATTTCGCGACGTGTTTGAGACAGATTGCGAGGTGTTTTTCGTGTTCAACGGGACGGCGTCCAATTGTCTCGCATTGTGGAGTTTGTGCGAGTCCTTTCACGGAGTCATCTGTCACCGGCACTCGCACATCGAGACCGACGAGTGCGGCGCGCCGGGATTTTTTATGCACGGCGTGACACTGCTGCCCGCCGACACGGCCAGCGGTAAACTTGACGAAGCCGCCATCCGGGGCGCTTACCAGACACGGCATGATTTCCACGCGCCGCAACCGCGCGCCGTCAGCCTCACGCAATCCACTGAACTGGGAACAGTGTATTCTCCGGCAGAGATCCGAGCGATAACGGCGGTGGCGGGCGAACTCAAACTGCGCATCCACATGGATGGAGCCCGGTTTGCCAATGCCGTGGCAAGTTTGCAAACCTCACCAGCGGAGGTGACGTGGCGTGCCGGGGTAGACGTGCTTTCGTTCGGCGGCACGAAGAATGGGGCGGGGTTTGGCGAGGCGGTGGTGTTTTTTGACCGTGCGCTGGCCGACAACTTTCGACGCCGTTGCAAGCAGAGTGGCCAACTGGCTTCGAAGATGCGTTTTCTCTCTGCGCAGTGGGTGGGCCTGCTCACCGACGGCGCGTGGCTGCGATACGCGGCGGGTGCGAACGCGACGGCGGCGTACCTGGAGACAAAACTGAACATGCTACCGGGGGTGCGGGTTGTCTTCCCACGCGAGGCCAACGCAGTGTTTGCCTCGCTACCGACGTCGGTGGCGGATGCGGTGGCAGCCCGCGGCTGGCGGTTTTACAACGACGTGGGACCAGGCGGTGCGGCCCGCCTAATGTGCGCGTGGGATTCGACGCGCGAGGATGTGGACGCGTTCGTGGCTGACCTGGATGCAATCTTGCGCGCCGGATAATTTTGCGATCTCGCAGGATAAAACCGCCGGAAACGAGGCGGAATCAGATTCGATTTTCTATGTCTCGCTTACCCCTCGTCATTTATCCGCTCGACGAACTGGTCGCCATTGCCCGGGCAGGTTCCGCCTTTTACCGTAAGTTTTACCAGGGGCTGCCCGAGCACCCGGCCATCACAGAAATCCCCATCGTTGAGCAGCAGAGCTACTGGGGGTCGCACCACCATGACAAAGGCGAATTGCTCACCGCCAAAATGATCGGCGGGGTGGTGGTGTTCAGTGGAGGGAGTACCGGGGCAGCGAAATTCTCATTCTTCACGGACGAGGAATGGCGGTCCACGATTGCCATGTCCGTCCTGGCCTACAACGAGACAGGGATGCAGGACGGCGACCGGGTGGCAAACCTGTTCGCGGCGGGTTCACTGTACACTTCGTTTTTGTTGGCGACCGAGAGCCTACGTGAGTCGCTGCCGAACGTGGTGCAGTTTCCCATCGGATATTTTACTCCCGTGGCTGACATCGTGCGCTTCGTGCGCACCTTCAATATCAACGTGCTCGCCGGGCTGCCCTCGCACATCCTCGCCATCGTCGACTACATCGATAAAGAAGGTTTCTCGGATGTACATTTCGCGCGGTTGTTGTTCGCAGGCGAGCCGTTCTCGCCGGACCAGCGGGCCTTCATGGAGAAACGGTTCCCCGGAGTGCAAATCCGCTCGTTGGGATACGCCAGCGTGGACGCGGGCGTCATGGGCTTGGCCGACGCGTCGTGCGGGCCGGGCGAGCACCGGGTTTACGATGGTGCCACCATTCTGGAGATTGTGGACGAGGAGTCGGGCGAAATCATTGACCAACCGGGGCAGCCGGGGCGCATCGTGTTCACTAACCTGACACGCCGCTTGATGCCGATGATCCGGTATCCTTCGGGCGACCGTGGGCAGTGGATGGAACCACCCAGCCACCCGAGCCGAAAGTTCCAACTATTAGGACGGTCTGAGGAGTCCGCGCGGCTTTCCCACATCACATTGGAGGTGTCGGACATTAGCGACGCCTTGCAACCATTCCGCGAGCGCCTGGGCATCCGGCAATTTCAACTGCTCATCAGCCATTTTGACATGCGCGATCAACTGACCTTGCGCCTGGTCGGGCAGGCGTCGCCGGAAGCGCTGGTGGAGGGGCGGCGGGAAATCGTAGAGAGCCTCATCCGGGCGAGGCCGCTGGTGGGCAAGATGGTCACGGACGGCATCCACCATCCCATCGAGGTGGCCTGGATCGAGGCGAAGGACCTGATCGTCACGTCGCGCACCGGCAAAGTGCGCATGGTGGTCGATCAGCGGATCACCAGTGACACGGGCAAGTAGCGGATACGCAACGGCACAGCACGAACCCGCTCAAGCCTTGACGGGCAGGCGGACCGTAAAGACCGAGCCGCGATTGAGTTCGCTGGCGGCGGTCAACGTGCCACCATGCTCTTCGACGATCCGTTTCGAGATCGCCAGCCCGAGGCCGGTGCCGGATTGCTTGGTGGTATAATATGCCTCGAAAATCATCGATAAACGTTCGGCAGGGATACCGCTGCCGTTGTCGATAACCGAAATTTCGAATGAATTTCCATCGCTCTCGCCACGCACGGAAACCTCGCCTCGACCCGGCGTGGTGGCCTGCATCGCATTCATCATTAAATTATGGATCACCCGGCGCATCTGGGCCGGTTCCACATCGATTAGCACGTCAGAGCCGAGGGCGCTAAAATCCGTTGTGAGGTTCACGTCGGAAATAGCCGACATCGGTTGCAAGGATTCGACCGTTTCGTGCATGAATTCGGTCGCAGTGATGGTTTCACGGTTTTCCGCGATGTCGTCACGCACCTGCCGCCAAGCGTCGGAGAGACTGCAGCAGTGCTGCACACTCTTTTTGATCATTTGCACGTAGCCGAGCGCTTCCATCCACTGCGTGCCCGGCTCGGGACGCATCTCGCTGACCTTGCTCTGCAGCAGTTCGACGCAGCAGGTTAAAATCGTCAGGGGATTGCCCATGTCGTGGATGATCTCGTCCGAATGCTGACCGAGCTTCGCCAACGGGCGGGTTTCGTTGAGTTCCGCCGATAGATTGAGATTCAATTCGGCCAGTTCTCGCGCCACGTTCGAGCGGGTCCGTTTGGCTTGTGTCAGCGCGACGTTTTTGCAGACGGCTTCGAGCATGGCGTCGGTGTCCGGCGGCTTTGTCATGAAGGCCGTCGCCTGGTTGCGAAACGCCTCGCACGCGGTTTCCAAGGTGCCGTAACCGGTTAGCATGATGATGGACACGTTTTCATCCACCTTGCGCATGTCGCCGATCCCCTCCAGGCCAGTGCGCCCCGGCATCCGGTTATCCATGATGATGGCATCAAAACGGTTGCCCTTGAGTTGTTCCACACCCTCCGCAACGGAACTCGCCACAGTTACGTCGTAATCGTATTTGAGCAGGATGCGTAGACTCTCGCGCGGACCGTAGTCGTCATCAACGATGAGGATTTTCGGTTTAACCGTCGCAGACGTGAGTTCGACGGGAGCAATGACGGGATCGAGCACGGTAGCCATGAGAAGGGGAGTAGTCCGGCGGGTCGCGTTAATTTCTAAGAAATTTCCAAATGAAAGGAAAGCAAAGATCGTACCTCGCTGGAAAATTTCCTTGGTCGGCATCCGCTTTGCTCTCGACAAACGGTGAATTGAAGTTAGAGCGGTGGTAATTATCCTGCTGGGGAGTCCAATCTTAATCCGTTTCTGTGCATGGAATTTTCACGGTATAGCAGTTTTCGAGACGTGCGGCTCGCACAAGAGCGAAAAGTGGTTGTGACCGGTTTGGGAGCCGTCTCGGCGGCGGGCATCGGTTATCCTGCGTTGTGGGATGCTTTGCTCAACTGTCGCAGTGGGATCGGGCCAATTACCCGGTTTGACACGACGGGGCTGGATTCTCGAATCGCCGGGGAAGTGAGGGATTTCGAGCCTGTGCAATTGATAGAAACGCGTCTCAAGCCACGCCGCCTAGCGCGGCAGGCGCAGTTTGCGCTCGTTGCGGCGGCGGAAGCGGCCCGGGACGCGGGCTTGAGCTCACGCGACCTAAGAGGCGCGCGCGTCGCGGTGGTCGTCGGCTCCGCGATCGGTGCGCTGGACGTCGTGACGGAATCCGCCTTACGCGTGGAAGCAAAGGGCGTGTCGCGCGGCGATCCGGGGATCGTAGGCATGGGAAACCAGCAAGCCTCGGCGTTGGCCGTGGCGGAGTTGCTAGAGGTCAACGAAGCCTTTGCGATGAGCGTTTCCAACGCCTGCGTGGCGGGGCTGGACTCCATCAAAGTCGGCTGCGAATTGATCCGGGGTAATCGGTTTGACATCGTGATTTGCGGCGGGACGGACGCACCGATCTCGCGCACTCCATGGGCGGAATTCACGCTCATCGGATTGAATGCGACCCGCAACAATCAGCCACAAGCCGCCGTGCGCCCCTTTGACCGCGAGCGTGAGACTGGTCTGCTCGGCGAGGGGAGCGGCATCGTCATCCTCGAAGAAAGCGAGAGCGCCAAAAGCCGCGGTGCTAAGCGTTACGTCGAGATCGTGGGCGAGCACGCTTGTGTGGACGCAGATAAAAACCGGCCCGGGGGAGGCTTGGCCACCACTATGCGTGGGGCGATGCGCAACGCGCGCTGCCCCTTGGACGAAGTAGATTTCATCTCGGCTTGGGGTTGTGGGCACATTACTCTGGACCGTATTGAGACGGAGGTCATCAAAGAGGTCTTCGACCAGCGTGCCTATGATATCCCGGTTGGATCCATCAAAGGTGTCATCGGCAGCCCGCTGGCGGCCGCTGGCGCGCTGCAAACCGTGGCCATGGCGCTTTGTTATCAGCATCACGTCATCCCTCCGACAACCAACTGGGAATACCGGGACGCGGACTGCGACCTCGACTACATCCACGCGCGGCCACGGCGGGTAAAGTTGCGCAAAGCATTGCTTAACGCGCATGGATTGGGAGGGGGTAATACCTCCATGGTATTTGCCCCCGCTACGTAAATATGGCCTTCAAACAGCAAATGGCGTATGTGGATTGACGACCGCATCAGCCAGTTCGTGGTCATTTGCAATCTGTTGTTGGGGACCGTTGTTCTCATCACCAACGGTCAGCGGTCTAGCAGCCGCACGTTTTTTTTACTGGCAGTCACTATCGCCGGTTGGACCTTCGCCATCGATAAGGCGGTAACTGCGCGGGATGCGTCGGCGGCCGCACTTTGGATCAGAGCGTGCTGTTTCTGTGGGCCACTGATCGTCGCTGAACTTGCCCTGCTCAGAGTCAGCGTCATTCATTATCAATTTAGCTGGAGCAGGCATTTGTGGAGGGCGCGAGGGTGGCTATTATTGGGAGCGTTTTCCGCTGCAGTATGTCTGCTGCCGCAATTTTTGCGATCGGTAGAAATCGCACCACAAATCCATGGCATTCGCCCGCCACCGAAGGCGTTGTATGGCCCCGCCTATTTCCTGTACTTGGCGGGTTTGTTGGTCGGCGCGACGGTTGTTGGCGTGCAGTTGATCCGCGACCAAGTCGACAAGCAGATCACGGGAATCAGGAAGGTGGAAATTCAGTTCGTTGGCTTAGCTATGCTCACGGTGGTCCTCGGCTTGGTCACATCCGGTGTCTTGGTGTCGTTCTTCGGAATGACCGGTTTGATTAAATACGGAGGGCTTCGTTCCATCGCTTTCGACGCGATTATCACTTACGGCATCACCTCGCGGGGCATCCTGCACGTCGGTGCCGCGTTCCGTTTGCTGCTTTCGTACCTGCTGCTGACGTTGTACGCGGGGGTGATTTTTCTAGCGGGCTGGGGCCTGTTCCGGCTGGTCTTCAGCTATGCGTTCTCGACGTTGGAGAACGACTCCAACTTTTCCACCAGCTTTTGCGCCGCCGTTTTCACCGCCTTGCTGTTCAACATGACCGGGACGCCGGTCCGCAAGTTCACCCGGAAGATTTTGCCGCCGGAAATCGATCTGGAACGCATCATCACGGAGGTGAGCCATCTCGTACAGAGCATGACCACGCTGGAAAACCTGTTGGACCGCTTTTCCACCTATCTGAGCCGCATGGTCGGCAGCCCGAAGGTCACGGTGTTGATCCGCGAGGATGGCTTGAACCTCTGGCGCCTCTACCCGGCGGAAGCCGCGCGCACGCTCGTTCCCATGCCGGAAACGCTTCTGAAACCGCTGCTAAACGGCAGGCCGGACCTAGCGCTGGAGGACCTGCAACGGCAAGCACCGAGTCCTAGCCGTGCCACGATGCTCGCCGAGATGGACGAGATGGAGACGGACCTCGTGCTGCCGATCCGTTATCAGGGTGAAGTTTCGGGTCTGCTCATGTTCGCGCCACGCACATCGGGGCAAATTTATGGCGGCGCGGGGCGCACCGCTCTGCGACTCATCGCCGAGCAACTCGGTGTCGCCCTGGCCAACTCACGGCTCTACACGGAGGCCCGGCAAAGCGAGGCTTATAATCAATTCCTCGTCGAGCACCTGTCGTGCGGCGTAATTGCAACCGATCCGCAAGGGACGCTGACGGTGGTGAACCCCGAAGCGAGGCGGATGCTGCATCTGGACGAAATGGCACCGCCTGCGGAGATCGAACTGATGCCGGAGATCGCCGGGTTGATCTTGCCGACATTGGAGGGCGACATGGTGGCGCACGACGAAGAGTTGATCCTGCGACCCGGCGCGCGTGACCAGGCGCACCTGCGCGTGAGTTGCCTGCCGTTCACCAGCGAGGACGAATCGCTGCTCGGTGCCGTTTTGGTCATCAATGATTACACCGCTATCGAACGCTTGCAGCGACAGGTCCGGCAGGCCGACCGGTTGGCGAGCATCGGCACGCTGGCCTCTGGAATGGCGCACGAAATCAAGAATCCGCTCACCGCGCTGAAGACCTTCACCCAGTTGCTGCCCAAGCGGTACAATGACGCGGAGTTCCGGCACGATTTCAGCGGACTGGCGGGGAGCGAGATCGCCAGGATTGAGCGGATCGTCAACCAATTGCTCGCATTCGCCCGGCCAGCGCCGCTGATGGTCGAGCAGGTTTCGTTGCACGAAATCATCGACGGCGCGGTCAGGCTGGTGACGCCCCAAGCGTCGCGGCTGAACGTGAACGTCCGCAAAATCCTCGGTGCGCCCGAGGATTGCACCGCCGCCGACCGGGATCGGCTGCAACAGGTCTTGCTCAACCTCCTGCTCAACGCGATGCAGGCCACGCCCGCAGGCGGGGTGGTCGAACTTGTCACGGAACTGGAGCCGGGCGATGCCGAACACGACGGATTGCTGCGGCTGGACGTGCGGGACAACGGCAGCGGCATCCCGGAAGATATGCTGTCACATATTTTTGACCCGTTCTTCACCACCAAGAGCGAGGGTACGGGGTTGGGCCTGTCGGTGAGCTACAACATCATCATCGAGCACAAGGGCCGCATGGAGGTGCGCAGCACCGTGGGCGAGGGGACCTGTTTTTCGGTGTTTTTGCCGGTTTGCTGACATTTGGGGGGGTAAGCGAGCAAAATGAATGCTTGATTTGGCGACTGTAAGACCTTTTATGGGGGCTATTTCGTAATCAAAGGCAGGGAAATGCCCCATGAACGATTCTCTCGTCCCAACCCGTCCGATTTGTATCTTGCATTCCGATGACGCGCCGTTGCGCCATCGGCTCGCCGGTATCTTGGGTGAGCGCGCTTACATTTGCCATGCGCCCGATCAGCAGCGGCTCGAAGAGCTGATGGCGGGCGGCGAACCCTTGGTGTTATTCATCGACCTGCGCCTGCCCAACGTCGGCGGGATGCTGCCCCGCCTGAGCCGCCTGTATCCGCAGGCCGTGGTGGTGGCACTCGGATACCCGGCCAGTGACCCGTTCCAGGCGGCGCTGGAAGCGGGCGTATACCGGGTGGCCAACCTCGAAGCGGACCGGCAGGCACTGCGCGATCTGACGGATCTGTTGGTGGAGCGGGTCGGTTGGATGCAGGAAACGCAGATGTTGAGAGATGAACTCGCGCGGCTGCAAACCATCCAGCAGCAGAGCCGTGCCCACGGTGGACGGCATGGCTCGCCCCGCAATCCTCTCAGCTTACAGCACCTCGTCAAAGCAACCCAACACCTCGACCGGTTGGAAGATTTGTTCGCCAAGGTGGTCGAAGGCGTGGCCAGCGCGACGATGGTTTCACGTGTCGGACTGTTTTACAAAGCGGAAGGAGATCACGCTTACCGGCTGCACGCGGGTAGGTGTTGCCTAGACGACGTGGAATCGCTTCAATTCAGCGACCGCGACCCGCTGGTGCGTTGGTTGCAACGGCATCCCCGGTTGATCACTCGCGCTTCGCTCGACCACATCGCCGATCCCGCCGAGCGTGCCCTGCTACGCCGCACGCTCGACATGCTCGGTGCGGAGACGTTTATCCCGCTGAACCTCCGGGGGCGGGTGTTGGGATGGCTATTCACGGGGCAGACGGACGGCTTGCCGTTTGACCATTCGGATCACCCCGAATTGTCGTTTCTGAGCGAGCATGTGGTGCACGCGCTGGAGAACACGATCAAGCACCACGAAGTGCTGTCCCAGAAGATGTTGGGCGATAATCTGTTGCAGATGATGCCTACTGCCATTATCACCACCGACGCCGAGGGTAAGGTGACGTGGTGCAATGCGCCCGCCGAGAAACTATTTCCGGCTTTGCAGCGCAGTCTCACCCGCGAGAGTAGGACGACTGCCCACCAGCCGCCGCCCGTGCAGTTAGAGGGGTTGGGCAGCCGCCTGGCGAGCCTCGTGCGCGATGCGCTGGCGGGTGAAACGACCCAGGAGCCATGTTTTGTGGACACGCCGCAGGCGGGCGGCAGGACGCTAGCGGTGCGCACGCGACAGCTTACCAGTGCGGGAAAGTGCCTTGGCGCGGTCGCGTTGATCGACGACATTACGGATCAGGTTTACGCGGATACGCAGTTGGAGCAGCTAGAGCGGACGCGCTTCTGGCGCGAATTGGCGGCGGGCATGAGCCACGAGATCCGCAACCCGCTTGTGGCCATCAAGACGTTCACGCAACTGCTGCCAAGTCGGTACGCCGACGAGGAATTTCGGAGCGAGTTCCGGGACATGGTCACGCGCGAACTCGGGCGGCTCGACGGGATCGTGCAGCAGATCGAAGGGTTCGCGCATCCGGCGGCGGGTGTGATCGACCGGGCAGACTTGTCGGTGATCGTGCAGGAGGCCGCCGACGAGGCGCGCACGTCAATGGCAACGCTGGACGCGCAGATCAAAATCCAGGTGGACGAGGGTTTGCCCGATTGGTACGGCGACCGGAAGGCGATGACACAGTGCCTGCAGCATTTGTTCGTCAACAGCATCGAGGCCGCCGTGCGTCAGAAGTTGCGGGCAATGGTCCGCGTGCGGGTCATGCCACAGCGGGCCGGGCACGAGGTTGTCGGCTTCAAGATCACGGTCGTCGATAACGGGGCGGGGATTCCGGAGGAAATCCTGCCCAGCGCGTTTTCGCCGTTTTGCAGCAGCAAAGCGCAGGGGTTGGGCCTTGGTCTGCCCATCGCGCAACGTGTCGTGCTCGACCATGGCGGTAAGATCGACCTCGATTCGGGGGACATGGGGCTGTGTGTGAACATTACGCTTCCGCTGGAGCCGCCGCCGACGGTGACGCCTAGTACCCCGCAACTCGGTCAGGCACCAGGCGCAGGGGCGCTGCCCCCAAGCAGGAATCGCCACGAGAACGAGCGGGCGCTGCCGCATGAGCAACGGGCGCGTTTGCGTGTTCGAAATTGAGTGTTTTCAACGCGGGCGCCCTGCGTGCGTGGGTCGACGCGATGGTCGCGGTACCGGCGGGTGTTTGAGCTTGCGGGAGGGCGGAATGGAAGATGCTGAAACTGGTGGAGCCGTTTCACCCGATCTATTCTGTAATGATAACCCCTTCCAATCCTCGCCTCGTTTTCTCACGCCTGCTGGCAGTGACCATCGGTTTGATTTTCGGAGTTGAAAACTGCGCTGCGCAGATCGCTGGACCCGTCAACCCGGGTGAACGGGTGTACTCCACCAAAGGCATGACGGACCAGCCATTCACGGTGCAAATCGTCGGTGCGCGTCGGACGGTGGCAAACGTTCTCTTGATCAAACTCTCGCTCACCAACGACGGCAGTGCGCCGCTGGCACCACGTCAGGACTTCGCGGGGGACGACAATCCCGCCGACGAGAACAAGATTTCCGCTCTGTATGCGGTCGATCCCAACGGGCGGAAGAAATACGCGGTGATCCGCGACGCACAAAACCAGGCGCTGTGCTCGACGATCAACCCGCCGATCAAGCCCGGTGAGCGACGGATGCTGTATGCTCAGTTGCCCGCGCCGCCCACGACTTCGAGCGTGTTCGATCTCTACTTCCCAAAGGCGAATGTCCTCGTCGGTATTCCGATGGGCCTGCCGCAGGCGGGCGAGCCGATTGTGCCGGGAGCGGATGTCGTGGACACGACGGGTCTACCGGCAACCGCGAGCGTAACGGTGGTTGCGCCCACCCCCGCCAACGCGGAAAGCGCCAACAACAACGAGCCCACTCTCTACACCAACCAGACCAATCCCGTGCTGCCAAGCACGCCGCTCAAAGGAGTCGGCACGGTGCAAAGCGCGAACTCCACGGTGCCATTCACGGTGGACGTACTCGGGTTGACGAGTGCCAAGGCGGGCGGCAGCACGCTCAAGCTTGCCGTTACCAACAACGGCAGCGGTAGCCTCGACGCCACCGGGCAATTCACCGGCGGCCTGGGCGACACGGCGGAGGCGCGACGGATCAGCGGCGTGTACCTGGTTGACCCGGTGAGCAAACAGCGTTTTGACGTGATGCGCGACGGCCAAGGCGGCGTGGCGGCATCCAAGGTGGACCCTGCCTTCGGGCCGGGCGAGCGCCGGACACTAGAAGCGCATTTCCCGGAGATTCCCGATACCGTGAAAAGCGTGTACGTCTACTTCCCGCACACCACGCCGATTGCCGATGTGCCCGTGACGCGTTGACCGCCCGTCCGGTGCCGCCGCGCGCTATTCGCCCGGCAGCGTGGTCAGGGCAATCTGGACGGTCTCGGGCCGCTGCGCCGGGTCACGGTTCAGCAAACGCATCACCCAGGCGCAGAGGTCTCCCGGCAGATCGGGGCGGATACCCGCGAGGTCTACCGGTTGGCCTTGGAGATGGCTGGTGATGATTTCCTGGGTCGTGCTCCCGCGAAAAGGGTCGTGGCCGGTCAGTGCGTAATAAAAAATGCAGCCGAGGGAGTAAAGTTCGCCGCGTTGGGTGAGCGGCTGATGCTCAAATTGCTCCGGCGCCATGAACTCCACCGTGCCGAGCACCGTGCGGACCGGTGCGGAACGCAGGGAGGTCGGGACTCGCACGTCGAGTTCGGCAGAATAGCGCGCGATGCCGAAATCGAGGATCTTGACCTGCAACTCGTGCGCCGCCCCGTGTTTCAGCATGATGTTGGACGGCTTGAGGTCCCGGTGCAGCAGCCCCGCACCGTGCGCCGCCGCCAAGCCTTCCAGCGTTTGCCGCGCAAGAAGTCGAAAATCCTTCAACGGAAAAGCGCCGCGCGCGACCACGGCGTCGAGCGTTTCGCCGTGCACCAGTTCCATGACGACGAAGGGGCCGAACGCGTCCGAGCCGAAGTCGTGCACGGTGACGACGTTCGGATGTTGGACCGCCGCCAGGTGGATCGCCTCGCGCCAGGCGCGTTCGTGCGGGCTGCCTTCGACGGTTTTCCCCTCGGGGTCGGCGAGGCGTTTGAGGGCGACGTGACGCTGGAGCCGTTCGTCGAACGCGAGGAAAACCTCGCCCAGTCCGCCCTGTCCGAGGCTCCGCTCGACGCGGTAGCGAACGGGGGAACTGGAGGGCAGTTGCATCGGCTTGTTTCAAGCCATCGTCTCGTGGCGCAGCCGGAGCAAGCGTTTAGTACATTCCTCAATCATCAACACTTGCGCGCGCACACGTTTCTCCAGCGCAAACTCGCTGGGCGTCTCGAAAGTGAAAACATGCGGGCAGTGGCGGCGGTACAAATGGATGGCTTCGGGATGGATGGGCAAGGAGCGCAGCTTGCCGTGGCGGAAATAAGTCCCTGCGTGGAATTCCCGTAAGTCGATGCGGCGGCGGGGATCGGGAGCAATCACGGCGGCGGCTTTCGCCAGCAGTTCCGGCCCCCAGCTCACGTTCTCCTGGTGCAACTCGTAGATGTAGTTGCCCTCGGCGTCGTAGTCCTCGTGCAAATGCAGGGCGAGGCCGAAACGGCGGCTTTTGATCAGCGCTTTGATGCCGTTGATCGTTGCGAGGTCATTTCGGTGAAAAAGCCGGTTCAGATCGTGATCTTCGCCGTCGGTACGCCGGTTGTTGACGAGACCCCACGGGTTGAGGCACGGCAAGAGGAGCAGCGGCAGCGCACGACCACGCGAGGCAAGGGCCGCCAGATGCTTTTCCGCCCAGCGCAACAGCCCCGCGCAACCGGCGGGCTCGTCGCCATGAATCCCGGCGGAAACGTACAGGCCGCCGTCCGCCGAGCCGCGCGTGCGGACGCAGTAGATCGGGTAACCGTCGCTCTCGGCGAAGCGTTCGAGGCGCAACCCGGCGGCCCGGGCGACCGCGCGCCAGCGGGCGACCAGATGGCGGTAATCGTGGGAGCGGTGAGGTTCCAAAGTCGTGAACCGCTAACCGGCGGTCTTGAGCCGTTCGAGGAGCTTGGCGTGGATGCCGTCGAAGCCGCCGTTGCTGAATACCACGACCAAATCGCCGGGACGCGCCAGCACGCGGGTGCGCTCGATGATGGCGTCCGTGCCGTCCTCGTAGAAGGCGGCGCGGCCCGTCGCGCGGATGTCCGCGACGACCTTCTCGGGGTGCAGCCGCTCGGCTTCGGGGATCTGCTCCAGCTTGGCGACGCGCGCCATCACCACCCCGTCCGCGGGCTCGAACGCCGCCGCGAGCTGGTCCTGGAACACCGCGCGCCGCGTAGAGTTCGAGCGCGGCTCGAACAACGCCCAGATCTTGCCCGCCGTACCGTGCTGCTGGCGCAGGCCGCGCAAGGTTTCGTGGATGGCGGTCGGGTGATGGCCAAAGTCGTCGATGACCTTGATGCCGTTCGCCTCGCCGCGCACCTCCTGGCGGCGGCGCACGCCGGTGAAGGTTTCCAAACCAGCGTGGATGCCAGCGGGCGCGACGCCGTAGAACCGGGCGGCGGCAATCGCCATCGCGGCGTTGCGCACGTTGAACTCGCCGACCAGCGGGATCGTGTACGCCTCTCCGCCCAACCGGAAACTCGACCGCGCGCCCTCGTAGCGCACGTCCTCGATGCGGCCCTCGCCCGACACCGCCGTCCCGCCCAGCCCGACCGGCAACAGCCGCGCAAACGCGTTGCCGACCACGTCCACGCAATGCGCGTCATCGGCGTTGAACAGGATCAGCCCGTTACCCGGCACGATGTTGACCAGCCGCCGGAAGCTCAGCTTGATCTCGTCCACGTTCTTGTAGATGTCGGCGTGGTCGAACTCTACGTTGTTGATGACGAGCAATTCGGGCAAATAGTGGACGAACTTACTGCGCTTGTCGAAGAACGCCGTGTCGTACTCGTCACCCTCGATGACATAGTGCTCGGCATCATTGAGCCGCGCGCCCTGCGGCAGGTTTTTCGGCAGGCCACCGATCATGTAGCCGGGGTTCAGTCCAGCGCTCTCCAGCAGCCAGGTCAGCAGGCTCGTCGTGGTCGTCTTGCCGTGCGTGCCGCTGACGACCAGGTTGCGCTTGCCGTGCAGGAAGAACTCCTTGAGCACTTCGGGCAGCGACGTGTAGAGCAATTTCCGGTTGAGCACTTCCTCGACTTCCGGGTTGCCCCGGCGGATGGCGTTGCCAACGACGATCAGGTCGGCCCCGGCGGGCAGATTCTCCGCGCGGTAGCCTTTGCTTAGCGCGATACCCTTCTCCTCCAGGAAGGTGGACATCGGGGGATAGATGTCCTCGTCGGACCCGGTGACGGTGTAACCCTGGTCGCGCAGGGCTGCGGCGACCGCGCCCATCGCCGTGCCGCAAATGCCGAGAAAATGGAGGTGCTTGAGATTGGTGAGCATGAAGGCGCTCACCCTGTAGCGGACGGGCGGGGGAAAGTCAAAAAGGCAGAGGGTAGAGGGCAGAGGGTAGAGGGCAGAGGGTAGAGGGCAGAGGGCAGAGGGTAGAGGGCAGAGGCTTAACCGGGCGGACGCGCGCCTTTCTTGGCGTTCAGAAGGACGGTGACGAAGATGGCGATCAGTTCATCGGTCTCGCGGCGGAGGGGAACCAGACGCTCGGCGGAGAAGCCCGATTCATCCGCCAAGAGTTCCAGCCAGTAGGCGCTCTCGTCGAGTTCGCGCAGACTGTCGCCCACTTTGGCGATGAACTCCGGCGTGGAGCGCCCCCGGACGGCTTCCCGGAAGTTCGCTCCGACCGACGTACCGCTGCGCAACAATTGCTTGCCGAGGGTTTGCGCCACGGTCTCTTTGGGCAAATTACGGTAAAAACGAATGATGCGTCGGGCGTATCCGGTGGTCCGCTCGCACAGGCTCACGCGGCCCGCCTCCTCCATCACCCGGCTGCTCGATGTTATGGCTTCCTCGTCCATCTTCTGCCCTCTACCCTCTACCCTCTGCCCTCTGCTCTCTACCCTCTGCCCTCCGCCCTCTGCCCTCTGCCCTTCCCCTCAAGGCCGCACGATGACCTCGCCGACCGCGCTGTCCTGCCCGAACTCCGCGTCCTTGGCCACCGCGCGCGCCATGAACTCCCACTGCTCGGGCACGCTGCCCGTCAGCGGCACGCTCGCCGTGAATGGCGTCACCGTGTACCGCCCGAGCAGCGTCCACGTTGTCGCGCCGAGCTTGCGCCCGTAGAGGTTGATACCCTCGACCGCGCCGTTGGCCTTGCGGAACTTGCCGCCGACGGTGTGGGCGTTGAGCGCGCCAAGCGCGTAGAGTTGGCATTGATAACCGCCCTTGTTGAACGACGGGGCGGGGCTCTCCAGGCCGAGCGTCGCGCCGATGGTAGTGTTGTAGGCGGGGTTGCTCTTGATCTGTTGGACCCATCGCTCGCGCCGGGCCTCGAAGTCGGCGGCCACCGCCGAATCGGGCGAAACCGGGAAGGCCGGGGGCTGCGGCTGGGGCGGCAGGGCGCCGTCGGGGGTGCCGTGAGCGATGTTGTCTGCGTACTGGTAGACGCTGCGGATGAACTCATCGTAGGCCGTGCGCACAGTGAGGTAGCTGTAGACGGCCCAGGCGGCGTCGTTTTGAATGCCGTTGATCTGGGCGGTGGTGAAACCCAGGGAATTGAGCAGGTTGGGGGAGTTGGCCTGAATGTTTTGCCACCAGGCGGCACGGCCATCGTTGGTTGAGGGATAGTAAGTTTTGCTAGGCATAGGAATTCTTTCTAACCCGATCCTGCCTTGGTTGTAACCTAAAAAATTGCGGTGCAAAGCGCTGGCGGCCAAGTCGGGGCGGTCGCGGACTCCTTAGCCACCGGTCGGCGCACCGGTCCGACCGGTCGAGACATGAATCCGACCGGTCGAGACATGAATCCGACCGGTCGAGACATGAATCCGACCGGTCGA
>CAXTBX010000062.1:27439-28710 GCA_964242205.1 uncultured Chthoniobacterales bacterium
GACATGAATCCGACCGGTCAGGGCGTCGTTTCGACCGGTCGGGGCGTCGTTTCGACCGGTCAGGGCGTCGTTTCGACCGGTCGGGGACATGAATCCTACCGGTGGGCGTGGAGTGCGGGTTGGTAGGCGTTTACGTCAAGCGGTCGGGATGACTTCCTAACGAAGCCAAGCTCAGCGACCGGAGCGTAGCGCAGGTTCGCTGGAGCGCGTGGTTAGGTCTGCGGGCGGCTTCTCCATGACGCTGCGGAAGAACTCGGCGACCTCGCCGTTGATCTTGCCATTGGTGCCGCGCGGGATGCCGTCGTAAGTCGTGAACCGCACAGGTAAATTCTGCTTCTGGTAAACCGCCTCCACGGCTTTCCATCGGTCAGGCATCATGGTGCGGCCCAGCAAGCTAAAGATCAGGATGCGCTCCTCCTCCGAGTAGGCGTCGTCACTGAGGACGGCATCGTTCTCGTCCTTGCCTCCCATGTAGGCGAATTGCGGAACGGCGTTGTAGGCGACGCGATTGAAAGGGTGTCCCTCCACCTGCTCGAAGTCGGCAAGACCGAGGGGGAAGCTGAAGGAGTGCGAGTCCAACTTTGCCACCGGCAGCATGAGAAAACCGTTGACGCCACCGTAGGCTGCCGCCGTCACGGTCTCGGGATGCAGGAAGGCAAAGCGATTGGCGAATGTCCCCGAAGCGGAAAACCCGTTCAAGAGAACTTTCTGGTTGACGGGCCGGTGCAGCGCGGCCAGCCGTTCTCTGGCATCGGCAACCATGGCGAGCAGTTGGAGATCGAGCCGCTTGAGAGGTCCATCGGCAATCAACACCGTGTCACGGTCCAACGCATGGGTGTAAACATTCTCCAGCTTGGCCGGGCGGGGGAAGACCGGCACCAGCAACGGCACTCCGAGCCGGACGGCCACGAAATGACCGATGGAACTATCGCGCGCCAGTGCGACGGCGGCGGCATGATGGACCTCAATGTCGTCATCCGGGTGCCCGGTGTTGTTTGGCTCTACCAGAAGGTACGGGTAGTCTTTTCCCTCGACGGCCTTGGGAACAAACAGGACATACGCATGCTGGAAGCCCTTGGCAGAGGCCGCTGGAACTTCAATCAAAGCGGGACGGCCATCAGCCGGTGACTGCAAGCTCGGCTCGGCCGCGCTTATGGTCACCGTTACAAGGAGAAGCAAAATAATTGCTTTCACGATGATGGTTCGAGAGACCTAATATTACTTCGTTAGGTCGCTAGGAGGTGTCCACCGGGCTGGCACACCAAGGACAG
>CAXTBX010000063.1:0-28359 GCA_964242205.1 uncultured Chthoniobacterales bacterium
GAGGGTTGTGGGTTGTGGGTTGTGGGTTGTGGAATGCAGGATGCAGGATGAGAGCTTTGAGTTGACCGTGGCTTCAATAAAACTCTGTCATCCTGAGCGAGGGTAACGAGCTGAAGGACCTTTCACCGCAAGTTAGCAAAAGACGTTGCGTAGAAGCGACACGTCTTTCGAGCGCTCCTTTAAGCACAGTTATCTGTACGCAACGTTGGAAGGTCCTTCGGCTCGTTACCCTCGCTCAGGATGACAGTCCTCTCTGGAAGCAGGCGTTCAACGCACAACCCACAACCCACAACCTACAACGTCATCCTTTTTATCTGGACCGCAGACTGCTCTGAGGCTCCATTGACGCCCGCACCCCTCCGAACGCCGCTCATCATGAAGAAGTTTCTCATCACCGCCGTCCAAATTGCTGTCACGGTGTTTGCGCTCTACTGGGTGTTCCGCGACCCCAGCACCCGCGTGGGCATAGCCAAGGCACTGCGCGGGGCTGACCCGTTCTGGCTGGCAATGGCGCTGTTCGCGGGCATTTTCTCGCCGCTGACGGCCACGATCCGTCTCTGGTTGCTGCTGCGCGTCCAGGGCCTCGGGTTCAGCCTGCGCCGGATCGCCCAACTGTACCTGATCGGCGCGTTCTTCAACCTGTTCCTGCTGGGATCGACGGGCGGTGACGCCGTCAAAATGTTCTACCTGTTGCGCGGGTCGGAACCGAAGCAGCGCGCGGGGATCATCATGTCGGTCGTCATGGACCGCGTGCTGGGCCTGCTGGCGTTGATGGTGCTGGCGGCGGTCTTTCTGTCGCTGCGCTATCAGTGGTTGACCAGGACGGCGGCGGTGGCGGGCGTGGTCAACGGCTTCGCGGTCATCCTGCTGCTGGCGGTCGGCGGGGTGGCGGGCGTGTTTGCGGTGGTGCAACTGCGGCTCGTGGATCGGTTGCCCAAGGCATTGCCGATGCGCGATAAGCTCATCGAGGTCGCCGGAGCCGTGGCGGTTTTCACGAAGGCTTGGCCGACGACGCTGCTAGGGATGCTGCTGTCGTTCGTGGGCCACAGCTCTTTCTTTTTCTGCTATTACTTCAGTGGACGCACGATCAACGCCGGGGTGGCGCTGTGGGACATGACGGTGATTCTGCCGATCATCAACACGATCTTGGCGCTGCCGATCAGCGTGTCGGGCGTGGGTGTGCGGGAGTCGCTTTTCAAGACGCTGTTGCAGGATCTGTGCGGCGTCGGACCGGAAAAATCCGTGCCGCTTTCCATCCTCGGGTTCCTGTGTACGGTGGTGTTTTATTTCCTGGTGGGCGGCGTGGTGTACCTGTTCTTCCGCTCGGTGGCGGGCGCGGCCCCGGTGAACGTGCAGGAAATCGAGGCCGGGATGGAAGCGGCGGAGATGCCCGCCATCACCGAACAGGCGCGTCATCCCGAGGGGTAAAGGGTCAAGAATTCAAGAATCTAAGGAAGGTCTAAGGTTCAAAATTCAAACGGAGTGCGTGGCTATGCCAACCAAGCCCAAACGGCCCAAACTGGTGCTTGACGCCACGCTGACCGCCGACGGCAAACTAGACGGCGCGATCTCCGGCGTGGAGGCTGCGGACTGCCGCCGCCTGCTGGAAAGTGGCCAGATCGACGAACTGCGGCTGACGGTACGCCCGAAAATCGACGGGCGGCGTGGCGCGGCGACGCTAAGCGGGCAAAATCACGATTTTTTTCCCGCGTCGGTGCCGTACCGGTTGCAGCGAATGGAAATCCACGGCGATCAATGCCTTGTGCATTACCGGATCGTCCGGCGGAAGTAAAAAACGCGCGCCCCGGCCAGAGGAGAGGCATCCGCCGGCGCGCAGCGGGCGTTTTTGCGTTTTGAGCCTCGTCAGCGATGGTTGGCGTTTCCTCGCCCTCGCCGCATGCACAATACGATGTCCATCTTCATGCGCGTCCCGAAAGAGCGCATCTTCGAGACCGCCGCCGATCTCTCCGGCTGGCCGCGCATCCTGCCGCACTACCGTTACATCAAATATTACGAGCAGGGGCCGACGCGCAACGTCGTCAAGATGGCCGCCCGGCGCACCGGCATCCCGATTGCCTGGACCAGCGAGCAGATCATCGACCGCGAACGGCTGGAGGTGCGTTTCACTCACCTGAAGGCGTTCACCAAAGGGATGCACGTGGTCTGGCGCTTCACCGATACACCGGAGGGCGTGCACGTGGAAATCATCCACGATCTGAAGTTTCGCGTCCCTGTGCTTGCACCGCTGGCGGACCTGATCATCGGCAAGTTTTTCATCGACGCCGTGGCGGCGCGGACGCTGCGCTGCATGAAAACCTATCTGGAAAGTGGGAAGTCGGAACTTGGAACGCGGAAGTAAAAAGACAACCTATGACCGACGTTTTTCCCGGCTGGCATCCGCGTTCCAGCGATTACGGTTGCGCGCCGCTTGGCCGTTTTTCTCCCGTTCAACCTTCCCACTTCCACGTTCCGATTTCATGAAGCGAGCCGTTATCACCGGGCTTGGCCCCATCACCTGCGTGGGCATCGGACGCGAGGCGTTCTGGGACGGCCTGCGCGCACAACGCAGCGGCATCGGGCGACTGACGGCGTTTGATTCCAGCGAATACAACGCGCACCACGCCGGGCAGATTCACGACTATGACCCGGCGGCGTTTTTTCCGCCGCACCGGCTCAAGCGCCTGGACCGCTACGCGCAGTTCGCCGTGGCAAGCGCGAAGCTGGCGCTGGACGACGCCGGGCTGAACTACACGCCGGAAGACCCGCAGGCCCGCGTGGGGGTTAGTTTCGGCACGGCGCTGGGCGGCATCGCGGGCGCGGAGTTTCAGCACGCGCACTTCCTGAAGAAGGGCACGCGCGGGGTCAACCAGACGCTCGCGTTGCAGGTGTTCGGCGGTTCGGCGCATACGAACATCGCCATTGAGTTCGGCCTGCGCGGCGTGGGCACGACCAACTCCAACAGTTGCGCCAGCGGCACGGTGGCCGTCGGTGAGGCGTTGCGTTACATCCGCGACGGCCTGGCCGACGTGATCGTGGCGGGCGCGGCGGAAGCACCGCTCAGCCCGTTGACCTTCGGCGCGTTCGCCATCATCAAGACGATGAGCCAGTGGGAGGGCGAACCGGCGGCGCGCGCGTGCCGACCGTTCGACCGTACGCGCGACGGCTTCGTGATGGGCGAGGGCGCGGCGTCGCTGATCATTGAGGAATACGAGCACGCCAAAGCGCGGGGCGCGCACATTTATGCCGAGGTGCTCGGCTACTGCCTCAACAACGACGCGTTTCACATGACCACGCCTCTGGCGGACGGCGCGTGCGCCATCGCGGCAATGCGCGGCGCGCTGGACGACGCGCGTCTGCGGCCCGAGGAGATCGACTACGTCAACGCACACGCGAGCAGCACGCAAATCAATGATTCGACCGAGACCTTTGCCATCAAGACGGTGCTCGGCGACCACGCTTACCGGATTCCCGTGAGTGGTACGAAAGCATACCATGCGCACCCGCTGGGCGCGACGGGAGCCATCGAAACAGTGGCCGCCGCGCTGACGCTGGCGCGTGGCTGGGTGCCGCCAACGCTGCATTATGAGGAACCTGATCCGGCGTGCGACCTGGACGTGGTGCCGAATGAAGGTCGCGACGTGCCGGTGCGCCGGATCCTTAGTAACTCATTCGGGTTTGGAGGAATCAATTCTTGTCTCGTGTTGAGAAAAGTGTAACGGGGTCGAGCGCTCTGGCAAACGTTGTGTTTTTCGCTTCCGAAAACAGGGCGTTTGGCTTAAACGAGACTCAAACTTGAGCCTTGTTCCATGAGAGCGTTTTTGCTTGCCGCCAGCACACCTGCCAACCCGATCTCGTACCTCATCGGAGGTGCTGCGGTTGTCGTGTTGCTCATCGTGTACGTGTTTGCGGTGATCGCCATCGTCAAAGCCTTTTCCCGCCGGACTACCGGTTGGATTGCCGCCGGAAGTCTGGGCGGAGTCATCATCCTGCTGTCATGGCTGGCGGTCATCGCCGGGGTCGTGACCGGTGTGCGCAACTCCTGGTTCAGCCAAACGTCCAGTCCTGGCAAGACGCCTTTTGGTGGCGTGTACTCATCCCGCACGCCGCAGACGGTGCGGGGACAGACCGTTCCGTACCAGATCGTCCTACCCCCGGAATGGACCAGGTTGACCCAATCCGCCGACTTCGACCTGATCGCCCACCGCAACAACCTGTATTGCGGGGTCATCGCCGAAGAAGGGTCGATAGGCACGCCGGAGGCCATCGCGGAGGTGGCGCGTAAACGCCTCCTAAGCCAAGCGGCGGACGCGCAATTCAGCGACTTCAGGTCGGAGCAGATTGACGGTCACACTTGGCTGCAAGCTGTCGCGCGTTGTCACATCGGAGGGGTACCCATATCCTATCAGTTCCATGTTTATTCCGGCGACGAGGGTACGTTTCAGGTCGTCGGCTGGACGGCGCAGAATTTGTACGACCGTGATGCGGACAAGATGCATGCCATCGCCAATACCTTCCGGTTTCCGGCAACATCTCTTGCTAAGGTGTCGCCTGCGGGCACGAACGCCGCCACCGCGTCGCCGACTCCCACGCCCGCTCTACAAGCCTTGCAGGGTCACGACTTTGCCTATCATTTGTCGATGCCAGCAGACTGGAAAGAGAAAAAGAGTGAAGCCGGATTCGATTTGCTCGCGTACCGCGCCAGTTTGTACGTGGGCGTGACGGTGGAGGAAGGATCGCTGGGCACGACAGAGGCTGCGCTGAAAGCCTCCCAGGATAATTTGCGCAAATTAACCACCGAACTTCATCTCAGCGATCCAGTCCCGGTTAAAATCGATGGACATGACTGGCTGGAATTCACCGCCCAATGTCTGCTTGATAAGCTCCCGATCACTTACCAATATCACGTTCACGCCGGACCGGAGGGCACCTACCGGATCATCGGCTGGACCACGCAAAATCTCTACGCGCGGGACGCCGAAACCTTGCGCAACGTGGCCACGACTTTCCGCTTCCCACCGGCGGGGGAGCCTACCGTGGAAGACGCCGCCACCGCCGGGCCGCCGCGCGTCGTGCACGGTAAGGAGCTAGATTACCAGCTGACGCTACCTGCGGTTTGGCAATCGCACGAGGCCAAAGGCGTATTTGATATGGAGGCGGCGCATCATAGCGCCTTCCTCGGCGTGGTGGCAGAGGAGGCGCCGATGGGTACATCCAAAGCAGCGGCGGCGTTCGTGCAGGCAAACTTGCGGTCGAAGTCAACCAATCTGAAATTCGGTGAAACCGCATCCGTAAAAATCGATGGACGCGATTGGCTGCACTTCACCGCTACCTGCCAGATCAACCACGTTCCTTTAAGTTACCAATACTTTGTTTACGCGGGACCGGAGGGTACTTACCGCATCGTTTGCTGGAGCCTGCAAAACGTGTACGAGCGGCACGCGGAGGAAATGCGCGTGGCAGCCATGAGTTTCCGCTTTCCAGCAAAAACGGCTCAGCGGGAGAGCACGCCAGCCGCCCAGAAACCAGCGTCGGAAAATAGAGTGAAGAGTGTGACGAAGCCCAAAAGCGCGCCGTGACCATCCCCCGGAACTCGCGCGGCTCGCTCTGGTGCGTGTGGCGGTCGTTGACGCCCTCGGCAGGCTCGCACTGCAAGCGCGAGGTGTAATAATAGTCGATGTCGGCGTCCTGCGAATCGAGCAGGTTGAACACGTCGAAACCGACTTCTCATGTCTTGTTGAACCGGTAGCCGAGTTGCTGCCGTGGTAACCGATGGCGGTCAGGCTCGCGCCGTGGCGGTCGTCGCCGAGACGGTAACGGATCACGCCGTTGAATTTCTGGTTCCGGGGTAGTGGTCGCCGCGAGTTTGACCCCCGGCGGCAGGGTGGCCATGTCCTGTGCGCGGACGGCGGGCGGGGCGTTAAACAGAGAGCACGCCAGCGCGGCGTGAAGGAAGTTTGCACGAAACGAGGCGGATGGAAGCACGGAGCGCAACGGGGAGGTGGCGGTTCACCCATGCGGTCTTTTCCTGCCCGGAAAAGTAGAAAAAGCCACGCGGTCCGGGACTATGGTGCGCCCTCGAAGAGGACCGCGCCGCCATCGCTCCCGGCGGTGGCTGGAAGTCGATGAGAATAAATCCGCGCGGCGGAGTCAAGTGGATTGTGCTCGTCCCCGCACGCAACTAGTTGCGAAACAGCCCACTCCCGTCCACTGTGCCCGCAAACTTATGCCTGCCGACGCCGCCCTGCTCGCCGAAGTTCCGCTCTTTCATCTCCTCGACGACGAGGAACGCGCCTCCCTGGCCGCACACCTGGAGGTGGTGACCTTTCCCGCCGGTCACGTCATCTTTAACTACGGCGAACCGGGCGACGCCATGTACATCGTGCGTGGGGGCGAGGCTGAGCTTTCGTTCAAGAACGACACGGGCGAAAAGATCGTGCTGGAGAAAGTTTCGCAGGGGGATTTTTTCGGCGAACTGGCGTTCCTCGATGGCGGCTCGCGCAGCGCGACGGTGCTCGTCACGGAACCTCTGGAAGCACTCCTGATGGACCGGGGCGACCTTCAGTCGTTCCTGCAAAAGCATCCCCACGCCTCCATCGACCTGCTCACCGCGCTGGGCAAGCGTCTGCGCAAGACTTCCGAGACCCTGCGCCACACCGCCACGCGCAACGTCAACGAGGAGACCGAGGATAAACGCACCGCCGTGCAGAAGACGGCGGATTGGATCGCCGAGTTCAGCGGCAGCATCGCGTTTCTCATGCTCCACGTCGGCCTGTTCGCCGCGTGGATCCTGTGGAACACGCAAAGCCCCGAACGGATGCACTTCGATCCGTACCCGTTCAACTTCCTGACGATGTGCGTGTCGCTGGAGGCCATCTTTCTTTCCGTGTTCGTCCTGCTGAGCCAGAACCGGCAGGCTGCCAAGGACCGCGTGCGCGCGGACATCGAATACGACGTGAACCTGCGCGCCGAACTCGAAATCGCCGAGTTGCACCAAAAGATGGACCGGCTCCACGCCGACACGCTGGCGCATCTCCAGCAGATCCAGCCGCGGCAGCACCAGCCGTCGTTCGGGAGCCAGCGCGAACCCTGAGCGCAAGTTGCCGCGTCCACCGCCGCCCGGCGGAGCGTATCCGGTGAACCATTTTCGATTGCCCGTCATGACGCCTTTATTTTCTTCCATGCGCCTGCGCGTAACGTTGCTGGTTCTTCTCGCGGCGGTCGCGGTGTCCACCGCCTGCGCCAACGCCGCCCCCGACCCCACGCGCGGCACCTTGCGCAACCTGGTGTACGGCCACGCGGGCGGGCAGGACCTCCGGCTCGACCTCTACCTGCCGGAAGGCACCGGCGACGCGCGCCGCCGGCATCCTGTCATCGTTTTCCTGCACGGCGGCGGCTGGCGCATCGGCAGCAAGTCGGAGGTGCAGCCCTATGTCCCGCTGCTGAACACGGCGGGCTACGCCGTGGCGAGCGTGGATTACCGCCTGAGCGGCCACGGACGGTTCCCGACGCAGATTTTCGATTGCAAAACCGCCGTGCGCTGGGTGCGCGAGAACGCGGCGCAGTACGGCCTCGACCCGGCGCGCATCGGCGTGCTAGGCTATTCGGCGGGCGGACACCTCGCGGCGCTTCTCGGTACGAGCGAGGGCGTCAAGGCGCTGGAAGATCGTACGGAGGGCAGCGCCGGGGCGTCCAGCCGCGTGCAGGCCGTGTGCAGCGTGTCCGGCCCGGTGGACCTGACGCTGCCGCCGCGTTCGCTTGTGGGTAAGTATTCCATCGACGGCTTGCTGGGCGGCACCGCAAAGGAGCAGCCGGAGCGTGCGCGCTCGGGCAACCCGGCGCGCTATGCCACGCCAGACGACGCGCCGACCCTCTTGATCTACGGCGACAAGGACACGCTGGTCCCGCCGATCCACGCGCGCACGCTCGCCGGGGCGTTGCGCAAGGTAGGCGTAGAGGCGCAGGTGGTTATCGTCCACGGCGGGGGGCACGTCCCCTTTTACGAGCCGCAGCAGCAGACGGCGCTGGAGTTCTTCGGGCGGCACCTGAACCGTTAGCCGCGCACGCGGGACGCATGGATTCCTCGCTCGCCCAGGCCCGCCGGTTGGACGCCGCTGACCCCTTGCGGGGCCTGCGGGCACGGTTTCACCTGCCGCCGCCGGGTCAGATTTATCTGGACGGCAATTCGCTGGGGCTACTGCCGGTCGCGGCGGAAGCGGGCGTGCGGCGGGTGCTCGACGAGTGGAAAACGCTCGCCATCGGCGGCTGGCTCGCAGGCGCGCCGCCCTGGTTCACGCTGGCGGAAACGCTTGCGGCGCGGGTGGCGGCGCTGGTCGGCGCGCACGCGGAGGAAGTGGCCGTAGCTAACTCGACCACGGTGAACCTGCATCAACTGCTGGCGACGCTCTACCCAGTGGAGGGTGGGGGCGGGCCGCGCGCAAAAATCCTCGCGTTCGCGAACGAGTTCCCGTCCGATCTCTACGCGGTGGCCAGTTTCCTGCGGGGGCGCGGGTTGGACCCCCGGCAACACCTGACGCTCGTGCCGTCCGGCGCGGATGGGCTGCTCGACGAGGACGCGGTTTGCCGCACACTGTCGGACGACCCTGCATTGTACCTGGCGGTGTTGCCTGCGGTGGTTTACACGACGGGTCAACTGCTTGATCTCCACAAGATCACGGCGGCGGCGCAACGTGCCGGGGTGCTCATCGGATTCGATTTGTCGCACTCCATTGGCGTGGTGCCGCACCGCTTGCACGACGACGGCGCGGACTTCGCGTTTTGGTGCCACTATAAGTACCTCAACGCCGGGCCGGGTGCGCCGGGCGGGCTGTATCTGCACGCGCGCCACGCCGAACGCGCGCCGGGGCTAGCGGGCTGGTGGGGATCGCACAAGGAACGCATGTTCGACATGGCCCGCGAGTTGGACCCGGCCTACGGCGCGGCGGCGTTGCAGATCGGCACGCCGACGATCCTGGGTCTGGCGGCCATCGATGGCGCGCTGGGCATCACAGAGGAGGCGAGCATGGCGCGCATCCGTGAAAAATCGCTCGGGCTGACCGCGTACCTCATGGAGCAACTCACGGCCCGTCTGCCGTTCGGCGAGGGCGAGTTCCGTTTTGCCAACCCATGCGAGGACGAGCGGCGCGGTGGGCACGTCGCGCTGGCGCATCCCGAAGGCGCGCGATTGTGCCGGGCATTGGGCGCGGCGGGCGTGGTCACGGATTTCCGGCCGCCGGACATCGTGCGCCTCGCGCCGGTCCCGCTTTACAATACGTTCGAGGAATGCCACGAAACCGCCGAGCGGCTGCAAAAAATCTACGCGACCGGCACCCACCTAAAATTAACCAACAGCCGCGCCCTGGTGACATGAACCTCTGTGACCTCTTGAACCTTGAATCTTCCTTGAAGCTTGATTCTTGAATCTTGAATCTTTTCCCAAATGTTCCTCGACATCTCCCGCCCACTCAGTGCCGCCCTCGCGCCCTGGCCGGGCGACACGCCCTTCGAACACCGCCTCACCTGGCGCATCGCCGACGGCGCGGTGGTCAACGTCGGCGCGCTGACGATGGGCACGCACAACGGCACCCACGCCGATGCGCCTTTCCACTACCTGACCGACGGCGCGCCTATCGACGCGCTCGACCCCGCGCTGTTTATCGGCCCGGCGGTCGTAGCCGACGTGACCGCTGCTGGTTGGACGATCACCCGCGCCGCGCTGGCCAACGCCGCGCGCCTCCTCGCCGACGGCGGCATCCCACGCCTGCTGTTGAAAACCGGCGCGTGGCCAGACAGCACGCGTTTTCCCGACCGCCTGCCGCTGCTTGCGCCCGACGTGCCCGCTTGGCTGGGCAAACTCGGCGTGCGCCTGCTCGGGCTGGACGTTCCCTCCGTGGATAGCATCGATAGCAAGGATCTTCCCATCCACCTCGCGCTGGCGGCGGCGAACGTGTGCATCGTAGAATCGCTTGATCTCGGGGCGGTGTCAGCGGGCGTGTACGAACTCATCGCGCTGCCGTTGCGCATCGTCGGCGGCGACGCCTCGCCCGTGCGGGCAATTTTGCAGGTGCCCGAGATGGGGTAATTACCTCCCGCGAAAGTGGGAATGCACCCAATACCCCATTGGGTCGCCGCGCGTCAGAGTGGGCGCGTGATCAACAAACTTCCTAAAAAATCCATCCGTGCGACCACCGCTCTGGCAGTCGCGGCAATCTGCTTGGCCAGCACCGTCACCGCGTCGGCGCAAACGCTTAGCACCAACATCTTCGGTGGCACGAACACCGGCGCTGACTCCATCAGCGTGGGCGGCGGCATTACCGCTGGCGCGCAGAACACCGGGCCGCTCGGGCCGGGTTTCACCGGCAACGTCAACCTGGGCATCGGCGCGGGCACGACCCTGTCGGAAACCCTCAACCCGACCGTGGGTGGCGTGCCCACCGGCGCTCTGACCATCGCTGAAACCGGCGCGGTGGGCGTGGTCGGCGGCTTCGGCGCGACGAAGACGTTCACAAACGATCCCGCGTTCATCGCCAACCAGTTCTACCGCTTCACGTTAGTCCGCACAACGGCCTCCGCCGTGAGCCTGCTCAGCAACCTGAGCATTCAGTTGACGACCACCACCGGCGGGGTCACCACCACCGTGCTGGATACTTCCACCGGCGGGACCTCATTAAACCTGTCGCTGCTGCTCAGCACCAGCAACACCGCGACGTTCGTGTTCCAGGCACCCGCCAATGTGAGCACTACGTCGCCGATCACGTTCACCATCAGCGGCGGCGTCACGGCGGGCGCGTTGAACAACACGTTCACCTTCTCCAACGCCTCGCTGGTGGCCGTGCCCGAACCCCAGACCTGGGGCATGGTGGGCGCGGGCTGCGCGGGCCTGTTGTTGGTGTGCGGCCGCCGCCGTTCGGCCTGAACGGCGGTTTCCGGGCGCAACGGCGAAACGCTTTGCTTTGCAGTAGTCTGTTGACCAGACGCGTTTCGCCTTGTGCCAAGGCTTGCCATTTGGCTTGATCAAGTCCCCACTTGGCCGCCATACTTGCGGCTGGCCGTGGACCCTTCGTCGGGTTCACCTTCGGCGAGATGCCCGAAGCGCGTCTGCATTTCGTCCGACAGCCGGATGGGCCGACCGCCGGGCATCTGCACCACCGCGAGCATCTGGCGGCAGCGGACCAGCAACGCGCCGTCCGAGGGCCGCGTGACCGTGAACGCGCACCAGAATCGGATGCGGCCCACACGCTCCAACCAGCCTTCGATGATCAAGTTGTCACCTAGCAATGCCGGGCGTTTGTAGTCGATTTCCGTCCGCACGACCACGGGATATTGCTGGCTGCGCGCCATTTCGGCGAGGCTCCAGCCAAGGTTCCCGGCGAGGTAGGTGCGCGCGGTTTCGATGAAGCGCAGGTAGGCGATGTTGTGAACTACGGCGGCGGCGTCCGTGTCGAAAAACATCACTTGGACCTCCGTGCGGATGCGGGCCTCGGCGAGAGCTGGCCTGCTAGGATCGACAGGGGCCATTACGTGAAGGGGTGATGGGATGTCATACTTCCAGTCCCTGGTAACTCGTTCACGCTGCGAACAGGTCGAGTTGCAGCAGGTCGCGCTTCGACCCGGCGGTGGTGCGGATGCCGTCCGCGTCCTCGGCCACGCGGTCCATCGGCACGATCTCCGACTCGGGCGGGCGGTCCTGGATCGTCAAACGCGCGCTGGGTTCGCCCTGCGCGGCGACGATGATCTCCAACCCTGCCACGCTCCCGCCGCCGAGTTGCCGGATGGCGCCGATGGCCAAGTCGGGCCGGTTGCAATCGCGGCTGAGGTGGCCGAGCACCGTCCTCTTGAGCTTCGCGCCGCCCTCAAGCAGTTGCGCGACGACCGCCCCCGCCGCCTCGTTGGACAGGTGGCCGTGGCGGCTCATGATGCGTTGTTTGACGCTCCACGGGCGCTTGGTGTCGGCATGGAGCAGGGCGCTGTCGTGGTTGGTTTCGATGAGCAACGTCGTCGCTTGGCGCACGCGCTCGTGGACTAGCTTGGTGGCGAAGCCGAGGTCCGTCAGATAACCCAGGGCCGCGGCGCCGTGGTGAAACACGTAGCCCACGGGGTCTACGGCGTCGTGCGGCACGCTGAAGGTCTGCACGGCGATGTCACAGATTTCGAAGTCGCGGCTCGTGGCAAAAATCTGCCAGTTGCGGTGTTTGGCGAGGCTGCCCCCCGCGTGACACAAAATTTCCTTGGTCAGCTTGTTGCAATAAATGGGCAATTCTTGGTACCGGCGACAGAGCACTTCCAGGCCGCTGGCGTGGTCGCAATGCTCGTGGGTGAGCAACACACCGTCTAGCTGTTCAGGCGTGAGGCCCACCTGCGCGAGCCGCAGGACGAGTTGGCGGGCACTGAGGCCGGCGTCTACGAGTAGGCGGCAGTGCTCGGTCGTCAGCAGGGCGCAATTGCCCGCGCTGCCGCTGCCCAGGACCGTGAGGGTGAACATGTGCCTTAATAAACGGGAAATCGCCTCGGTCTGCAAAAGGAATTCACCACCGCGGACAGGGAGAGCACGGAGATGAAAGGGGGCAGAGAGTCGTGGACACACCTCATCCCGCGTTCTTCCCCTTCCGCGTCCTCCGTGTCCTCGGTGATTGACCCCTCGGACCCATTGGGACGCGGAAACCCCCGCCACGCCGATATAGGTCTTGAACCCGGCGGCCGTACTCCCTCATCATGCGTTTTTCTTGATGGCGTCAACGAGGCCCATCCTGCCTCCGTCCATGACGCCCTCCAAGCGGCGTCCCCGGCGTTGGCGGCGGCGATTGCTCTGGCTTGGCCTCCTCATCGCCCTGCTCGGCACGCTCTTCTGGGCCGGGTGGTACGTTTACAACCGGGGCTTTACCCGGAAGTGGCGCGACCAACTCACCGCTGAACTGCGCCGCCGCGGGTTCGACTTCACCGCCAAGCGGCTCACGCTCAACCCCTTCGAGGGCTTGGTCGCCGAGCAGGTGCAGATCTACCTCCTCGACGAGCACCATACCCATTTGCTCTACATCAACCGTGTCGCGGTGGACATCTCCATCGGTAATTTCATCCGCAAGCAGCCTTTCCTCAATTCGCTGGACCTGCGCGGCGCGAACCTGACGCTGCCCGTGGACATGGCCGACCCCAACGGCCCCAAACTCAAGCTCCACCGTTTCCAGGCCAAGGTGTCGCTGCTCCCGGGCGAGGTACGGCTCACGCAGGCCCAGGGCGATTTCTACGGTTTGCAGGTCAGCGCCAGCGGCACGCTGCAGCACCCGGAGAGCTTTAGCCCCGGCAACGCGCCCGCCAGCCCCGAGGAACGCGCCCGCCGCCGCGCCTGGGCGCGCACGGTCACCGACGAGATCGGCAAGGTGCGCTCCTCCCGCACGCCGCCCCGGCTGGAAATCCTGTTTCAGGGCGACCTCGCGCGGCCCGAGAGCCTGCGCGCTTCCATCGGCCTGACCGGCGAGGCACTCCGGCGCGGCTCGTACTACCTGGAAAAACTGGCCATGCGGCTGGATTATGCCGCCGGAGCGTTCCACCTGCGCCAGGGCGATTTTACCGACCGGCAGGGCACGCTTTCCGTGCTAGGCGACTACGATCCTGCCAACGGCGAGGCGCGTTTCCAGGTGCAAAGCGGTCTGGACGCCCAGCAACGCGGGTTGGACCTCGTCGCGCTGACGCACGAGTTTTACGACCCGCCTGCGCTCAACGATTTCCAGTTCCGCGAATCGCCCCGCCTGCACGTCGACGGGCGCGCGCGGTTCGGCCCCGGCGTCAACACTGACCACGCGCCTGCGGCCGCGCCGCCCGCGTCGCCCTTCGTCCAATGCACGGGCCGCGTTGCGCTGGGTCGGTTCACTTACCGCAAATTCGAGTTCGAGCGCGCTGAGACCGATTTCTCGTGGAGCCCCGAGCGTTGGTATCTGCGCGACTTGCGGCTGGTACGGCCCGGTGGCTCGAACGCCGATGGCAGGGACGCCGGGGCGACCGTCCAACAGATCACCGCCGACCTGCTCTCCGAGCCAACGGGTTGCAAGGTGCGGCTCACGAGCACGTTCGACCCGATGGCGTTCGTCAGCCTCACGTCGCCACGCGTGCAGGCGGCGCTGGAGCGGTTGGAATTCCGTGACCTGCCGCGCGTGGAGCTGAATGCGACCGGGCGCTCGCTGGCCGATCCCATGAGCCTGCGCGCGCAGGGCAAGTTCCTGCTCGGGCGCACGCGCTACCGGGGGCAGGGGCTCAATCGGCTGCGCGGCGATTGGTCGTTCGGCGATCACCTGCTCAACGCGCGCGGCGTGGTGTTGGAACGTGACGAGGGCAACGGTACCGGCGAGGTAACTTACGACTTCGACAAGCACGAGATCCGGCTCGAAAACGTCCACACCAACCTTGATCCCGCCACGGCGGGCGTTTGGCTGGACCCGGACGTGTATCACACGATCCTGCCCTACAAGTTCCGCAGGCCTCCGGCGCTGTCGATCCACGGCAACGTGCAATTTGAAGGCGGGCGTAACTCGCACCTTGTCACAGACGTGAACGCGCCGGGCGGCATGGACTTCGTTTTCGTGCGCAAGAACTTGCCGTTCGACGCCATCGCGGGCCAAGTGGTGTTCAACGAAGAAAAAATGCAGTTGAACGATCTGCGTGGGGAAATCTTCGGCGGCGAGGCGCGGGGCACGCTCGACCTCGCGCTGGGACGCGCTAAGACCTACGCGGCAACGCTGGATCTCAAGGACGTGGACTTCCTCAAACTCACGAAACTCTATTTCGATTACGACGAATCCAAAGGTCAGCTTTCGGGTGTGTATCGCTGGACGGGCCGGAGCGACGACCCCCACAGCCTGCACGGCGCGGGCAGCCTGAGCGTGGACCGGGGCAACGTGTTCGCCATCCCGTTTCTGGGCCCGCTGTCCACGGTGCTCAACAGCGTGTTGCCCGGGTTGGGGTTTGACCATGCGCACCAGGCGTCGGCGAATTTCTTGACCAGCGATGGCAAGATTTACACGGGCAACCTGGACGTGAAAGGGATGGGATTCAGCCTGTTTGGCGGCGGTTGGCTGGGCTACACGACGGACACGATGAATTTCCGCGTGCGGATGAACACGCGCGGACTGCCGGGCGCGGTGTTGTATCCGGTGAGCAAGCTGTTTGAGTACGCGTCGCAAGGGCCGTTGGACAAGCCGGTTTGGCGACCGAAAATTTTGACCGCGCCGGTCCCCGGGCTGGAAACCAAGCCGCTGACGGCCCCGCCGCCCTCCCTGCCACCCAAGGGCAAATAATCTCTCCGCACTTTCTCCGCGTCTCCGCGTCAAAAAATCACCTCCCTACTCCACGGCCTCGACTTTAATCAGATTCGTCCGCCCGCTCACCTGATACGGCGTCCCGGCAACGATCACCGCCGTGTCGCCGCTCTGCGCTCCGCACCGTTCCACGATTGCCTGTAGCGCCAGCGATACCACCTCTTCCGTGCGCCGGATTTCTTCTGTGCGCTGGCTCTCCACGCCCCACAACAGCGCCAACCGCCGCCGGATGCGCTCTTCCGTGCATAGCGCTAGCACCGGCATCGGCGGGCGGTGACACGTCACCCGCCGCGTCGTTGAGCCGCTCGTCGTGTGCGTGACAATCGCCCGCGCGCGTACCGCCGAGGCGATCTCTGTCGCCGCGTGTGCCACCACGGCCTCCAACTGCGGGTCGCGCGCCAGCGCGGGCGGCGGCGGCACCTCGCCGCTCAGCCACGCGCGTTCCGCCCGGCACGCGATGGCCGACATCGTTGCCACCGTCTCCACGGGGTATTCACCCATCGCCGACTCACCCGAGAGCATCACGGCGTCCGTGCCGTCGAACACGGCGTTGGCCACGTCCGTTGCCTCGGCGCGCGTGGGCTTGGGCGCGTGAGTCATGCTTTCGAGCATTTGCGTGGCCGTGATAACGGGCCGCGCGGCCTGGCGGCACACGGCGATGATCCTCTTTTGGGCCACGGGCACGTCGGGCAGGCTCATTTCCAACGCCAGGTCGCCCCGCGCGACCATCACGCCGTAGGCCGCCCGCGCGATGGCCTCGATGTCGTCGAGCGCGCTTTTCTTCTCGATTTTGGCGATGACCGGGATATTCGCCCCGCGCGCCTCCAGCCGCCGCTGCAAGTCCCTCACGTCCTCCGCCGACTGCACGAACGACAGCGCCAGAAAATCGAATTCCAGTGCGACGGCCAACGCGATGTCCTCCTCGTCCTTGTCGGTGATCGACGGCAGGCTCACGCGTTGGCCCGGCAGGTTGATGCCCCGGTTGCTGGAGAGCGTGCCGCCGCGCTCCACGCGCGCTAGTAGTTCGCCCTCCTGGCCGCCGTGCACTTCTAATACACGCAACAGCAGGTTGCCGTCGTCGAGCAACAGCGCACCGCCCGGTTGCACGTCGCCCGCGAGCTGTGGAAAACTCACGCCGATCCGCTCCGGCGTGCCCAACACCTTCTCCGGGGTCAACACGATCTCCGCACCCGCTGCCAGCGTGATGGACCCGCCTGTCATCTCGCCCACGCGGATGCGCGGTCCGCGCAGGTCGCCCATGATGGCCACCGGCACGCCTGCCTCATCGCTGGCCCGGCGCACGCGTTCGACGGTGCCGGGCAGCGTCTCGGGTTTCTGGTGCGAGAAATTGATGCGCGCCACGTTCATCCCGGTGGCGATCATGCCGCGCAAAACCTCCTCGCGGTCGCAGGCGGGTCCAAGGGTGGCGATGATCTTGGTGCGTTTGTGCGCGGCGGGATTCATTGGAGGAGGCGTTTACGACGAGGTGGCGTGAGCCGCCTCGGTCCCAGCGTAGCGGGGTTCCCGGCCCGGCGGCAACCAGAGTTTGTCGTCCCTTCCGCCCGACTCCAAGGAAGGGCGCTCCGTGGTAAGAAATCTGCTCGTTTTAGTGTTTCTTCACCGTTTCAAACTCCCCCTGCCATGAATTTTCGTTCTTCGTTTTGGATGCTCGCATTGCTGTTGCCCGGACTGCTCGTGCCCACCCTCGCCAGCGCCCACGGCAGCCTCGAAAACGGACGCATGGTCCAAGTCCGCGTCGCTGGACCTAACGGCCATGCCCCCGCGCCATGGAACGATTCCTACTACACCTGGAACCAGAATTCCCAGAATTTTCCCGGCTACGCCAACGCCGGTTTTAGCTACGCCGCCACCGTCCCGGACGGCACGCTCGCCAGCGCCGGGATTAACGACGGCGTACATACCGGCCTGAACTTCAGCGGCCTCAACCTCGCGTCTGCCGCTTGGCAGCAGACCGCCGTAGCCGCCGGGGCGAGCGTGCCGCTGCATTTCCTGGCCACCGCGCCGCACGATCCCTCGCACTTCGCCGTGTACCTGACCAAAGCGGGCGTGAACCCCGACACCAAAGTCCTCGCCTGGGCGGACCTGGATTTCCTCGGTTCGTGGGCCGTGGGCAACGCCGCCCGTCCCGTCACCACCAGCACCCGGCCCAACCCGGTCGGCGGCACGATGTTGAGCTATGACTGGAGCGTACCGATCCCGACCGACCGCGCCGAGCACGCTGCGCTGCTTGTGATCTGGCAGCGGGACGATCCCGCTGGGGAAGCGTTCTTTTCCGTCCAGGACCTCAACGTCACCACCGCCGCCCCGGCCACGCCCCAACTCGCGGTTGCGTCCGGCACGGGAGGAACCGTCAACCTGGACCTGCGCGGCACGCCCGGCCAAACTTACGACCTCCAGACGACCGACACACTCGACAACCCGACCTGGACGGTCATCGCCACGGGCACGCCGGATGCCACCGGCCATTGGTCGACCAACGACCCGGCTGCGGGCGCGCATCCGCGCCGTTTTTATCGCGCCGTGGCCCGGCTGTAGCGTTCTTCCGCCCGCCGGTCCCGCCCGCCGCACGGTTCAACGCGGCCAATGTGTGATGGTCACCCTGGCGGGCTTCGCGGTGTCAACCACGGCGTAACTGCCGTCCAGCGGGACCAATTTCAGCCGCAGGCTCAGCCTGCGGGAATACCCGGTTTGCCCGGTGTTGATGGCGCGCACCATGATCTTGGCGGACGACTTGCCGGCGGGAATTTTCTTTTGACCTTTCAGCGCCACGTAGTCCCGCCCGCCCGCCGCCGTGCCGGAAGTCTCGTATTTGACCACGAGCGGCAGGTTCGTGCTGCCCGTGCGCGTCACCGTGAACACCGCAGGCGTGTTGCCGAGGTAATCATACGTGTCCCGGACGGTAGCGGCCACGCCGACCCGCGTGCCCCGGGAGGGCGGCAGCGGCACCGTGGAATGGTAGCGGATTTGCCCGTACAGACCCGCGATCACGCCCTGGTAGTGCTGCTCGAAATTGGCCGCGAACCGGAGCAGATTGCCGTCCGCGTCGTACTCGGCTTCGAGCACCTGGAAATTCCCCGTCAGCTTGTCGGTGGCACCGTCCGTGAGCCCGCCAAAGCTCAATCCCGGCTGGTCGTAGTTGTAAAGGGTGGAGACAGCGTTTTGGTAATCGCCCACTGCCGGGTTGCTGCCCGGCCCCGGATCAAGCTCCAGCCGAAATTGCCGCGCTTCCGGGTACAACTTGCCCGAGGTGCTCGTGCCGTCAAAACTGAGCAAATCATGGTAATAACCGTGCCCGGGCGTGAGGAACCAGCCGCTGTCCAGGTTGAGCGTTTGCTCCTCGCCCTTGCCAACGGGGTCGCCCGGGTCGCTCTGGAAGTGGACGAAGGTCACGGCGGAATCGTCGTTGCGGATCATCACCGTCGCCTGCCGCTGCGTGCCCGTGCCGGGTCCGCTCAACGTGAGCAGAAACGTGCCGTCGCCTTGCAGCGGATCGCCCGCGTAGAAGACCGGAACCGTGATCGTTTTATCGGCGGCGTCGCCGTCGGCCCAGGTCAACGTACCGGCGGCAGGCGTGTAGTCGCGCCCGGCGCGGTCGGTGCCGTCCGCCGTGGTGTAATCGACCGTGAGCGTGCCGCTCGTGCCGCCGTGACGCCTGACGATGAGGGTGGCCTGCGTTCCGCCGATGGAGAGCACGCGAGCGTTGTCGGCGGACAGGTCGGCGACCCCCGCCGGAGTCGTGTACGGCACGGCCGAGTTGTACCGGAGTTCGCCGTACACGGCGGTTTTCCGCTTGTCGCCGTGCAGCACGAAGTTGGCGGCGAACGACACCACCTGATAGTTGGCGTCGAACGTGGCTTCGAAGATCTGGAACCGGCCAGCCACGTCGAAGCTGTCCCGCGCGTTGGCACTGAACGTCAGGCCCGGCCCGCCGGTCTGGTCGAAACCGCGATAATAAGTGGCGTTCGGATAATCGCCCGGCGCGAGGGAAGACCGCAACGGCAACGCGAATCCGACCGCGTAGTTTTCGTAGGCGGAGGCGTCGCCGATGCTGATTTTGAAGAAGACGTAACGGGGGTTGCCCGTCACTTCGAAGCGCCAGCCTGCCGCCGCGTCGAGCGTGCGTTCTTGGCCCTGGCCGATGGGTTCGCCGGGTTCGCTGACGAAGTGCAGCAGGGTCTGCGCGGCGGCCCGGGATTGACCACCCAACAGCAAGCCAACGGCCAGCAACAGAGCAAAAAACGGGCGTCGCATGGTACGGAAAACAAAGCTTACCGGTTCGGCAGAATCTTCACCATGGCAACGCCGTCCGCCCCGTCCGCTGCGTAGTTGCCGCTTGGGGCAACGTCCAACTCGACGGTTTTCTTACCCTTCCCGGCGGCGAAACGCGGGGCGTAGGGCTTGACCTTGACCGTCGCGGAACTCTTGCCTGCCTTGATGTCCCGCGCGCCGAACAGCGTCTTGTAGTCGGTCCCGTTCTGGGCGGTTCCCTGCATCCGGTAGTAAACCGTCAGCGGCTGCGACAGGTCGCCCTCGCGCGTCAGCTTGAACACGCCCGGAACGCCGCCGTTGCCGCGCACCTTGGGCACAGTGGCCGTCACGGTCAGCCTCGGCACGTTCACCGTGGGCGAGGCCGGAGGCAGCGGCACCGTCGAATGGTAACGGATCTGTCCGCGCAGGGCTGGCACGTACTTGGCGGCAGCGACGCTGAAATCCGCCGCGAACCGCTCCAGGCTGCCGTCGGCGGCGCGCACGATTTCGCGCACCTGGAAGCTCCCCGAGCCGAAAGTGTTCGTGCTGCCGAATCCTGACAAGCCGAGGAGCGGATGGTCGTCGGTCATCTGCTCGTAGGCACCCTGATAATCACCCACGACGAGCGGCGGTTGCAGGTAGCCCACGCCGAAGGACAACGATCGTTGAGCACTGACCGAACCCGCCGGGAAACCGGAGTCGAAATCGTCAAGCACGGAAAAATAGCAGTCCCCGGAATAATCGTCGGACTGGCCGGTGATCACGTCCAAGCTGGCGGTGCTGTAGGTAGCTTCGGGGACAATCTCGCCGCTCTCGTTCCGGTGGGCCTCGACGTGGATGAAGGTGACGGGCGAACTGTCCTTGACGACCGTGACGTTCGCCTGGGCCTGCGGACCCGCGCCTGGGCCGCTCAGGCGCACGGTGAACGTGCCGTCCTTCAGGTAAGGGTCGTGCGTGTTGAGGATCGGCACGGTGACGGCCTTGTCGGCGGTGTCGCCGTCCGCCCAGGTCAGCGTGCCAGCCGTTGCGGCGTAGTCACGCCCGGCGAGGTACGTGCCGTCCGCCGTGGCGTAATCGACGCTCAGCGGCCCGGCGCTGCCGTCGCCGCGCGCGACGTTCAACTTCAACTCGCCCGCCGTCTCGTGGACCCGGTAAAAATTATTGGCGAACTGCGCCACCCCGCCGGGGTGGGCGTAGGGCACGCTGGAGTTGAAACGCAGGTAGCCGTAAGCCGACACCGTGTAATCGGTGTGGTAGGCAAAATCGGCGGCCAGCGTGAGCACCTCGCCGTTCGCGTCGTAGGTCAGCTCCAGAATTTGAAATTCGCCCGAGCCGATGCCCGCGCTTATCACGAAATGGAGCATGGGATTGGTGGGACCCGCGTAGTCGGTGGCCAGTGGGTAGTCGCCCACGACGAGATCGGCACCGGTCGGTGCGGCCATGTCCAGGGGATAATTGACGTCCGACCAACTCTTGAAAACCGAGGCGCTGACCGCGTTGCGTCCGGTGTTCTTGACGCTGAAGGCGTAACCGTCCGCCGGGGTCACGGTCGCCTCGCTTTTATCCCCGTAGCGACCGACCGCCCAGGTGTGCAGCACGGTTTCGCCCGCGGCGCGTGGGATCAGGGCGGGGGCGAGCAGCAACAGACATAGGGTGGCGACGGCGACAGGACGCATGGCGGGGATTCGCTTTCTAACAAAATTCCGGCCCGATGCCAGTCAAAAAGTGCGGCAACGAGACAAAAACGTACCACCCCGTGTCAGGCCGAAGCCGCCGCCGGGATCATGCCGGTCTGGCGCGCGTACTGGAAGATCCCACCCGCTTCGACCACCGGGCGCACCTCGCCCAGCGGCTTGAGTGCGTAAACGGTGCCCGCGTGCGTCAGGGTGTCGGCGGCGTAGTTGATGGTGACCTCGTCGCCGGTCTTGAGCACGTCGCAAAGCCGGTCCACGCTTTCGTAAGGAAATACCTCACCCGTGGCGACGCTGTTGCGGAAGAAGATGCGCGCGTAGGTCTCCGCGACGACGGCCTCCACGCCCGCCGCGCCGAGGGCGATGGGGGCATGTTCGCGCGACGAGCCGCAGCCGAAATTGCGTCCGGCGACGACGATCAGGTACGGGGTTGTGGTCCCGCCGGGTGAGACGAATTTTTCGGGGTACTGGTCGTCGGGCAGCCCGATCATGGCGTAGCTGCCCAATTCCGTGTACTCGGCAGGCTTGGTCGGCACGAGGGTCAGGTACTGCGCGGGGATGATCTGGTCGGTGTCGATGTTGTCTCCGACGACGAAGACGCGGGCGGTCAGTTGGTCAGACATGGTTGGAAAAGCTTCAAGGTTTAAGCCTCAAGCTTCAAGGAAGTATAAAGGGCAAAGTGAAAAGGAATGAGAACGACGATGAATGCTTGGATCTTAAACCTTCCTCCTTCGTTGAGGCTTGAAGCTTGGGTCTTAAAGCTTCCCGGCTCCGCCGGGCTCAGTACCTGAACATCGTGCTCGGCGGCGGGGTCGCCGTCGGGCCGGGATCAGCTAGCGGCAGCGGTTCGGCACGTCCGGCCTCGGGCGGTGGGTTGTAATTACCGCCGTTGCCGATGTTGGCGTTATTCATTGGCGCGGCCAGCAGCGCCGCCTGCGCCTGTTGCGCGGCGACCAGCGCGTCCTCGTCGGCGATCTCCTTGGGCGACAGGTGCGCGATATCGGTGCTGTCCACGTAGCCGATGTCCCCGGCGGGCAGCTTGACCTTGCTGTAGCCTGCGAGCTTGCTCACCAGCGTCACGCGCGTCTCCTTCTTGACCTGCAAATCCGCTCCGGCGGGCTGCTGCGGGCTGTTGCGGAAAAACGGGGCCGCCGGGTCCGCGCTCACCTTGTAACGGTTCTCCGGCTTGACCGGCGCGGACAGATCCGGCCCGGCCTCAGCCGCGCCACCCTTCTTGCCGCCTCCCGCCGCGCAGCCGCCGACCACCATCGCCAGCAAACCCGCCGTCAGCCACCCCAGCGCGGCGCGCCTCAACCAAAGCCTGTTCCCGTTCGACATAAGCATCCTTCTTGGTCAATCAAAGAAACTCGCGCGGATCAGTGATCTTGCCCGTCAACGCGCTCGCCGCCACCGTGTACGGGCTGGCGAGGTAAACCTTGGATTCCTTGTGGCCCATCCGGCCCGGAAAATTGCGGTTGGTCGCGCTGATGCAACTCAGCGGCTTGTTCATCCGTCCGAACGTGTCCACCGGCCCGCCCAGGCACGCCGCGCAGCTCGCGTTCTCGGTCATCAGCACGCCCGCGTTTTCCAACGTTTGCCACGCACTCACGCCGTCGAACTGCACCTTGTGCAAATCATCCACCACACCCGGGGTCGCGGGCACGCCGAAGGTGTCGATCTTGACCCGCTTGCCCTTGACGATCTCCGCAAACGCGAGGAAATCGCTGGTCTTGCCGCCCGTGCAACTGCCGATGTACGCGCGGTCGAGCGCGATGTGCCCGAGTGTCTTGGCCAGCGCGCGGTTGCCGGGGTTCGGGTGCATGGCGACGGTCGGCTCCAATTGGGATAAATCGAACGCCTGCTCGTAGACGAACTTCTGGTCCGGCCCGGCCTCAGCGGGCGTGTAGTCGGCCTTGGTGCCGTTGGCAGCGCAACGGGCGTTGACGAAGTCGAACGTCTTCTGGTCGGCGGCGAAAATGCCGTTCTTGCCGCCCGCCTCGATGGCCATGTTGGCAATCGTCATGCGGTCATCCATGCCCAGGCCGCTCGCGCCGGGGCCGTCCCACTGCATCGCGCGGTAGGTCGCGCCGTCGAAGCCGATTTCGCCGATGACGTGCAAAATCACGTCCTTGGCCATCACGCCGCGCGCCAGCGCGCCGTCGAGGTAGAACCGCATCGTCTCGGGCACCTTGACGAGCAACTTACCCGTGCCCAGGATGAACCCCGCGTCGGTGTTGCCAATGCCCGTGGCGAACTCGCCGAACGCCCCGGCCATGCAGGTGTGCGAATCCGTGCCGAAGAGCACCTCACCGGGCCGGACATGCCCTTTTTCGGGCAGGGCCGTGTGGCAGACGCCCGCGAAGCCGCCGCCGTACTGGCGCTTGAGTTGGCCCCGGGCGGCGTCGAACTTCCATTCGCCGTTCGGGTCGTCGATCACGTCGTAGAAATAGGGCAGTTCCTGCTCGCGCACGAACTCGCGCAGGATGTCGACGTTGCGGTTGGAGAGGGAGTCCGCCGTGAAGATGTAATGATCCGGGATGATGACAATTTTGGAGCGATCCCAGACCTTCGCATGGCGACCGAACTCGCGTTGGAACACGCCGATGGTCCCCGGGCCGCACACGTCATGGGTCAGAAGGATGTCTGTGTTGACCCAAATGTTGTCGCCGGGCACGACGGTTTTCCGGCCACTGGCGCGGGCGAGGATGGTTTCGGTGAGCGTCATCGGGTAAAGCGGGAGCGCAATATGCCACCGCCCGGCGCAAGTAAAAAGCAAAAAGGAGGCCGCAGACCACTTCGGATGCGCAAAAATCACCGGATTCCCGACCGGGAATGGGGGATCGGCGGACGGTCAGTTCGGTGATCGCTGCCGGGCGAACTGGGGCGGATTGCCGCTGGCCAAAACGTTGGTGCAGATTATGCTAATCTTTAAATCTGTGTTGGTTCGAGAACGTCATGCCATGGGAAAAATGGCGCGGCTTGGCTAAAACCCTCGACAGGGTCGTGCAAAGTAGTATAATCCACACAAACCTTCTGGTAACTTACACACTCCATGACACTTGGTGATCGTCTCAAACAATTGCGCAAGGAACTCGGTTTATCCCAGGAGGCCCTTGGTGCGCAGGGCTTTGTATCCACTCCGGGTTGGATTAAAATTGAGAATGGCCAACGCCAGGCCAGCGAGCAACTCATTGACAAGCTTTCAAAGTGGTTGGTGAGCGACAAATATATGCGTGCGGGCGCGGCGACCACGCTTAAGGAAGAACTGCTGATCCTCAAATATCTGGGCAACCGTTCGCCGTTCGTGCGGGAAATGGCCAAGTCGCGCGCCAAGAATCTACCCAGCGGCGGTGTTGCTTTGTTGGCGGAGGAAGCCGCGGGCTACAAGGCGGCGAAGAAAAACCCACGCGCCAAGACGGCCTGAGTAGATTTTAGCCAGAGCGCCGCCCCTCGGTCGCGGCAACAAAAAGGACGCTCGTAAGAGGCGTCCTTTTTGTTTGCCAAGCGAGCAGCGCTTCTGCCCAACCTCCCACCTCGCTCAATCTGTCGCGTAGGCTGACGAAGGGACCCGCCCGCCGAGCGTCCCGGCTACGCTGGTGCGGGGCAACTTGTAAACCGACTGCAAACGCTGGATCTCGGCGCGTTCGCCTTCCTCACCCCAGACCAGACCATTGTCTGAAACGAGCGCGGCGGTCCGCACCGGCGCTATCGTGGCGCGCGTCCGGTCGAACTGCGAGGACGAGTCGGTCGAGAAATATCCCATGCTCGTGTAGGCTGTGGCCGACATAGCAGGCGCATCCAGCGGGGAATGGTAATAGACCCGGGGACGCTCGACGGGCGGCGCGACAGCCACTGGAGCCCGCGCAGGCGCGGGCGGCACTTCCAGTGTCCAGTAATTGTAAAGCTGCGTAAGAGCCAAGGCGGCGAGGAAGAAAATCAGCTTTCTCATGGTAGGGGGGGGAAGATTCGGTCTGGAATCCAATCGTGACCAGTCCGGTAAGAGGGCGGCTCAAACAGGAAAGTTATGCGTTAGCGCGGAATAGTTGTCAAGGTTTGGTTTATGCAGGAATGTCGTGGGCGGATGGTGCCCGGAGCTTGCCACTCGCACGCTCAATCGCACTCGCACACGATCCGAAACCCCACGTCGTTGCTCGCGTACGCGGGCTGATTATAACCCCGCGCCGTCGTCTTGAGGTTCCCGAAACGCGACTTCCAACTTCCCCCGCGGTACACGCGTTGCGAGCCGTGCGCCGGACCGCGCGGGTTCGTTCGCTCGCCGCCCTTGTAGGCGTCGTAATAATCCAGGCACCACTCCCAGACGTTGCCCGAAAGGTCTTCCACGCCGCAGAAACTGACTCCCTCGGGATAGCTCCCCACCGGGGCCGTCTCGGCGTAGCCGTCGTTGACGCTCGCGTCGCGCCACGGGAACGTCGTGTTCGCGTCCGCGAAATTGGCCAGCGTGCCCAGCCCGGTCGTCTCGCCCCAGGGATAGGTAGAGTCCGTCGTGCCCTTGGCCGCGTACTCCCACTCGGCTTCCGTCGGCAGGCGATAGCGGCGGCGCTCCTTGACGCTGAGCCACTGGCAGAACTTCACCGCGTCCTGGTGCGAAACGTAGATCACCGGGTGGCGCTCGTCCGCCCACGACCCGCGCCGGGAGCGGTGCGCGGGGTCGAACTTCTCGTACTCCGCGTTGGTGATGGGATAGCGCGCCATGTAAAACCGACCCAGGCTCACGCGCATGGTCGGCTGCTCGTTGGCGGCGGCCCCGGGCGCGCCGCTGCCCATCGTGAACGTCGCCGAGGGCAGAAAGAGCATCTTGGTGCCGACGGTGTTGTCGAAGTCGGGGAAACGGCTGTTCTCCGCGACCGCGCCGATGTCCTTGGGCAGCGCCACGCTGTCGGTGATCTTCGCGGACACCATCGGCCCCGCCGGGTTGATCGGCGGCGGTGCGCCGGGCCGCGCCGGGGCGGGGACCATGCCCGCCGGGCGGGCGGGTGCCTTCGGCTTGGGTGGCGAGGAAACGACCCGGTCGGCGGCCATCGGTGAACTCGGCGCGACGGTCGCCTGCAACGTACCGTCGGCGATGGCTTCGAGGTATTCATCGACGATGTCCTCGGCCTCGCCGGGGTCCAGGCCCATGTTCTCGGCCATGTCGATGAAGGTGTCGCGCCGCTCGTCGGTCATGGACTCCTCGTCCAGCCCGGAGAGGCGCAGCATACGTTCGAAATCGTCGCGCGGCGTCGGCGGGCGCGAGCGGCGGATGCGCGTCGTCTCGTGGGGAGCAGCGGGGCGGGCGGCTGTTAGCGGAGTGGCGCGGGTGGTCTGGCGGGCCGCCGGGGCGGGCGGCGCGGCGGTAACGGGGACCGGGGCGGGGGGAGGCTCCGCCGGGGGGGGCGGTTCGGGGCGCGGGGGCAAGTCGGCCTCGCGGACCGCGCCGGTGCGCTTGAGGCCGATGGCGATGGTGCCCGCGATGTCGCCGCCGCTCAGGCCCATGTCGTGCCCGAGCTTGGCGAGGTTGGCCTCGGCGTCGGCGGTCAGCACCTTGTCGGTCAGCGCGAAGTCGAGGAACTTCTTGAACTCGTTGATGGCGTTGACGCGGCGCTGGTCCTGCAACCGGGCGTCGATCTGCTTGCGGCGCTCGGGGTTGAGTAGTTCGGCGCGGGCTTCCGCGAGGAACTTCGGCGCGGTGTCCATCCCGCCGCGCAAGAGTTGGGCGAGCGGATTGCTCGGCTGGTTCTTGAGCGGCAGCTTCTTCTGCCACCACACGAGCAAGAGCCGGGTGTTTTCCTCGATCTGCTCGTTGGACGGTGTCGCCGCGAAATCCAGCCCCAGCCGCTCGTAAAGATTGGGCGAACTGTAGAGGTTCCACCCTTCCCACTTACGGGGATCGTCGGGCAGCGGGGAGGGGAGCATCGGAAAGACGGAAGTGGGAAGTCAGAATGCGAAACTGAGAAGGGAAATTACACAGTCTCAGCGAAGAAATCGTCAAAACGGCTGCCAGGATTTGTCTTCCCGACTTCCGCGCTCCGACTTCCGCGTTCCGACCTCATTCAACTTTGATCAACGACAAACTCGCCGTCGCGCTGGCCATCTCTTCTTCCGACAACCCGGTGTTGCGTTGAATCGTCACCGTGTTCGTCTTGCCGAACGCATCGACGACCACTTCGAGCGTCTGGTTGGTGTTGTAGCGGTAGGTCAACTCGACCGGCGCGCCTTTGGGCAGGTATGGCGGCAGGTCCACCGCGCACAACCCCAGCGGCGTGCATTCGCTCGGCACCGTGCTCTCGCCTTCCACCACGCGCACGACCACCTTGGCCATGTTCGCCTGTGCCGTGCCGAAGTTGTTCTTAAACTCGGCGGGCACCGCCTTCATCTTCTGGATCATCGGGTACACGTATTCCTCTAGCGAGTCCTCGTTCCATAAGACCACGCCGAGCGAGTGCGAGGTGATGTTCGTCACCTGGATCAGCCCGCCCTCACGGTTGGAAAACTGTTCGCGCGTGGATGCGGGCACGGCCTTTTCGCCCGTCTTGTCCTCTTGAGCCAACGTCGAGAGCATCCCCTGGATCGCCGCGCCCACCGCCACCGCCTCGTCCGGCGAGACGTGCTCGGCCAGCGGCACGCCGCTGATTTCCTGGATCATCTGGCGGATCATCGGCATCCGCGTCATGCCGCCGACGATCAGGATTTTGTCGATGTCCGACCAGTTCATGCGCGCTTCCTGCATGACGATCTCGCAGATGGTCTTGGTCTTTTCGACGAGGTGCGCGCTGATTTTCTCGAAGTCGTCGCGCGTCAACTCGATCTTGATGCTCTTGCCGTTGTGTGAGTGGACGAGCGTCGTGCGCGGGCGGCTGGAGAGCTGGATCTTCGCGGCTAGCGCGCGGCTTTGCAATTCCTGGTAGCTCTGGAGGTCCAGCAGCGGGTTTTCGCCGTGCAGCCGGTCGAATTCCTCCGCGACGAGGTTGACGATGATGTCGTCCCAATCCTTGCCGCCGAGCCGGTGGTCGCCGTTGGTCGCCAGCATCTTGATATGCTGGTTCTCGATGCGCATGATCGTCACGTCGAACGTGCCGCCGCCCAGGTCGAAGACGAAC
>CAXTBX010000064.1:0-28230 GCA_964242205.1 uncultured Chthoniobacterales bacterium
TCGGTGTGGAGGTGGTAGGTCGCCTTGGACAGGAGGGCGGGGATGGCGGTTTCGGTGCTCATGGTTCTTTCCTTGGGTGTTTGGGCGTGTGGCTACGCGAAGCATCTGCGGGTCATCACACCGGTTCTCCTGACTTGCGGTTCACCGGATAGCTGGCACTGAGGGTTAGCCAGAAAGAGAAGGCGAGCTTCGGGAACCTTAGTATTACAGTTGTAGATGGGCAAGGGCGTGGCGGGTTTTGTAGTGGAAGAACTTGGCGACGGCCTGGTGGTGGCGTCGCCAGTTGCTCCAGCGCAGCACTTGGGCGAGGAGCACGCGGGCGGTGCCCCAGAGCAGGGCGACGAAGAAGCGGCGCACCTCGGCGACGCTGACCCGGATCAAGCGGCGGTGGCCACCGCTGGCAGCCCGCGGCTTTTTTTGAACGCGGCCAACGCCTGCTGACTCGCCACGGGTTTAGCGAAGAGCCGGGCGCGGGTGATCGCCAAGAGCGCCTGCGCGGTCATGGCCAAGGTCATGTGACGATGCCAACCCGCCCAGCTTCGCACCTCGTACTGGTCGAGGCCGACTTCGCCCTTGGCCTGCGCGAAGCTCTCCTCCACCGACCATCGGCGTCCGGCGATACGGGCCATCTCCTCCAGCGGGGTGTCTGCCGCACCAAAGACCAGGTAGGCGGTGATCTCCTGCGGATCCGAGCGCGAGCGGCGCAGCAGCAAAAAACGCTGCCATGTCCTGCCGTGAGGATGGTTGATGCGCACTGCTGCCCAGTCAAAGACGCGCGGTCCTTTCGCCCCGGCCCCGACGCTGATCTCGGCCCAAGCGTCCGCGGGCACTTGGGTTTTGATGGCTTTGACCCGCCGCTCGCCCAGGCCCATCCAGACGCACTGCTGACCGGTGACGGCCATGACATAGGGCTGCTTGGCCTCCTCCAAGGCCGCCCGCAGCTTGTAATCGCCACCATACACCGCGTCGGCCACCACCCACGCCGGCTGCGCCCCTGCCGCCAGTGCGTGCTCGACCAGACGGCGTGCCAGTACCGGTTTGGTGGCGAACTCCACGTCTGCGGGCACGCCCGCTGCCCGGCGTCGTTCCGCATCTTCGCTCCACTCCTTGGGCAGGTAGAGCGCCCGCTCGATGAGGGCGTGGCCCTTGCTCGTCTGCCAGGAAAGAAAAACGCCCACCTGGCAGTTATCGATCTTGCCGCTCGCTCCACAGTACTGCCGGGCCACGCCCACACTCTTTTTAACCCTGCTTGACGAAGCCGGTCTCATCGATGGCGAGCACCGCGTCCTGGGTGCCCAGACCGGCGAGCACAACCTCGAGTTGCTCGTCGCGCAACGCCTCGGCGTTCCACGTTCCACGTCCAAGCAGGTGCTGGAAGCGGTACGGCGTGTCGAACCCGGCGGCCTCGGCGAGTTGCCAGCTGTTTTTGCGTTCCACGGTGCTCAGCAAGCTCTGTAGGTAAGCCGCCGCGGTCTGGCGCGCCGCCGGGTTGGCAAAATGCTTGCCCAAACGGCCGCTGGCCTCTTCCAACGCCGCCCGAAGCTGCCGCGCCTTCTTCTCGAACTGGTCTGCCCTCATCGGGTGGGACCAAAGCACAGCCCTTGCCCATCTACAACTGTAATATTAGAAACCGTTGAGTTAAAAAGCTTGTGGTAGCAGAATGCCAGCAGGCAGGATAAGAGGGTGACCTATCCGAGCGACCTGAGTGAGGCGCAGTGGGAGAAACTGGAAAAGTTTTTCGAGCGGCCCGATCCGCGCGGTGCCCGGCCCAAGTACCCCAAGCGCCGGGTCGTGGAAGCCGTGCTCTACCGCCTGCGCGAGGGCTGTCGCTGGCGTGCTTTGCCCCACAACTTCCCGCCTTGGGACACGGTGTACGATCACTGGCGACGCTGGCAAAAGCGCGGCGTCTGGCAGGAAGCCGTCGCCGTGCTGGGCACCCGCTGGCGGGAAATCACCCTGGGCCGCGCCCGGCGGGCTCCGCGTCATGCGATCCTCGACAGCCAGAGCGTCAAAAGCGCCGCCGAAGGCGAGGCACGCGGCTTTCACGGCGGCAAGCGCATCAAGGGCCGCTCGCGCCATGTGGCCGTGGACAGCCAGGGCACCCTTTTGGCCGTGCACGTCACCGCCGCCAACAAGGCCGACGGCACCGAGGCCGCCGCCGTCATGGTCCAAGCCGTCGAGCGTCATCCCACCATCGAGAGTTTTACCGCTGACCAAAGCTACCAGCGACAGGCGGAAAAAGCCGCGCGTGAACGACTCGGACGCGACCTGCACGTCACAGTCAAGCCCAGAGCCACCGCGCAAAAAAGGGCTTCGCGCCGGTCGCTTTCCGCTGGCGCATCGAGCGAACGTTCTCCTGGTTTGGCCAGTGCCGACTCCTTTCCAAAGAGTACGAGAAAACCGTCGCCTCAGCCGAAGCGTGGCTCTGGTGCGCGATGACGCGCCTGCTCGTGCGCCGACTTTCATGTTAACTCAACAGTTTCTTAGCGAAATGGTTTTCAGAGATGGAACAATTTGCATATCAACTGACGGCACCTGATACGGTGAGCTTGCCGTGAGCGGTCCTGAAAATGTCGTGCGACCAATTTCTGGTTGGTTCGACGCTTGCCAATTCCTCTGGAGTCACTCCACTTTTTTTCGTAGTCCGGGCAGCAGCGCAGACAATTTGGAGTTCTCCTAGCCATCCTGCATGGTGAAAGCGGGCAGTTCCATCTCAAACATCACCCTGCTTGGTGGGTTGCTGGTGCCAGCAAACGGTCCTTTGCCATGCAGGCTGGCTGCTTCAGAACTTTCGTCTCGCGAACGGAGGTTTGAGCGACGGTTTCTCTGGTCTTCCTCAAGGGTTCTGCTCAACGTCTTGCCTTGCCAGCCGGTCGAGCCACTCGCCGAGAAGATCCTGTTCGGCTTGAGAGAGAATGCCAGGCGCTTGCCCGAGCACCGCGCGCAAAGCGACGGCACGTGAAGCCACCCGGTCAACGTCGGACTCCTTTCTGGCAGTCCCGCCGGACACGATGGGCAGGGTGATCGCGCCGACCACCGCCTCGCGCATGGCCGCCGAGAGTTTGGGGTCACGGTCTTTGACCGGAGAGGCGATGAGCTGGAGCGTCACTCCCTCGCCGGCGGCCGCGATGAGCCGCGCGGCGTGGGGAATACTCACCCGCAACCGCCCGGCCTGGGCCACGCGCTCCACCAGCTTGAGCAGGCTGTCAAAACCCTCGCGCGCCATCGGGGAAGCGGTCGCAGCCGCTGGGTCGCCGTAGACGAGCGCAAAGATGGCCGGGTGCTCCAGCCCGAAGGCGACGTGCTGGTCCCATCCGCGGCGCAGGTCTTCCACCGGATCATCGCCAGGTTGACGATCAGCCTTGCGGCGCACGTACCCGGCCAGTGTTGCTTGGGCCACCGCGTCAAGCAGGCCGCGCATGTCGCCGAAATGCCGGTAGATGACGGGGGCCTGCACCCCGGCAGCGGTGCTAACCGACCGGGTAGAAGCAGCCTCTCTGCCTCCTTGGGCCAACAGCTTGGCTGTCGCCCTGATGATCCGCTGCCGCACCTCCGCTTTGCGCTCCTTCATCGGGCCATCATAGCACTCTTCGCTCCGTAGGAATTGATTATCGTTGAAAACATATTACTGTTATCACCATGATCATCGTCACCGGAGCCAACGGCCAACTCGGCCACGCCGTCATCGAGCATCTACTCGCACGGCTACCTGCCAGCCAGGTTGGCGTGAGCGTGCGCGACCCGCAAAAGGCGACAGTGCTTGCCGAACGTGGCGTGCAGGTCCGCGTCGGCGACTTCACCAAGCCGGACGAGTTGGCGGCGGCGTTTGCGGGCGCAGCACAGGTGCTAGTCGTCTCGGTGGACAAGCTCGGAGAGCAGGCATTGCAAATGCACCGTCACGCTATCCAAGCGGCCCGCGCCGCCGGGGCGTCCCGGGTGCTCTACACCAGCCACCAAGGTGCCCGGGCAGAGTCGCCCTTTGCCCCCGCTTCCGACCATGCCGCCACTGAGGAGATGCTGGCGAAAGGAGGCGCGCCTTTTACGTCGTTGCGCCACGGCTTTTATGCCGAGAGTGCCTTGCACATCATCGGGCGTGGGTTCGAGGCAGGGGAACTGCGTACCCCGGAGGATGGCCCGGTGAGCTGGACCGCGCGCGCCGACCTAGCAGAGGCGGACGCCGTCCTCCTCGCAGAAGAGAGGCGGTTGGATGGCATCACGCCGCCACTGACCGCTCCGGAGGCTTTCACCATGGCGGACTTGGCCGCCGCGGCCTCCAAAATCACCGGGCGCGAGATCAAGCACGTGACCGTCACCGACGAGGAGTGGCGGGAAGCTAGGATCGCCCAAGGCACACCCGCGTTGTTTGCTGACATGCTCCTTGGCATGTACCGCGCCGCCCGGCGGGGTGACTTCGCCGCCGTGGACCCAACGCTGGAAACGCTGTTGGGACGCCGTCCAAATACCATGTGCGACGTGCTCACCGCCGTCCTCAAGCCTGCCGTGGCTTGAGCAGAGCACATGCGCGCCAAAAAACCGCGGTTTTCGGACGCTTCTGTCAGTCAGAGGCAACTTGCCACCCAGTCCCGCGAGGTTCAGTAGCTCATGCGAAACGTAGGACTATCCTCTGGGCGCGAACGGCGGCGGTCGTAGATGCGGGTCGTGGCGATATTGGCGTGCCCCAACCATTCCTGAACCTTGGCAATATCCGCTCCCTGGTTGAGCGCATGCGTAGCAGCCGTGGCGCGGGCCACGTGCGGACCGAACCCCGCCGCGTTGACCCCCATCCGCCGCGAGTAGTAACGCACCACGCATTCATCGACCTTCCCGGGGGTGAGTGCGCGGTCGAGTTTTCCCCGTTCGCGTGGATTCTTCACGGGCCGAAACAATGCCCCGGCAGCATCGCCTCCATGCCCACAAGTTTCCAGGTAGTCCGAAATCCGCGCCAGCGCCGCCGGGTGAGCCGGCACAAACCGAATCTTGCCTCCCTTGCCGTGGACGCGCAGATGCGCTACACCCTGGCGTTGTTCCACGTCTTTGACACGCAGTTTGCATAATTCCTCGCGCCGCAGCCCGTGGAAAAACAGCACTGCCAAGATCGCCCGGTCCCGTTTGCCCTTGAGCGTGCCTTCAGGCGGCGCATCGAGGAGTTTGCGGGCTTGTCCATCGGCAATCGCCGGTGTCTTGCCTTCGCCAGTCTCGGCCCGGGGGCGTTTGACGCCGAGCACCGGATTATGGGTCACCGCGTTGACCTCGCAGAGATGGTCGAACAACGAAGCCAGCGCCGAGAGCTTGCGTCGGATCGTCGCCGGTCCGCTGCCGACGTTTTCCAACTGTTTGCGCCAAGCCAGCAAGTGGGAACGGGTGACCTCTCGAAACTGCTTGGCGTCCTTCATCCCGAAGAACGCCATGAACCCGGCCACGTCGTTACGATAGGCGCGGCGGGTGTGCGCGTTGGCGATGTTGGCGAACCATTCCAACTCTGGCGGCACATCGTTGAGCTGGTAAAAACTCGCGTCGGCGAGTTCACGCCCACCGGCCGCCACCACGACCAATTCGCCGTTTTGTGCGTTCATCTCCCCTGCTCTAAGGGAGATAATGCTTTTTATCAACCTTAAAAGGTCGGGGGTATTGATAATGCCATCCGAAGCTGAAACCGACCTTCACCATTGTCTGCCACCGACAATTAATGTCTGTTTTCGCAGCTGGGCTCTAAAATGCGAGCATCTGCCACGTTTGCCTCAGTGTGCGCTGGGCAGGTGTGATGAATCTATGATTGCAGTGACGCACCGTTCGAGGAGGTCCGCAGCGATGAATGGCACTTGAACAAATACGATTGATGGCTCTCCCTCAAGTTTGGCAGCCATATGACCTTTGCCAAGGAGGCGTTCGGCTCCTTTCTCACCCAACGCGATTTCGGAAGTGCCTTCTCCGTCCACTCGTAGGATCAAACGATTTCCCAAGTTTGCACGCAGTTGCATGGGCATGACGTTCGCATCGGGACGTTGCGCGGCGAAGACCAGAGCGATTCCGGCGGCTCTAGCCTTGGCTCCAAGGCGACCAACGATATCGGTCACAGCATCTCGGTACTCTTCGGTCATCATCCAATCTGCAAATTCATCGTGGATCACCCACAGAAATGGCAAGTATTCCGTTGCATTGGGCTTTTTGTTTAGCTCAAAAATGTTCGGCACTTTGTTCTGCTTGAGCACGGTGTAGCGCCGCTGCATCTCAGAAACGAGATGCGTGAGTTGTTCAATCGCAGTTTCTTGGTCCTCAATAATCCCACCTTTGAGGTGAGGCAGTCCTTCAAATGCAAAATAATCAACTCCCAGCTTAGGGTCGATCAGTACAATCTGAGCTTGCTGGGGTGAGTTGGTCGCGGCAATGCCCAAGATGATGTTTTGCATTAGCACGGATTTGCCACTCCCTGTTGACCCAGCAATCAACGTGTGTGGTGCATTCGTGCGTGGCGACAGGCATTGGAGGCTACTATCTTCTTCGCGCACGCCGATTACTAATTCTTGGTTGCCATTAGCGGAGTGCGGCGTCCACCGCCGCCACACCTCAGGCATCTCCAAAACCTCTCGGTGAGGTCGCGCAACCGCTATTGAAACCAATCCTGGTTCTGCCCGGACTGAGATGATGTTCAACCTGTGTGTAGTTAGGAATTCTGATCGCCGCTTCAGCACCTGCTCGACGGTCAGGTCCGCACTTCCTTGGAACTTTAATAGTGCCGCGTTCGGAGTGAGCGAGCTGGAAACCAGCTTGGAATGTAATTGAAATTGCTGAAGAGCCCCTTTGCACTGGCTTTCAGCCTGTTTGAGCCATTGAATGTCCGTAGCCTCATTGCCGGAGCGGATATCGCCAGACTCGATAATTTCTAGGACCTTCGAATATGCCCACCCAGACGACTCCTTCTCTACGACGGGCAGTTCTGTCTCGTCTGGAACTTTCAAGCCTTCGGCGGTCGTGATTGTCGGGTTTGTCACCGCAGGCAGAGTCGGTTCTTGGCTGTTTGGTAGAGGCACATTTTGGTCTTTTAGGACTTTGCCTGGTGTCTTGACCGTGATTGTTCCCTTGGCAGGCGTTTTATAGATTTCCTCCAACCAGACATCGTCTCCAGAGGCGTTTCGAGCATTCTCTCGTCGTACTTCGAGTGGCTGGCTTTGATGCCAATAATGCCGCACAAGCTCGGCAGTTCGACTACGCGAAAACACTTCCTGATATCCATTTTCTAGTCGTGAGACCGAGCCAAAGTCCGAACACTCGGGAGAATCTGAAGGTCCAGATACGAAGACATGGGAATAACCCCGCAAGTAGATTTCACATGTTCCTTCGCGCATCGCTCGACGCCAAGCACTGAGATCAATGGGGGCATTAGCGGGGAACTCAATTCCGTTGAGAACGAGATCGGAGAATCTAGACAGCCAGATGTCGCGGTCAAGCCTTTCGGGCGAGGCAAACAAAGCGTCATCAATGCGTTTGACAGTATCCAAAAGCTGCTTCTGAGATTCTTTCCGCTTGGTTCTGAGTCCGCCGTATTGGATATACTTCGCCTCCGAAATGATAATTGCCAGACGCAATCCGCCGTCGGGATCAATCTCCGGACTTAACGCGAGAATGTCTGCGATCTGTTCCTCTCGCTGACCGAGCCAACTGGCGTAATCATCCAAGAAGTACCATCCGTAGTAACGATCTACACCCAGTTCTTGGCGTATCAAAAACGCGCTTAACACCACGCCGATCAATTCGCTGGCGTTTCGGCCGCGCTTCGCAGCTCGCAACACAATCTCGCCTGAGATTTTGTTTGCATCTTCGATAAAACGCTCAGCCAAGTTGATCTCATCGCCTGCGGTCAGGCCAAGGCCAAGGTCTTGAATGCGTTTAAGCACCATCGAACGTAAAAGGTCCAGAGGAGCCCGAGAAGATATGATCAGGTTGCGGCCTTGGGTCGCGGATTGTTTATACCGGATCACGCGCACCGATTGGTTTATTAACTGGCGACGATCCAGAAGTTCATCGTAGTTGACAACCCAAGTTCCAAGATTGTGCGTCTCTTCAAAAATCCGTGTCATGTGAGGATCTTGGAAGTCTAACTGCCGAGCAGGTAGCAATCGCTTGCTCTCATTCGCGTCCCAATCACCCTTGAAAAATGTAGTAATTGCGGTCAGGTACGCCCACCCAGACTCGATCTGCGCCGGACAACAAAGGAAGACGACCGATTTCATGTCGTCCTTGGCTGCTGGCTTTCGGCGGGACCACTGCGAGGGTACGAGTGACTCTATTGCAACCGGTCGAGCATCTGTTGCGTACCACTCAAGTTTCGCATGACGTGCGATCACATCCTGCGAAAACACGATGTCTGACGGACAGCCATCTTTGGGGTCAGGCACTGGTGCTTGATCTGCCTCAATGCCGATTCGCAGCCTTGCCATGAAGTCCTTGGTTGCCTCACTGGCATTAAAAGAATCGACATCTGTATCAAGGGACTCGATGATTTTTTGATAGAGAGAGCGAAGCCGCCTGCTGTCGATGTGACGTAAAATAATCTGGCAGCGAACGTCCTCCTCATCTTCGTTCATGGCTCCGAGCTTGTCCACAACCGCTTGAGGAAGTCGGGCAGAATCGCAGTTGTAGAGCACCACGGAAAAATTCGCTTGCTCGTGTGGATTCAATTTCAAATAACGTCCCGCTAACTCTCCTAGACGATCTGCTGCTTCAGATGGGTTCTCGTTAGTATCTTCCCATTTCTCTTTGTCCGCTAATGGCAACTCATGCAAAGTATAATCAGCTACAACATCACTCATAGACAATAACTCTGGCTTGCTACCGTGCCATCCCAACACGATCTCTGGATAAAATGGATGCTCCTGTGCAGTTTGGGCTTCTTTGAAGAAAAGTCTTGTGTCGCCGAAGTCAATCTCGGCCGCCGTCAAAAGGTAATTGAGCAAACCAGCAGCATGCTTTGCTTTGATAGCAATCGCCGCCAACCGAAGAGGATGCCAAGGAGCGACAATTGAAGCGGGACGGCTGCCGCCATAGATACCAACAACGCCGATCTGGAGTAATGGTTTCAGCAAAAGGTCTCGGCTGCGGTCCCCTTTTGCTTGCCGACACAGCGCATCGAGTAGATCGCCATACGCGCTTGCCTGATCAACAAGTTGAGGATGATTTAGACCTTGCTCGGCGAACCCTCGAACCGCTTCCCTGTACGCGCTTTCAAAGGTTTGCCACTTTTCTTGGAGGATTGCAGCCGTCTGATCATCAATGAGTTTCTGAGATAAACATTCGGCGATATTATCTATCCATTTCTTGCCGATGTCGTTATCTTTACGATATACCGCTACAAATGAACCTCGGTCTTTGGCGTAGCTGGCACCGAAGGTTTTTGCGTTGGAAAGATCGACTGATTGGAACTGCCCTTTTCCACTGACTGACTCTCGATGTGTGCTGCAAAACACCAGGGGGTGCTCAACGAGTCGATTCCAATCAGATTCGAGTTCGCTGGCTACTGTGTTCGGATTAAAACGCCAAACAAGTTGAGTCGAATCTTTGACCGAGTTACCGTCAGCGCCAATCGATTCAAGCTCGATGACGAATCGCAAGTGAAGCGAGGCCTTTGACTCAGAATAGTTCAGTGCTGGTTTCGGGCGTTCCTTCCATTTTGCGATGAGATCCGGGAAGTCAAATAAATCTCCGACAGCCCATTTGACGTTGCTTCCCAGCAGTGGCCGCAGGCCTTTGTACCTCGTTGCAAAATACGTGCCGGCGTTCACGTTGAGTTCCTTGAAATCGGCTTTCGTCCGGTGGTCTCCGCGCACAGTAATGGTACGTCCTTGCCCAGCCTCGTGATGATTGAACAACACTTCCATGCTCAACATAAGGCCAGCGAGGAAATCTTCGGTTTCTCGCGGCGCGCCGAACATGAATTTGTCCCACAACGACTTGAGTTTTCGATCATCTTTCAGTTCGTTTCTGTGGTTTGAGTAGAATTCTTGATCCTCGTCTTCAGGAAGGCGTGTTTTTCGCTCTTTCAGGCGATTCAGATAGTCGATGTCGCCGTCCGTAAGAATGTCCGGGTAATTCTCGTCGTAGAATTGCAGGGTAATTTCTGCCAAGTTGAGCTTCTCCGGCCTCAATCCGGTAAATAGCGGCTCGATCTCGCTCCACTCGCATTTTGCTAACGCGACGACTGAGTGGTTCCATCCTGGTGGAGCCACAATGAAATTCTCGATCAGCGGATGCAGTTCGACACGTATTGCGTCCTTGACTTTTACGAACGCTTTTTCGAGGTCATCTGAATTCAGCGCGACCTGCGACGGACTCAATTTTCGGAGGTAACAGGCCCGTTTTTTGTCCGCGTTCGAGAACAGTGTTTTCCACTTCGACGCGTACGTACGTTGTTTTTCTTTGATCGATTTGCAGTAATCGGAATCACGAGGCAGTTGCAGCTCAGGGAGAGCGAAACCGAGGGCTGTGGTGACGGCGTGACCATCTGCGATTGCTTGGGTGGTCCCTACGACATAACTCGATATCTGCTCCATCGAACGGAAGTTTAGATCAAAGAGTCCTTTGAGCGCACGTTCCCACCACTGGCAGTGATTGGTGTCTAGAGGGGCCGAGAGCACTCCGTTCGCCACCCGGACCCAGAGATCGGGGTGATTCATTAATTGCAGACTTCCAACGGGAACCACCAAGTTGAGGGACTGTTCTTCATCGTCGCCGGTGTTGGCCAGAAGTAACGCTGGTTTCGAGCAATTTGCGTGACGGTGGAACGTCGCGCGTTCGAGCGTGAGGACATGCGCGGGCAAATTTTGCCCTTCCATGAAGTGGATGGGCAATTTTATTTCGAAATCTGCTGACAACGCCGGATCACGCAGGATCGCTCTTGCGATTTCTGCGGTCTGAGCAGCAGTCAGCCGGTCAAGGAGAAAGCGTGCCGTGCCGCCAGCATCAGCGGTTCCCAACGCAGCCTTGAGGTAAAGTTTTCCGACCTCCCCGATCAGTTCAGTGCCCGTCATAAGATTTTTCGCGTGTGTGGATTCTCGACGTAGGCACACGTGTCGGACAGACGGCGCAACATGCCTAGGCTCGACAGCCGCTGTTCGAGGCGTTGAACATTTTGTCGGAGAACCTTTTTCTCGAACGTGCCGAGGTCGATGGCTTTTCCAGCCTCAAGATCACCAAACACAATCCCGTAACGGGAATAAAGGGTCGCAAGAAACTGTCCGAGTTCCATCCGCTTTGGCACATTGGCCAGTAGCAAAGTTTTTAGCAGGCTGTCCGTCGGAGCATACCGTAGTTTCACGGTGCCGCGTTTCGATACCAACCCAATTTCACGACCATAAACCCGGTGGACGTTTCCAACGTGTCGGCGGTGCCGTTTTATCGATTCGTCTTTCAGTTCGGCGATCAAAGCGGCAGGGTTGTGCTGGCCCGTGTAATCTCCTCCCCACCAAACCTCCTTTTCGAGCAACTTGAGACAATTCTGAAATGCTTCTTCGCTGTTTTCGGTGTTTGTTGTTGCTAACCTCCAAGCTTCTGACGCTTCAAGATTTTCGATGTATCGCTCTACTGCTCGTGTCGACAATGCGCTGTTGTCTTGGAAATTTGTAGCGGACAATTCTCGTACGAGCGTCTTTTTAGGCGCAATCGCCTCACAGATGAAGTGTATGCTGGCTTCCGGCTGAGCCTGTTTCGAGGCAACTTGAAGCTGATACAACATCACGTGGAGGGTGCCGAGAGTGACTAGATGCTCGAACGCATCGTATCCGGGCAAGCGCAGGTCGAAAATGCTTTGCCAATCTTGCCCGAGCAAATTGAAGACTGGATGCTCTAGGTACGGGAGGTAACTCTTTCCTCGCCAAGCCATTTCTTGATCAGGCCCCGGCTGGAAAATCTTCGCTAGTGAATCCCACTGTGACGAGGAGTCGAAGATTGTAGCAAAAGCGTCGCGCAAGTTCCTCGCATTTTCGCTACGACAGATCATGAGATAAAGTAGCTCTCCCGTTCGGCCGAAGTTGACATACTCGCGGGTGGCGGTGCCCGCCGGGCTGATGTTCAAATCCTCATACAGAGCGTGTGGACCGAATGGAAATACGAAGCGTGATGTCCAACGACGATTTGTCTGACTCTCGACCGTCGAGCTACGCATCGTCGCAACCAACGAAGCGAAATCGCGGAACGAGCGAAAGCGACGCTGCAAGTATGAGAAGTCGGTGTGGGGTACAGCCTTGGCTTTGTTTTCCATCCATTTCAGCCAATCTTTCCAAAGCGTGGCTGGATCGCGGTTCTCATTTGCGAGCTGCGTCAGAAATTCGCTATTGAAGAGGATGTTGCGCAGGAACATTCTCTTATAAGGCTGGTATGCCAACGGATAATAGACACCGCCCTCATCGAAAAGTTTTCCCTGTCGATGACATGCCTCCGCGACGTTGAGAAATTCCAAGAAAAGTAACCAAGGAGTCTGAGCATCCCACAGCCGATGCCCCCATATTTGTTCGTCAATCCACGGGGAAATATCGTGGTGAGATTGTGGGGGTCGCGGAACGCTGACGGGCTTCGGTTGTTCAATCATCGGTAGACACCTCCACAGGTTCTTCGGTCGGATTACCGGCATCATCCAGATCGAGCAGCCGAAAACTCAAAACCGAAGCGTCGAATTCAGGCGGCTCGCCCCTTCGTCGCTCTTCAAGAGCAGCAAGCAATTGTGCCTTGAATGAAAGAGCATCCTCATAACATTCTTTCGAGAAGCTGTTTGGTAAAGCCCCACAGGCTACACGACTCAGGAACTCGAACCGGGTTAAATTTAACCGAAACACGCAGTTTCTCGCTGGCGAAAGAACGACGTTTAACGCGGGGATGCCATTGTCGATGATAATTTCGACCTTTTCTCCAAGGCGCGGACTTACAGACACTCGCTCTTCAAGCATACTGCTGACCTTGGCGTTCGAGAAGGCAAGGCTTGTAGCCAAAAACAACTCTCTGTCTGTGGCGATCAACATCCCGACAAATATCCTGTTCAGCCCCCGTACTAGCCGAGCGAGGATAGATCGTTCGACTTTCGCTCCAGACCTTAGAACTTGTACAACGCGAGTGAGATATTCCCCGGCAAATGTAAAGACTGTGAGTTCCCACAGTCGGAGTTCTTCTTCCTGTTGGACTGGAATTTTGAAGAAAAGGGCACGACGTTGCGCAACGAGCTGCGCCAGAAACTCTGTCGTTCGTGTTTCGTCCTCGTCTGCACCCTCGATATAATCCCACTGTGCTTGTCGATAATTGTCGTCTGCTCCGTAAAACGTATCTGAACCAAGCAGTTGATCGAAATAGGGCCGCAAGTTGGCGTTAGCTTCACCAAATATGAGCAGATTATCGATTCGGTTTGTAGTCTCGAAACCGATGCGGAAGCGATCAAGGTGACTGAAAACAGGGATGGATTCCCGATGGTTATCGGAGAGATTGCCACCAAAGATGTTATTGTATATGCTGGCGCGTGCGCTGGATCTGCTGTTGATAATCTGTAATATATCAGCGGGAACCATCAGATTATCTTTACAATCCGGATTTCCTAACACAACATTTGAGAGAAGAAGCAAAATTTGCCTGATCGGAATATGCAATCCGTTGTAGTCACACAATTGGAATAGGGCACGCAACCTTTGTTGTACAAGTTCCGTCTCTAACAATTCAAAATTTCTGCGAATGGGAGACTGGCTGCCAAACGCTAGATAGGAATCGACCTCCGCCGAGCGTAGGCATTCCTTCCAGCCTTCATGTTCCAGAAACGCTTTGATTGCTTGGTCTAGCAAGTCTGCGGAACTGCTGCGGCTCAAATTTAAAAAATATAGCGGAATTCCAGGTTCATCGGCTCGGTCCTCGCAAAGCAGGGTGGCAAATAATTCTCGCGCCTTGCACACTGCCACCGAGTCCGGCAGCCGCCGCCAAGTTTCGATCAGTTGACCGTCATTTGCGGCGATCAGGAAGTATTCACGAGCGTCAGAACCAAAAAGCGAATTGCTGAAGGCCTCTAGCAGGGCAGCCTTCTCTTCTGGCCACTCTGCATCACGCTGAGGGACCCAAGCACTAAGATCACGGATCACATGTAGTGGAACGAAATCACCGCTCGCCGTTTTGATGGAGGTGCAAAGATATGTCTCGTCTGTTTCCCACTCTTCTGGATCACCCATTAGCGATTCCCATGCTTCGCGGCAGAGATGCGTCTTTCCATCACCGGCTTCCCCGGTCAAGATAACTGATTTGAGAGCGCCAACCGATGGGTCAAATGATGCGCACACATCTTTGCGCTTTGGATGCACGAAAAAGATTGGTTTTATACCCGTCCGTCTTGCAGCCCTTTGAATCGTTTCATCATACATGTTATCCGCGCGAGGGATAGGCCCGTAACGACGAACGAACTTTATCCAAGAGTCGGCTTGTTCGCTCATGGGAGTATCACCTGCGCAGGAAGGTTCACGTCTTTCGGGTGTTCGTTTAAGAGCACCGCGAGTTTTTGGCGAATCGCTGTGCCTTCAATTTTGGCACCGACCATCCAAAGGATTAGCTCCTCCGCGATTTTCTGATTTTTTGATCGTGTGATCATGGTTCCGTCCCATAGCAACCGAGTCCACGGAGGTAGACCGAGCTCTCTCGGCACCTGTGCAAGTTTTTGCACGAAAGTCTTCTCTTCAATTCCTTGTTTTGTTGCGGTGCGAAGACAGCGTGCTATCATGGGTGGAAAGATTGGCCGGAACAACAAATCGCCGCCATTTGTGTCGTTGCGATAGCGGTCTGGCAAGTTATCTTGGGAATTCAGCTGCGTCACAGCCTGTAATTCAGGAATAAACTCAAGCAACCTATCCCAGAAAGCATGAGCTTTGCGTATAAACTCGTTCACGACATTCTGAGGTGGGCGTAATGCCTTAAATTCGTCCCATTGCCGACCGCTCTTGTGCGCAAGGTAAAGATTCATCGTTTGATGAAGCGAAACGAGAGAAATAATACTGTGTTTATCGCTACGTCCTATTGATTTCTGTAGAGCGATAGATACTCGTCCGTCCCGAAACAGTGGATGATCCTCAAGCAGGCTCCGGCATGCAATAGCAACAATATCGTCCTCGTCTAGCGCGATGAGTTCCGTTAGGCTTACGGGCTTCGCCGTACGATTTAATGTTGAAAAAAGCCTTCGTGTCCGTTGCATTCCGGCATGGGTGTTTCGATGCGCGACGAAGATAGCGCAAATTTCATCTTCCACCGTCCTCAAATTACGCTTTCGGCGTTGTTTGAGGAAAGTTTTGATGCCTTCGACACGGTGTTGTCCATCGATCGCAAATAGTTTTTCTTCACCCGACAAGCGCAGGAAACCCAAGCTCTCCTTGACGCGTTCGTCTAGTTCCTCGGTGTCGAACAAAGGTGATCGTTTCAGGGAGAGTTCATGCCATTCTGGATCACCTTCGTATACTCCAACAACGAGGGAATTAAAAAATCGCTGAGAATGTGATTGCAGGTACTCTGAAATAGTGTCGCTCCGTTCAGTCAATGCACGCTGTATCCATTTGTTCAGCAGCGGGCTTGTATGCACCTCGTCAGTTCGCTTGATCCTATTTTCCACCTCTTCAAAAGGTAGAAGCGTCACGTAATATACCCAGTCGCCCATCACGCCGCGCAACGCCGGGATGTTGATAGGTTCTGCCATACTAAACCAATCCTTTCCTTATCAGCCGTACAGAAGCAGGTTGAGCGCGATTGAACGGAGGGTCCAAAGCCGCGATTAAAGCATCTTCCAAATCGCCGATCGATTGTGGAGGTAACGTGACAAGAAAGCAGAATTCTAGGTGCCGTGGGAATTTGTTCAGCAGGTAAGCAATTTGTGGACGTTTGAGCCGCTTTTTATCTTGGAAGTAACTTAAAAATCGTGCTCTGATTGTCATTTTGTCAGCTTTGCCCACGTACGCGACAAACGAATTTCGATGGTGTCCGCACACTTTAGGATCAATCACAAACGTGTAGATGCCGTGATCGTTCGAGGGAATCTGCGCCGCCGCAGATTCTTTGAAGGGAACGATTAGCCACGACGAATTCGCACTGGCTGACCTGAAACCTCGCCAATTCCTGGGTGAAAGCGTGAAAGTTGTGTGGTCGGCCTTCTCTCGGTCGATAGCGCGAACGAGATCGTGTGGGGTGCGCGGCGCGGCCATACTAAAGCGAACAAATATTACACCCTTGCCGTGGGGCACTGTCGTCCTCGTATCCGGCTAATACCGAGACGAGTGGTCGATTCCCAGCGTCTTTTTTTAACCGAATCTGAGACTTCTCCCAGTTGGCTTTGATCTCCGCCGTACGCTGCGGTTGCTCGATATCCTCCAACGACTCATCGCTGTTCCAGTAAAATACATTTCCATTGATTCCGTTCGGAGATTCGTATGCCTTCGCTTGCTCATATAAATCTGGATAGGTCTCCTTCAGGCGAACCCACTCAATCTTTTGCTGGTAAAAGCAGAAAAAACAGCCCGATCTTGTGCGGCCCCATGTGGTGTATTGCGGCAATCCAAGGCCAGCATCCTCAAGAATGCGAAGCACGTCGTCGTAAACGATGCCGTCGTCACGAAAAGGAAACGAGGGAGTGATATTTGGTTTGTGGCTGATGTATCCGATGCGGTCTTCGTCGGCCCGAATCGCCACATAATTGACGACGGGTTTATCACCAACGTAATCCTCAAAGGGCTTCAGTTTAAGAATTCGCGTGCACCAGCGCCGATGATTCGAGGGGATGATCTCGCCGTAAACTCTGAACCAATAATCAAAACTGTTTGGCGGAGTCGTCCGTACGACGGGTTTGCCCAGATAGTCTTGTAAACGATCAATGTACGCCAACGTCTCCGGCAACTCTTTACCTGCGTCGTGGAAGATGTATTCCATCTCGGGGATACGGTCGCGCATATAAACCGCGAGCGCGGCGCTGTCTTTCCCCCCAGAGAGACTAAGGATGTGTCTTGGCAGCTCGTTCATTCATTCACCTTTGTTTCTCAGTGTTTCCCAGACCATCCGTGACGCTGCGACCAGGCCTAAGCGCGTGTTTTTTGCGACGGCCACGGTGAGTTCACGCTGAATTTCCTGTAGCTCAGATTCTTCCTCTGGAGAAAAATACAAAACTTCTTCCCGTTCTCCACCATCCGCTTGCGTTACAGCCAAACGGACTCCGGGAGAGCGGGAAGTTCTCGGTCTCTTTGTAAACGCTGTGCTTTCGACCCGTAAGAATCTCCCAACAATTCGTTGTAGTTCACCCCCGCAGATCTCCTCGTCGCGGTCCAACCAGCGGGAGGCTGGTTTCGACGTGAGATGGCTGGCGATCGACTCAAGCCATTGCGTATACGGCAATTGAATGTCTTGAAGCCGAAGAGAAAAAGTTTTCAGGGTTGGTTCAGCTAAGTACACCGTGAGACCAGCCGCACGACCTGACAAATGTTCACGCAAGTCTGGTCCGCGTTTGTTCGTTTTGAACGCTTCAGCTAGTTGAGCTTCCAAGCGATGTTGGAGATCGGGATACGCCCCACGCAGTTCGTCCAGAGCGAGTTTCAGTGCCGAGACGAATTCTTCGTTCTTATGATCGACATCATCCTGCCCGTTCTGGAGCGTGATTTCGCAAGCCGTCGGCAGATCGCGGAACAGCAGATTGACAGGGTCGCGAGCGTTCAATATCGCCGTTCTGACTGCCGATGTGCGCACCGAAAGCCGTTTCGTCCCGTGAGTGTAAGGTGGTAGTTGTGCCACCATTGTGCAAAGAGGCCGAACGACTTCAAGAAGCTCGCCACCGTTATTCTCTGCTCGGTGAGCACCGAGAAAGTTCAACAAACGCTCGAACAGATCAGCCCGCATTCCCTCAATCTTGCAATACTGCACTTCAAAACTTTCGAGTTGTTTGCCGAGCAACCTGAACTCTTCAGCTCCCATTTCACGCAAGAATGTTCCGTTGTCGTAGAACGCCAGTTCGTTGCGATGCGCGGCCACGAACACAGCAAAGAATAACGGCAAGATTCCCTCACGCGTTCCAAAGGGTGGTTTCCTCAGTTCATCAAAGAGAGCGGAAAGCTTCACCCGGCTATCCTTCTCTCTTGTTAGAATCGCCAGCATTCGCTCGAACAGCGGGATCAAATGGCAACTGTCGGCCTCCGGTGTGGGTTCGGCGATCTTCCAACCATCGGGTCCTTTGCGGTGTAACCCCGCTTTTTGCAATACCGAGAGGTAGATCGACATCTCCGGAGGCTTTTTATTGCGATCCATTCCCAGCAACTCGCTCCCCGGGTGCTCAAAAATTCGCTCGATGAGCCTCATCCTCGCAGCCGCCCCCGCCGAGCTGAGGCTCCGGCGGTTGACCAACTCGTTTTTGATATGCGGCGACCTTTCATAATTTTCGTCGCAAATGTCGGAAAGGAGAGAGAGTAAAGTTCGACCAGTAGGCGCTTGTACAGTCACACCTTCATGATACCAATCGAGAGTCAATCGGCCTGTTAATGACCGTAAGCCCACAAATCCTTCGAGGCGCTGTGCGAGCGCCCGATGATGCCATTTACGCTGGCGTGCGACCTCGTCTCTCGCATAGCGGTCACCGTTCAGTTCCGGCGTGTGCGACGCGATCCATTCCCAGCGCTGAACCTCTTCGACCAGTCCAGCGAGCCCACTCAAAGCCTCAGGGACCGCGACGAGTGTTTGTTTTTGGCGTCTGAGTTCCAATGAAGTTGCGAAAAGGACTGCCCCCGTACGCTCTGCTTCAGTCTCGCAAAGTGGCACGATGATGCGTCCGTCGACATCAAGCGGTGGGGTATCAGAGAAGGATGGCAACGCGGAGATCGAACAATAGTGAACGTCAAAGTGCCTTAAACTACCGGTTTGAATATAGTGACGGCGTGCAACAATCGGTTGAACTTCGAGATAACGTTCAATCGCCTGACCCACTTTAACCACTGGGCCAATAGCTGAAATCGCATCTTGATACCTCTTCTCCAAATCGACACTTGTGTAGGGCCAAAGCGAAAAGCCATCTGCCTTCCCACGGTTGTAGAGAATTTTGCCTTGGAGCCGTCGTAAGGTGGATTTGGTCAAGCGCGTCAGCTCTGGATCGCTTCCAGCCATTGCCAATACGATTGCTTCCATGGTAGGCGCAAACTCAGGACTGTTAATCAGATTCAACAAACCGATCGTTTTGAGCACGCCCAAATCGAAGGGATTATCAGCCGGAAAGCTCTCGACCATCGACTCGATCAAGTGCCAGTGCGTATGATAGCTCTGATGCGCTAATCGGTGGCCAAAGTTGGCGCGCACGTAATCGTAAAAATTGCAGAGTCGATAGAGCGATGCTTGTGCCTGAGGCTGTTGAGCAAACCATTGCAAACCAAACGGTTCGTTTGAAAGTAGAAAACTGAATAAGGAGCGTTCGTTTTGAGCAAATCGGCTGAACACGCGCACCATGATTGGCAGTGCGGTGGGATGAAGTGGATAAAGGCCGATGCTTTGTTCGATGAGCGAAGTCTTTGACGCTCCGAATCCGAACCAGCCAAGATCGACAGTATCACGCATGTCGTCTCGACAGACGGATTTTGAACCTCTGGGAAGTTGATCAACTTTTACACTTAAAGCGCTGCTAATAAGCGTGACAATCTGATCGAGCGGCTGGTTGAAGAGAATTTCCTGAAACCGCTCGGCGATTTTCTCCCATTCCCGTTGCGCAGACTGGGCAAGTTGGCCAGCATACTCACTGAAGCCTTGATGAAGTAAGCCGACTACGAAAAGTGGTTGCGACTTGCTTCCATGCGCGAGTTCAGCCAAACGCTGGAAAAAATAGATGTCTTGGTCTTGCGGGTGAAAGCAAGCAAACTCCAAGAGTTTGCCGAGTTCATCGATGATAACGAGAACTCCGTCACCCTTTCCGTCACAGATGATTTTGTCTCGTACCGTGCATAACAAGGCAAGCGCGACTTCATCCGTAATATCAGTTGGCGTAGATAAGTGCTCTTCAATAATTTTCGACAGCGAAAACTTTGGCCCTCGTGTTTGAAGACTTTCGAGTACGCGTTTCAGAGCCTTGACGAGTGCTACCGAAACCCGCTCGCGGGTACCCGTCAGCAAGATCGGCACCAAGCGCGGAGGACGAACGCCCTCGCGTTTAAAATCGACAATTCTTCGGATGTGAAGGGGAGTCTCCGCTTCACGGCCACCGAAGAGGCTTGCAAGGCAAAGCGCGAAGCTTGACTTGCCCGAGCCGTAGTCACCAGTGATTCGCCATGCCCTTTGACCCGAGTTTGGCTGCAAACCCACCGTAAGCCGCTGAACGGCTGCTCTGGCGTGGTCAGTAGGGACATATCCACTCAGGCTGCGCGGATCATCAAAATCTCTCTCCAGATTTGCAGATCGTAGATAACGCGCCTTTATGTCGAAGAGCGCCGCGATTTTATCAGCCTTATGTAAGTTGCTCGTCATAAATAGCATTGAGCATTTGGTGATGGTCTGGCGACTCAAGCCGCAGAAGCGTTTGTGAAGCCGTTGTTTCCTCAAACTTAAAAATTCCTTCAGAGTCAACTTGGATGGCCTCTAGACGATCTCTGATGTCAGCCTCCGAGAGTTTGAAGACTTGCCCTGGCGAACCGTGCTCGGAGGCAATGCGTTTAAAAATCAGCGTCTTCTCGCTGGGGTGGCGATTATTCCAGAATTCATTTAGGCAGTAGCAGAAGAGATGTGGACTAATTCCTGGCTTCTCCTCTCTGTTAAATTCGAAGACGGATTCACTCTTGCCCGTCGGGTCAGTCCCACGTTCTTCGGTCTCTTCAATCAAGCCGAGTTGTACAAGTGGACAGTCCAATAGGTCTTCCTTTACGTCACCCTTTCGCCCACGGGTTGGGGTGTACGTATGGAGAAAAACATCAAAATGCTGCTCGATGGTCACACGCGAAAGTTTTCGCCCTAGTAATTCGGCTTCGAGCTGAAAATCTCGCACCGCTCGCGATTTGGTGATCTTTGGTTCCTGCCAACGATTAAACATGTAGTCCCATGCGAATAGCGGCTGGGCGCTGTTTGACGTCAGTTTCCAATGGAGCAACCAAAGTGTTTGCGAGTCTTCGAGAAACGAGTCGAGTTCGCCGTCGAGAAGCAATTCCCGACCAAAATTGGTCACACGGAATCCTTCCGTCGTGTTTTCCGCCACACCGGTCGCTTGCACCCAAAACCGCAAAGCGCGGACCATGTTCTTCCCGAGGCCCATTTCGATCATTGCCGCCTCGTCGTCCTCGAACTCGGTCGGTTGATCCTCGATCATCCGGGCTGCCTTCGGGAGCCAGGTGTAGCGAAGTGGAAAGGTTTCGTGCCCTGAAAACCGGAAATCGGTTTCTTGTACGGTGGGGGGGGTGACGCCTGCCATGTCGGGTGCAAAATAAATTGATTCAATACCCGGTTGCGAGTCGAAAAATGAGCTTTAAAGAAATCGGCCGCCACCGGGAAGGTTCGTGATCTGGTTTTGCGACGAACCATAGCCAAGTACGCGTCCTTCCGCGAAAAAAATGCGATCTTTCTTGGGATGCATCGGGGGCGATATGCCGGCAATTGCCCAAGCCGGTTCGTTTTCCACTGGTCAACGGCTTCGCCAACCGGTATTCTGCTCTGCCGAAGGTTATGCCTGATCCTGACTTCCCCGCTACCCAAATCCATAGGCCAACGGAGGAAGGGAAGCGGGCTGCGATTGAAGATTTTGCTGCGGAGATGCGTCAAATCCGTGCTGCCAAGAAGGCGGCTAAGCTCAGTCTGGACGAGGCTCTGCCGGTTATCACTGAGGCGCTGACTCATCATTGGAGCACCGGCGGCGGGCGGAGAATACGCCAAATCGTGTGGTCGATCTGGAATGGCTCGACTCTCATCTCGTTGTGGGACGTTCTGTCGGGATTGGATTACAAACTTGGCCGCGCCGCCGCGAAACTCATCGACGCGAAGCTGGCCGGAGCCTTGGACAGCGATGCAATCCTACGGCGCGTGCTGGAGGATTCCGGCGAGTTCGCACGGTACGACGAGGCGGCGGCAGATACCCCGGAGGGCGAAGAAGTCATCTATCCGCCCCTGTCAGTTTCCGCCGAAAGGTTGCGTGAACTCGCGGATTCGGCCGCTGCCGGGCAGCTTCGGGTTGAAATGCAGGAACGCACCCGCTTCCAGGAAGCTTCTTGACCGACTGGGGCAAGGAACGTTCGTTCGATTGCATTCAAATTAGACCCTGGTGCGGAAGGCCTCATGGTAGGTCACTTCGCCAACCGGCCGATGTGGTCCAAAGGGCAACACTTGGAAATACTCGGCCGGCACCCCCGCCAGAAAACACTCCGGCCGAATCGTAAAACCAAAGCGTCCGTAATAGCGCGGATCGCCGAGCACGACGCAGCCAGACGCCCGGACAGGGCGCAACGCCGCCAGTCCGCGTTCGATCAGCGCTTGACCGATGCCTTGACCTTGCCGCTCCGGGAGAACGGCTATCGGTCCCAACCCATACCAGTGCAGCGAACTGTCTGCGACCTGCACCGGTGAGAACCCGACGTGGCCGACCACCTGGCCAGCCTGCTCTGCGACCAGAGACACCGTCAGTTGACCAGCGCAGCGCAGCGCCGAAATGATGAGGTGCTCGGCGTGATCACTGTGCGGATGGGATCGGAAGGCGAGTTCCGTGACGTGGGTGATGGCCGCCGCGTCCTGCGGCTGTTCGGGGCGAATGTTGGTCACCATGAAAATACGCTCCCCTTGATGGTCGGCCTGACTGGGTTGAGATACGACGACCTGTACGTATCGGAGGTTCACTGGAAAGCTGGGTCAGGCGTCACTTTGCCCGACTCTTTTTCTTGTCATGGCATCCGTGATCAACTGTTTCAACGCACCCAAATCGATGTCACCGAGCCTTTTGATGTTCAAACAACCTTTGCCCGCTTTGTATTTTCCAAGCCGGGCGAGTAAATCTTCGCCCACCCCGCCCATTCCCAGGCCGTAGATACTGATGTCGGCTTTGCGCGAGGAGAAACCAACCAGACACATCTCGCCCTCGCGTCCGCTCTCATAGCGGTAACGGTAGTGGCCAAAGCCGACAATGCTGGTGCCCCACATCTTTGGGGGCTCCTGCGTTGTCTCAGCCATCAACTTGGCAAGAGCAGCGCAATCGGTACGCTTCGCTTCCCCATCAATTTGCGCGAGGTAGACTTCCACTTTGGCATTCGTTTTCGTGGTTTTGTTTGTGGGCATGGGGTTCGCCTGCTGGAGTTTGCCTAACTGCCAGTAAACGCAAGGAAGCCCCGGGCAAAAAGGCGAAAGTTGCTTGCTCGACCGATTGCTTCGCCCGACCCAAATTAGCGATGCGGGAAAGTCGGGGAAAAGACTTTCCCCACGCAGGAGCCCAGAGCGTCTCCCACTCCCCAATCTAGCGGGGACACCCCGCAACGCCCCGTGGAACGGCCACCGCCGGCGGCCGAGAGAAGTTTACGCCACGGAAAACGTCAGCTTGCCACCAATCAGGCGTCTTTGGTCGGGTCCGGTTTAACGGACACATCCGCCGGGTAGCCGTGCTTCTTTAGCCACAAGGCAAAAGCTTCGACGGCTACTTCGCGCAAATTGGCTGCTTTCACGTTGGTCAACCACTCGTGCCAGGCCTTTGGGAGATAGACCTCCACCGGCACCTCTTCCCCCTCCCTCTTGGCGTCCCGATAACGCTGCATCCTGAGACGATGCTGTGTCGCGGGATCATGCGGCGACGTTTTGGGTCGCCCACGTTTGGGTTTCGAGACGGCAGTTGCTGCAACCGGTTCTTTTGCAGGTGAAAACGCAGGAGTTTCTTTGCTTTCCCCCCCCTTTTTTGGTTGATTATTCATCACTAGTGACTTAAATTAGAATTGTTGGCGGAAGGTCCGTCAGCAAAGCAAAACCTGATTCCGAAAGACTGAATAATCCGACATGAAGACCACGAACTTACTCCTGCATTGCGGTGCCGCCAAAGTCGAGCGCGATTGGCTTGCCTTGATGGCCGCGCCCCGTGCGACCGACACCTGGTTTCCCATCCCCCACGAACGGCTCATCCGGGAGGTGGAAGCCGCGTTGGAACGGGCCGGGATGCGCGTCGTCAACCAAGCGCATGGCCTCAGCCCCGACGCCTGCCGTTACTTCGGACTATTGCAGGTGGCACCCGCCAACCTCGGTTGGAACACACCGCAGCCGCCGACGCAGGATTACACCTACGTGCTCGGCCTGCGCAACAGCCACGACAAACGGTTTCCCGCCGCGCTGGTCTTGGGCAGCCAGGTTTTCGTGTGCGATAATCTCGCGTTTTCCGGCGAAATCAAAATTGCCCGTAAGCACACCCGTTTCATCGAGCGCGATTTGCCTGTGCTGATTGCCCAGGGCACCGGCCAGTTGTCCGAACGCTGGCACCAGCAGGACGAGCGGTTTGCCGCTTACAAGCGGGCCGAACTCTCCCCCGGCGAGGCGCACGACCTCATCATCCGCGCGATGGACCAGCACGCCTTCACGCCCAAGCAGATGCCCGACGTGCTGACCCAATGGCGCAGCCCCAACCATCCGGAATTTGCCGAGTCGCGCACGGTCTGGCGGTTGTTCAACGCCGTCACCGAAGCCATCAAAGGCAGCCTGTGGGCCTTGCCCGCGCGCACGCAGGCCCTGCACGGCCTTCTGGACACGCACGTCGGCCTGTTCGGCCGCAACTAACGCTCTTTCTACTCCCCACCCCACCCAAGCAAAAAGCCCCCGCGTGTTTCGACCACGCGGAGGCCCCGTTTACAACACTACCCTTAGAAGATAGCAATCCATGATTACCGCCCAGATCGTTCCCGCGCAAGCCGACAACCATCGCGCCCTCGCCATCCCCGAAACCGGCTCCCCCGCCGCGTTGACCGTGCAGCAGGTGCTCACCCACGTGGCGCTCATCCAGCAGATCATGTCCGCTGCCATGAAGGACGGCGAGCACTTTGGCCGCATCCCCGGTTGCGGTGACCGGCCCGTGCTCCTCAAACCCGGTGCGGAAAAACTCTGTCTGCTTTTTCGCTTGGCCCCGGCCTACGACGTGGAAGAACGTCAGCTTGAGCGCGGCCACCGCGAGTACCGCGTGACCACCACGCTCACCAGCATCACGAGCCAGGTGCTTATTGGTCAGGGAGTCGGTGCCTGCACCACGCTCGAAAATAAGTACAAGTTCCGCGCGGGACCGGCGGAAATCACCGACCGGTCGGTGCCCCGCGCCTACTGGGAAACTCGTCAGGATGACCCCGCCAAGGCGCAGGAATTGATCGGCGGCAAAGGGTTCACGGTCAAAAAGGTGGACGGCCAGGGATGGATGGTCGCCAAGGGCGGCGAGAAGGTCGAAAACGACAACCCGGCCGACCACTACAACACCGTGCTCAAGATGGCCAAGAAACGCGCCCTAGTGGACGCCGTGCTGACCACGACCGCCGCGAGCGACATCTTCACGCAGGATTTGGAGGAGTTGAACGCGAGCCTCGCCACGCTCACGCCGCCGGCACCAGCGCAAACCCCGGCGCAGGCCGCCCCGGTCCAAAGCATCCCGACGGCCATCGCGGTTCCCGTGGAGACGACGCGGCCACTCGCAATCACACCGACGGTCCAGAGTGAACCAGTGGACTTTCGCCAGACGCAAATCCACTTTGGCAAGAACCGGGGCACGACCTTGGCGGACCTCACCTCGCAGCAAATTCACTGGTACGAAGCGGAGTGGCTGCCCAAGAAGGAGGCCAACGGTGCGGGCAGCGACGGCGACCTGGCACTCATCGCCGGACTGAAAGCCTACCGCCAGTGGCGCGACGCAGAAAAAGCGACACAGGTTGCGCCCGTGCGCCGGACGAGGGGCAAACGGCCCGCCGCCACAGTGCCAGCCGGAGCCGCTGCCTAGACGCGAAAGGCGAACTCCGACGATGCACGCCTCCCCTTCCCTAGCAACGCCCGCCCTGGATACTTCCAGCGGCGGGCAGGCCCGCCGGGCACGAGCGATTGCCGTGGACCAACTGGAATTTGCCCTGCCGCAAGAAACGCCCTTCGACGCGCTGGCGAGTGCGCTGCTCAACCGGACGGCAGAGATGTTCGACCTGCACCTCGGGATGACCCTGAGCGCATACCAGAACCGCTGGCTCGACATCGTGGACGTGGCCACCGACGTGACGGCGACCGCCCAGGCCGAAAGCGTGCGTTTGCACAAACTGGCGAAGGCGGGCGATTCCCGCGAACGCCGTCGCTGGCAGGCCGAGGCGCAGAAGGTGGATGGATTTATTTCCGGGGCGCTGCGCGCCGCCGAGGAGTGGTTTCTCAATGCCACCGAACCGCTCATGGCCGCTTACGAGGCGCAGTTTCCCGACGACGAATGGTTCGGGCTGGTGTTGGCGGATTATCGCGCGTGCGAAGCTTACGGGAGCCTAACGCTCCAACAGATCATCGACCTCGGGGTAAGCGAACCTCCGCATGACGGCGAATCGTAAATCGCCGAGGCAGCCGTCAGAATCATGGCGCGGCGATGTCCCGCCACCGCACGGGAGTCTGTCAGCTTGCCGCGTTGCCGGGCGCGGCGTCCGCAGATCCCCGGCGTCCGCGCACCATCGATTTCATGGCCGCGAACTTTCCTGACATTTCTCCCGGTTCCACGGGCTCGACTTTCGGCTTGGTGATCGCCGGTGCCGACGCTGGCGCACGGCGGGAGGGCTGCCAATCGTCGCGCAGGGCAGCCAGGAGCGACTGGGCGACGTTGGGACGCTTCTGTGAATCGACCACGGCGGTTTTCTCGGCCACGTATTCCGCCCCCTTGCGCCGGTAGTAGCCGCGCACGGCCTCCGCCTGCTTCTCGCTCAAGCCGTACCGCGCTTTGACGGCCCCGACCGCCCTGTCCTCTTCTATGGCGTCCCCTTCCCGCTCCAATTCCAGTTCCATCTGAGGGGTTACGGGCAGGGCCAAGGTTTCGATGCCGGCGGGATTCGCACGCGGAGCAATCGTAAAATCCAGCGACTCGACCGCTTTGCTCCCCCTAGCCTTCACTTCAATGAAGCTCAAAAAAATGTCACTTTTCGCGTTGATCTCATCGACGGCGGTCTGCACCGCCCGGCGCTTGAAATCCGCATAGTTTCCCAGCGCCGCTTTCGTTTTACCGCGCCCGGCGGGGTGCAGCGCCCCCATGATCCCGCGCAACTCGGTCACGCTGACCAGGTACTTGCGTTTGAATTCCCAGCGTTTGGCGAATTGGTAGAGGCGGATGGCGTAGGCCGAACGCATCTGCATGACCTGCTGCAAGCGGAATTTGAAGAACTCGCGTTTTACCTTGAGCAGGTAGGGCTTGAGGTTACGCGAAATCTCGACGGCGAAATACCCCTGCCCGTTGGCGGTGATCAGCGCATCGCTAAACCAACTCGTCACCAATTCCACGTGCTTGCCGGTGTCAGGATCGAAGTGGTTCGGGATGACTAGCACCTTGGACTTCAGATTTTCGGCCAGATCCCGCAGTTCTTTGTAAAGTTCGCTCTTAGAAAGCTTTGCCAGCTTCGCAAAATCAGAGACGTTGACGACGTAGCGCTTAAAGTCCTCGTCCTCAGGCTCGATCATCGAGATCACGTAAAGGACGAGCTTCTGCTCGCGCGGCGAAAGCTCGTAGCGGGCCTCGGCGAGCTGGTTCGACTGCCAAACGACCGTGTTATCCCCAGGCTGCTTTTGCCAGGAGACAATTTGCCCGCTCATGGACACTGGCATACCGATAATTCTGACAACAAGCAATCAAAGTCATTTTGCGTGACCGGGGAAAATGTCAGGATTGTTTAACCGGACCGGGAGAAACGTCAGGATTGCTACCGGGGAAAATGTCAGGATGGAGCGCCAATAAATCCGGCGCGTGCGTCTCCGACGCGGCCGAAATGAGCGTTTTCGACCGGGGAAAATGTCAGGATTGTGGTTTTCAGGCTTTTCGAGAGCCCTGCGTGGGAAAACGTCAGAACTTTGAGCACCAACCGGGGAAAACGTCGGAATGCTACCGGGGAAAACGTCAGGATTACCAGGGGGAAAACGTCAGGATCGAAAGGTCGCTTGCCGGGTAAAACGTCAGGATTGACCCGGAAAAATGTCAGGATTGCGCCGGAAACGCCCGTCGCCGCAGGCGACCCGGAAAAACGTCAGGATCATGTGAATAAATAGGGTGCTTTGCCTCTGAAAACCCTGAAGCTGCGGGGC
>CAXTBX010000065.1:0-28136 GCA_964242205.1 uncultured Chthoniobacterales bacterium
GTCCAGATGCGCACCAGCGTCTGGTCGCCCTCCGGCTTTTCGGTGTTTTTCACGGCGTCATCCGCGTTTTTGATGGGATGACGGTTGATCTCGGTGATCACGTCGCCCGGACGCAGTCCTGCCTCGTAGGCGGGCGACTCAGGCTGCACTTCGGTGATGAATGCGCCTTGCAATTCCTCCGGCACATTGGCCTGCGCGCGTGTGCTGCGATCCAAATTAGCCACGGCGACGCCTGCCAACGCGTCCTTGCTGGTGGAAGCGCTCCGGTCGCGGTCCGTCGCCGCCGTCTTGCTGTCCGGCGACTGGCGCGGTGTCGCTTCAATGGTCTTGGTTTCCTCGCCACGCACGAGTTCGACAGGCACTTTGGTCCCCGGCGAGGTTTCCGCGACCAGCAGTTTAAGTTGGCTGGCATCCTTGACCGCCTGCCCCTTGTACTGCCGGATCACGTCGCCGCTCTTGAGGCCCGCCGCCTCCGCCGCGCCACCGGGCAACACGTCTGCCACGAGTGCGCCGTTGATGCGGTCGAGCTTAAACTGCGCTGCCAGGGCGGGGGTCAGGCTCTGGATACTCATCCCCATGAACCCACGCTCGACGCGGCCACTGTTCACGAGGCTGGTCATTACCCACTGGCACAGGTTCGCCGGGATGGCGAAGCCGATGCCCTGGTTGCCGCCGCTGCGGCTGAGGATGGCGGTGTTGATGCCGACGAGCCGGCCTTCCACGTCCACGAGCGCGCCGCCAGAGTTGCCGGGGTTGATGGCCGCGTCCGTCTGGATGTAATCCTCGTCCATGTCGCCGGAGGTCACGCGGTCTTTGGCGCTGACGATGCCTTGGGTCACAGTCTGCCCGATGCCAAAGGGGTTGCCCACGGCCAGAACCACGTCGCCCACGGCTAATTCCGCGCTGTCCGCGAAGGTGACGGCGGGGAGTTTGTCGGCCTTGATGCGCAGCAGCGCCACGTCGGTTTTCGAATCGGTGCCGACCAGTTTGGCGGGGAATTCGCGTCCATCGGCCAGCGCCACGCGGATTTCAGCAGCATCTTTCACCACGTGATTATTGGTGAGGATATAGCCTTCACTGGAAACGATTACACCCGAGCCCAGGCCGCGCTGCGGACCGCTGTTTTCCGGGTTGCCGAAGCTAAATCCGCGTCCTTGGCCGCCGAAAAAGCGTTGGAAGGCGTCCATGTCCGGGTTAGACATCGGCTGGCGTTGCGCCTTGGAGGTCACGAACACTTCCACGACGCTGGGCGCGACTTTTTGCACGATAGGAGCAAAGCTTCCGGCGGGAGCTCGGCCCCGGTCGACTGGCGCATGTTCCACTTTGAGATCGGGCGCTTTGTCCACCGCAGGTTTGGTATCGGGCGCCTCCGGGTTGTTGATGGCCAACGCGCTGCCCCCGGCAAGCACGGCGGCCCCCAACAGGGCGGCGCCGAGCGACCAGGAGCGAGAAGATGCGTGGCGGACAGAGTCGACAGGTTTGGTGTTAGGCATGGGCGAAACTAGGGCCTGCCGTCTGTCACCATCCTTTCCCGAACATTACAACCGTGTAATTTCGCGGGAGAAAATGCCAAGGTAAGGAGTTGAACCCTTACTCCTCACGAAATCAGATGTTGAGTCTGACGATTCACAAGGAAGTATCAGGCTTGATGGTCGATAGAACGTGAGACGCCTGGTAACGAGGGAGCATAGACATAGAGTGTGTTTTCGGCGAACCCAGGCTCTTGCTTCTTCGTGGCCAAGCGCCGGGCCATCGTGTCCGCTGACTCGTCATTCCGCAACCCGGACGCGTCGCGCTTTCTAATCACGCGCCGCACGTGCCGCTGACAGCCAAGAAAGCCAAGGTGAAAATTCCCTTCTGGGTTGTCGGGGCCGCAGCTCAGGCTCATCGAGGCGGCCCTCACAGCGCCCGATGGCCTCACGCGCGAGGACCTCGGAGCTACAACTGATTACTAGCCCGCGTCGGGCAGCTTTAAGAATCTGATCGGCTCGCTCAACACGCTGTCGATCTTCGAGCGGCCCGCCATCGGCATGGTACGCTTCTCGGGCCGGGCGCGACTGGTTTTGGAAGAAATCGGAGGTGGCCGGTGGTAATGGCGAACAATTCCGCACGGAACGGTGCGTCGCGATAATCGAAGTTATTGGGCGTTGGCTACTGGTAGCAATGCGAGCCGAAATCTTACCCTTCCTTAGCGTCACTCCAGCTCATGAATTTTCGTCAAAAACTTACCTCGGGGATTCCCCCGATTCCGCTTGTCTAACTCGTTAATAGCTTGCAGTTTGCAACTCCGTGAAGTCTTACCAGCGAGCTGTTGTGGCGCTGATCAGGGCGTCAGGGGCCAGGATCAAAATTCTCTCGGATCACCGCTTGGTCGATCTGTGGCGCGAGTATTGCGCGCGGCAGTATCAGGGCGGATGGATCGCGGGAAGCCAACCGGAAGTGCGGCGATTCTTGGTGTGGGCAAACGGCCGGACCGGCTTGTCACGCGAGATCGAGGCATCGGAACGGGATCACGCGCGGGGCATCGCGCCACGGGTGCGGACCCGACGACATTACGTGCAGGTGTGGGGCGGTCGGTTTCTCGTCGAACGCCGGTTACAAGTCTGAGCATAGAAGGGCGAAAACCCAAAAGATTTGTAACGAAAATAGCGCAGGATAACGCAGAAAGCGCAGATGCGGTGGACAGCTGGCTTTTCCGGTGCCTTGTGGCAGCATGAGAACCTGTGTGGTCAGCATGCGAGTCGTCGCACGAGTAGGCGCAGCATGGCCGTCCAGATTCAAGCTTCGGCGCTAACCACGGTTTCCTCGTAGTCCTTGGCGAGCAGGCGGCACTGGCTTAGCCAGGAGACACCCGTCAGCGGAAAGCGATCAGGGCAAAACCTTTTTTATGGTGTCCCTGGCCGTGACATGCAGTTCGCAGTCCAGGGCGTGGGCCGCTTTCTGGGCCTGACGGCGAAAGCCCTGGTCGGCGGTGAAACTTTCCAGGCTGGCGCAAGCCTCCTCGGCCTGAGCCATGACGATACCCGCCTCTGCGCGTTGTCGCTGATGTTGGCTGCCGTGACACTCACGACCAAAAGCGTGCCCTGGCTGTCCACGGCCACACGGCGCGAGCGGCCCTTGATATTCTTGCCCCCATGGAAGCCGCGAGCCTCGCCCTCGGCGGCCATCTTGATGCTCTGGCTGTCCAGAATGGCGTGACGGGGCGCGCGCCGGTTGCGGCCCAGTTGTTCCTGGCGGCAGTAGGTGTTGAGTGTCAGCACGGCCTGCGCCCACACCCCGCGCTTGCGCCAGAGCCGAAAGTGGCTGGCCACCGTGCTTCAACCGGGAAAGTCACTGGGCAACGCCCGCCAGCGGCAGCCCTCGCGCTGGCGGTAGAGGATCGTTTCAACCAGCCGCTGGCGCTCACGATCGGACTTGGCCCCGCGCGGGTCGGCTCTGTTTATAAGGATATACAAGAAGTGCCAAGCCGCTCCGCCGTCGTTTGGAAAACCGCTGAAGGAATTGCCCCTGTTATAAAACGCACTACCGCTGAGGATTAGTGCTGGTTTGATGCGGCTTTGAGGAGTGCTCGGGGGGGGACTTGAACCCCCATGCCTTGCGGCATACGCCCCTCAAACGTACGTGTCTGCCATTTCACCACCCGAGCAGGTTGTGTGACGAGGAACGTCATTCTTACCACGCCCGTGTCGCCGCGCAAGCCATCTTTCTCGAAAGCCCGGCCCCGCTCGCCGCTGGCGCGCCCCGTGCTTTCCAGATTGCACTTCCATGCCGACTGCCCTTAGCATCGCGCTCATGTCCGCGTTCCCGTACCACGCGCCCAGCGAGCCCCGCGCGCTGCACTGGTGCAAGGCCGATCTGCACCTACACACCGCCGAAGACCCCTTCGACGAGGTCAATTACTCCGCGTTGGAACTGGTCGAGCGCGCCCACGCGCTCGGTTTCCGCGTCCTAGCGGTGACCCTCCACGACGAGGTTTTTGACGACCAACGCGTGTTCGACCGGGCCGAGAAACTTGGCATCCTGCTCATCCCGGCGGTGGAACGCCGCCTCGAAGGCGCGGACGTGGTGTTGCTCAACGTCACCCGCCGGGAAGCGGTAGCCCTAGCCAGCTTCGACGACCTCCGCGAACTCCGCGCCAGCAGGGGCCGTTCGCTGCTGACCATCGCGCCACATCCGTACTACCGCCTGGGCGGTTCCATCGGCGTACGGATCGAGCAGTACCTGGATTGCTTCGACGCCGTCGAGCATTGCCATTTCCACGTCCCGCTCCTGAACCCCAACCGCGCCGCCCGCCGACTGGCGCACCGCCATAACCGGCCCCTGCTGGCGACCTCCGACTGCCACCGGCGGCAGTTCTTCGGACAAAATTACTCGTACCTCGGCCTGACGCCGCGCGAGGGCGCGCGGCCCACCGTCGCCGACGTGTTCGACGCCATCCGCGCGCACCGCGTCCGGCGCGTCGCCCCGACGGGCGGCTGGCAGCGGTTGCTGGCCATGCTGTGGTTCATCTTCGTTACTCACCCGATCTTGGTTCGCTTGCCGGGGTCTAAACGCTCGCGGGTGCGTCGGGCGAAACGTGCGGTGGCCGAGGGCGTGGGGTATCCGACGGGTGACGAGCGCGCGGTGGTTTGAGCAAGGCAAACGTCAAAAGTTAGAACTTTTCAAGAGCGCTGTTTTTCGCTCGAAAGCAGCTTGTTGCTTATTTAGCGTGCATCGAATTCATGCGATTCTCCCGCCCGATCCTCGGCGGCCTGTTGGCCGTCGCCCTGCTTTCCATTCCCGCCTGTAAAACGACGCCGGGAACTCAAAAGACCGATAAAGCTAACCTCCAGCCGAAGAAGAAAACCGAAAAACTGGTCGCGGCGGCGCGCAACGACGACATGGCGTTCCTGGCGTTCCTGAGTCGCCTGCGCAAGGCGTCCCAGGCGCATGACGTGGACGAACTTGCCGGGATGATGACCACCGACTTCGGCTACCGGTTGGACCCACCCGGCGAAGGCCAGGGCGTGTTCGAGTATTGGGATCAGAACAACGTCTGGCCCGAACTGGTACTGATCCTCAACGAGACGTTTGTCGTCAACAACGTCGGTGGAGGCAACGAATACATGGTCGCCCCGACGGAATTCGTGGTCAGTCCGGAGAGTTATTCCGGCTACCGCGCAGGCATCAAGCTGGTCAACGGGAGCTGGAAGTTCGCGTATTTCGTGTCGGGGAAGGCGGACGAATAGCAGGTAGGACAGCCTCTTCGAGGCATGCCCTGATTCGCGCTGCTGGCACAGGCCGGGCACCGGCCAAGCCGAACGAACTCAGAACAAACGCAGGAAAGGTTTCAAACCGCAGCCGACGGCTGGATGGCAACGACCCTCGAAACCGTTAGAAACGGTTGCAACTGCGGCGCGACCAAGGAAAACCTTTGAAAGGGCTCCCAACCACAGTTTTAAGGCTGCAACACGGTGTCAATAGCGTGGACCACGCCATTGGTCGCTTCCAGATCGTTACCGAGCACCTTCGCCTCGTCCAGTTCGATGGTCTTGCCGTCCGTGCTGGTGTCCACGTCGATCTCGGTGCCCTCCAGCGTCTTAACCTCGTCTGTCTTGGCGAGGTCGGTGGCGGTCAATTTGCCATTGGCGATGTGATACGAGAGCAAGGTTACGAGCTTGGCCTTGCTCTCGGGCTTAAGCAGATCGTCAAGCGTCCCGGCGGGCAGCTTGGCGAAGGCCGCGTCCGTTGGCACGAACACGGTGTACGGCCCGGGCTTTTGCAGCGTGCTCAACAACCCGGCGGCCTCGGCGGCTTTCAGGAACGTCTTGAAGTTACCCGCCGCTTTGATCGTCCCACCAAGATCTTCCTTGGCGATAGCGGTGGGTGAAGCCGTGGCCGCAGCCGTCGTAGCCGCAGGCGCCATGGTAGCGACAGGCGCGGCGGTCGGGGCCGAAGTTTGTGCCCGCAGGGTGGTCTGGCACAGCGGACCCACGACCAGGAGGCTGGCTGCAAAGGCGGCGAGGCGGCAAGGGAGCAAAGTATTCATGGTGAAAATGTCGGGTGTGAATCAGCCAGTTGTTTGGGCGTAACCACGGCGAAAGCGGCCCCGCTGGCAAATGGATTTACGCGCTGGATGCCGCCCGTGGATGGGCGCGCCCGACTCGGGACGGGCGATTTTGCAAGCGCCGCCGCCGCATGTTACGCTCGTTTGACCGATGTTCTCGCGTTTCCCGTCCTTCCACGCTTTGCCGGTTTGCCTCCTGTCGCTCGGGCTGGCGGCGGCCCTAGCGTTGACCGGCTGCGCGGGCCCAAACCGCGGCCTTGCGCTGCCCAAGGCGGGCGGCCCGATCCCCGTCAGCCGCGAACGCGAGCCGACCGCCGCCGAGCGCGCCTACTGGGATCAGTTGGCCCCGGCACGCGTCATCTACGTCGCCGAAACCCACAACCGCAATTCCGACCACGTTTACCAGTGGGAAGTGCTCAAGGGCTTGAAGGCGCGCGGCGCGAAGTTCACGATGGGCTGGGAGATGTTCGATGTCACCCAGCAAGGCACGCTGGACGACTGGAACGCCCGCCGCTTGACCACCGACGCCTTGTTGGAACGCACCGACTTCCAGCGCTTTTGGGGCACCTATTCTGTCCTGTACGAGAAAATCCTGCGCTGGACCCAGTCCGAGGGCGTTGCCAGCTTGGCGCTCAACGCCCCGAATGCTCTGGCCCACAAGCTTGCTCAGGGCCAGCCGCTCGACCCGGCGGAACAGGCGCTTTTACCGGTCGGCTACCATCCGCTGCCGGGAGGATTCGAGCATTTCAGCGAGCAGATGGGCGCCCCCCCCCACGGCGGCGCGAACCTAGAGAATTTCTACCGCGCGCAACTCGTCTGGGACCAGACGATGGCCACGCGCATCGTGGACTTCCTGGCCGCGCACCCGGGTGAGAAGCTGGTGGTACTCGTGGGCCGGGGCCATGTGGACGGTGGCTTCGGTGTGCCCGCCTACGTCAGTCAGAAAAGCGATGCGCCGCAGTTGGTCGTCTATCCGGACGGCGTGCCCGACGCCGAGACGCGCGCGGGGGCGCACTTGGCGACTTCGCACGGAAAATCATCCAACCGGATGCCGCGGGCCGTCCGTTCCTAATGATGGAGCCGGTTGAGCGGTTTCCCGGACATCATGCGCTCCCTTCAACCCGTCGATCCCGCGTGCGGCAACTTTGCCGGGCTGCTCCTCGCGGCCCATCCCAGTCTGCGGGACCCGAACTTCCGGCGCAGTGTACTCTTGCTCACCATGCACAGCGCCGAGGCCGGGGCATTCGGGTTTGTGCTCAATCAACCGCTCGGCAAGACTGCCGCCGACCTGCTGCCCAAGCATGACCGCCGCTCGCTTCTGGCGCGTGTGCCGGTGTACTTGGGCGGCCCGGTGGGGCAGGATCAACTCGGGTTCGCGGGGTTGGATTGGAGTGCCGACCGGAAAACTCTGCAATTGGACACGCATCTCTCGCTAGATGACGTGGACCTTCGTCTGCATGCGACGCCGGAAAAGGTGCGCGCGTTCGTGGGCTATGCCGGATGGTCGGCGGGCCAATTGGAGGGCGAATTGGCGCAGAAATCCTGGGTGCTCGTCAAACCGGCCCCGCAGACAGTCGAGCCGGAATCGATGCATCGCCTCTGGTTCCGCGTGATGGGCGCGCTAGGACCGACGTACAAACTGATGGCGTCGATGCCCGACGACCCTTCGTTAAACTAGACTGATTCTTATGATCATTGGCGTTCCCAAAGAAATTAAACAGCAGGAAAACCGCGTTTCGCTGTTGCCCTCGTCGGCTTATCAGCTCACCAAACGCGGGCACCGCGTCATCGTTGAACAGGGAGCGGGCGTCGGTTCCGGGTACTCCGACAAAGATTATGAACAGGCGGGTGCCGTCATGATCCAAGAACACTCGGCGGTGTTCGCGGAAGCCGATCTGATCATCAAGGTCAAGGAGCCGCTGCCCGAGGAGTATCCGCTCCTGCGTAAGGGGCAGATTCTCTTCACCTACCTGCACTTGGCGGCGAACAAGCCTCTCACCGAAGCGTTGGCCAAGAGCGGTGCGGTCTGCATTGCCTACGAAACCATCGAGGTGAACCACCGTCTGCCGCTTCTGGAACCGATGAGCGAGATCGCAGGGCGTATGTCGATCATCGTTGGCGGCTACTTCCTGGCGAAGCACCAGGGCGGCTCGGGCGTGCTGTTGGGCGGCGTGCCGGGCGTGCTGCCGGGCAAGGTGGTCGTCATCGGCGGCGGCAGTTCGGGGGTGAATGCCGCGCGTATGGCCACGGGCTTGGGCGCGGACGTGACGATCCTCGAAGTGGACCTCGAACGGATGCGCTTCCTGGACATCACGATGCACCACACCGCGCATACGCTCTTTTCCAGCGAGGCGCACTTGGTGAGCTTGCTGCCCACGGTCGATCTCCTGATTGGCGCGGTGCTCGTGCCGGGGGCGAAGGCGCCAAAGCTGATCACGCGCGAAATGCTCAAGCAGATGCGTCCCGGCAGCGTCTTGGTGGACATCGCCATTGATCAGGGTGGCTGCGCGGAAACGTCACACGCTACAACGCACCATGACCCGGTTTTTGTCGAGGAAGGCGTCACGCATTATTGCGTGGCCAATATGCCCGGCGCGTACGCGCGCACCGCGACGCAGGCGTTGACCAACGTGACGTATCGCTACTTGGAACTCCTGGCCGACAACGGCCTGACGGAAGCCATCGCCAAGCAGCCCGCGTTGCTGGGCGGAATCAACGTTTACGACGGCAAGGTCACACAGGCGGCAGTGGCGACGGCGCTGGGGATGGAATATCACAGCGTGGCGGAGTTGTTGTGATGGCAGCAGATAGGGACGGCTGCCCTAGCCGTCCTTATCGGTCACACCTGTTTCCGAACGGTCAAAACAGGTCAGGAATAGCCGTTGCACAGGTGGGAAATCGGTTGGATGCTTGGCGCTTCGTTTTTCCAGCCATGCAACCTCCTGCTGCCGCAACGACATCCACCCAACAGCTTTTCGACCGGTATGTCTTGCCGACGTACGGGCGGTTTCCGCTGGACCTAGCACGAGGGCAGGGGAGCCGCATCTGGGACGAGGCCGGTAAGGAGTATCTGGACTTCGGTGCAGGCATCGCCGTCTGCTCGCTGGGCCATTCGCATCCCCGGCTGACCGAAGCGTTGTTCGCCCAAGCGCACACGCTCGGCCACGTCTCCAATCTCTACTATACCCGGCTGCAAGGCTGCCTGGCCGAGCGGATCGTCGGCCTCGTCGGAATCGCCGGTCGCTGCTTCTTCTGCAACAGCGGTGCGGAGGCCAACGAGGCGCTTTACAAGCTCGCACGCCGTTTCGGCAACCTGACCGCACCCGGTGGCCGGTACGAGGTGATCACGTTTCGCCAGTCTTTCCACGGGCGCACGCTGGCCAGCATCGCCGCAACCGGTCAGGAAAAGGTGCGCAAGGGCTTCGAGCCAATGACCCCCGGTTTCGTCCAGGCGACCTACAACGACCTCGCTTCGGTCGAGGCCGTCATCTCCGACCGCACGGCAGCCATCCTCCTCGAACCCATCCAGGGCGAGAGCGGCGTGGTCCCGGCGACGGCGGATTTTCTGCGCGGGTTGCGCCGATTGTGCGACGAGCGAAACCTGTTGCTGATGTTTGACGAGGTTCAATGCGGCTTCGGGCGTACCGGCGACTGGTGCGGCTGGCGTTCGCTCGGCGCGCCGGAGGTCGAGCCGGACGCGATCAGTTGGGCCAAAGGCATGGCGGGCAGTTTCCCGATGGGCGCGATCTGGGCACGCGACCGAGCGATCCGCCTCGCCGATGGGCAAAGCGCGCGGCTCGGCGACCTGTTCGGTCCCGGCACGCACGGCACGACATTCGGCGGCAATCCACTGGGTTGCGCGGCGGCATTGACCACTTTCGACGTGATCGAGGAGGAAGGCCTGCTGGCCAATGCCGCCGCGATGGGTGCGCTGGCCACGGACCTCCTCGCGCGGTTGGATTCGCCATGGATCAAGGAGGTTCGCGGCGTCGGCCTGATGCTCGGGCTGGAGTTGGACGCGGAGGCCGTGCGCCAGAGCGCCGAGTTTTCGGCCTCGGACCGCGCGCCCGCCCTGCAACTGGTGGATCGTCTCCAAGCTGCCGGGCTGCTCGCCGTGCCCTCAGGGACGCACATCCTCCGCTGGCTGCCGCCGCTCAACGTTTCGCGCGAGGACGTGACGCGCGCCGTGGAAATTCTTGGGTCGGTCCTGCAAACCCTCGACGCGCCGCTGGAGGCAGCCGCCCTGGCAGCCTGATCGGCGATGAAAAACCTGCTTTCCATCGAATCCCTGTCCCGGCAGCAGATTCTCGACATCGTCGCGCTCGGCGCGGACATGAAGGCCAACCGAAGCCGCCTGTCGCGCCACCCGCTGCGGCACCGCTGCTGGGGGATGATTTTTCAAAAAAGCTCCACCCGGACGCGTGTTTCCTTCGAGGTCGGCATCCGCGAGCTTGGCGGCGACGCACTGTTTCTCAACCCTAACGACCTCCAACTCGGGCGCGGCGAACCCGTCGAGGACACCGCCCGCGTTCTGGGCCGGATGCTCCATGGCGCGGTCATCCGCACCTACGCGCAGAGCGACCTAGAGGCCTTCGCGCACTGGAGCGGCTTGCCGACGGTCAACGCTCTCACGGACGCCGAGCATCCCTGCCAGATCCTCGCGGATTTGCAGTCGATTCAAGAGAAACTCGGCACTTGGCGGGGCAAAACGGTGTGCTACCTGGGCGACGGTGCCTGTAACGTGCCGACGAGTTGGCTCTGGGCGGCGGCGCGGCTGGGGGATTTCAAGCTCGTCATCGGCGCGCCCGCCCAGTACCAGCCCGACGCCGAACTCCTGCGCCGCCTGGGACCGGACGCGGACGTGCGTTGCGAGGAGGACCCCCGCGCCGCCGCCGAGGGCGCGGACGTGCTCTACACGGACGTGTGGGTTAGCATGGGCATGGAGGCCGAGGCCGGGCAGCGCACGACGGAACTCGCGGGCTACGGGATCGACGCCGACCTCGTCGCGCGAGCCAAACCGGGCGCGTTGGTCATGCACTGTCTGCCCGCCTACCGGGGTAAGGAAATCGCCGCCGACGTGCTCGAAGCCCACGCCGACACGATTTTCACGCAGGCCGAGAACCGTCTCCACGCCCAGAAGGCCATTCTGAGCTTGCTAGCCGACGCCCACGCCGCCTGAGCCAGACCGGTGGCCCGACACTGAAACGAAAAGTTGCGGTGCGCCGGGAACCTACTAGATTGGCCGCTCCCCTCAGGGCACAAGCCCACAACCCCATCTTTTTCCCTCGGTTATGTTACTCGGAGTATCTCTGGTTTCGTCTGGCATCTCGCTCTCGCTGGTCCTGGCAGTGGTCGGCCTGCTGTGTTCCTTTTACCTGATCCGCTTGATCGTCTTGGCCCCGGCGGGGGATGGTCGCATGAAGGAGGTGGCGGCGGCGATTCAGGAGGGTGCCAAGGCGTACCTCAACCGACAGGTGCGCACCATCGGTGTCATCGCCATCGTCGTGTTCGTCCTGACCCTTTTCTTTAAAGGGAAGGCGACGGCCATCGGCTTCCTGCTTGGGGCGGTCTGCTCGCTGGCTGCCGGATTCATCGGCATGCGCATCGCCGTCCTGGCAAACGTTCGCACCGCGCACGCGGCGGGTAACTCGCGCCATTCGGCGCTGAAGATGGCCTTTAACGGCGGAGCCGTGACGGGTCTGCTGGTGGTAGGTTTGGCGCTGCTGTCGGTGGGTTTGTTCTACCGGATCGCCACCCATTATGCCGACGAGCACACTGCCATCGCCAGCCTCGTCGGCTTGGCGCTGGGGTCGAGCCTCATCAGCGTGTTCGCCCGGCTCGGCGGCGGCATTTACACCAAGGCCGCCGACGTGGGCGCGGACTTGGTCGGCAAGATCGAGAGCCACCTGGACGAGGACGATCCCCGCAACCCGGCCACCATTGCCGACAACGTGGGCGACAACGTCGGCGACTGCGCGGGCATGGCGGCAGACGTGTTCGAGACCTACGCGGTCAGCCTGATCGGCGCGGTGCTCATCGGCGCGCTGACGCTGCCCGGCCACGCGGCGGCCATCGTGTACCCGTTCGTGCTGGGCGGAATTTCGATCATCGGCGCGATTTTGGGGATTTTGTTGGTCAACGTGCGGCAGGGCTCGCCAGGCCGGATGCTCCTCGGTGCCGTGGGCGTCAACAGCGTCCTGTCGGCGATTCTTTATCTGCCGATCACATATTGGATGTTCCCCGAGCGGCTGACGATTCCCGGACATTTCACCTACTCGGCGGGCGGCATCTACCTGTCGTCGCTGGTCGGTCTGGCGTTGACCGGCGCGGTCGTGCTGATTACGAATTACTACACGTCCACCAGCTTTGCGCCGGTGCGTAAGATCGCCCAGGCCAGCGAAACGGGCCATGCGACGAACATCATCGCTGGGCTCGCCATTGGTCAACGGGCCACCGCGCTACCGGTCATCTGCATTTGCTTGGCCATTTTTCTGAGCTACTACTTCGCCGAATTCTACGGTATCGCCATCGCAGTGATGAGCATGTTGTCGATGGCGGGGATCATCATCTCGCTCGACGCCTTCGGGCCGATCACCGATAACGCGGGCGGCGTGGCGGTCATGAGCGACCTCCCGCAAGGGGTGCGCGCCGTGACGGATGAGTTGGACGCCGTGGGCAACACCATGAAGGCCGTGACCAAGGGCTACGCCATCGCCTCGGCGGGCTTAGCCGCGCTGGTCCTGTTCCGTTCTTACGTGGAGGAACTGAAGCTGCACTTCGCCACGCATTCGACGCACTTGGTCGGGACGACGGTCGCGGACGCGACACAGTTCCTCCTGAGCGACCCGCGCGTGGTGATTGGGCTGTTCATCGGCGGCGCGCTGCCGTTCGTATTCTCGGCGTTCAGCATGGACGCCGTTGGCAACGCCGCCGGGGCGGTGGTGCGCGAGGTGCGCCGTCAGTTGGCCGCCAAGCCGGGCATTCTCAAAGGCGAGGACACCCCGGAGTATGGGACCTGCGTGGACATCGTCACCAAAGCGGCGCTCGGCCAAATGATCGTGCCCGCACTGCTGCCCGTCGTGGTGGTGATAGTCGTGGCGGCGATTCCGGCGCTCGGTTATTTGGCGCTGGGCGGCGTGTTGCTTGGAACGATCATCACCGGGTTGTTCATGGCGATTTCAATGACCAGCAGCGGCGGCGCCTGGGACAATGCCAAGAAGTACATCGAGGAGGGCGCGCACGGCGGCAAAGGCTCGCTGGCGCACGCCGCCAGCGTAACGGGTGACACCGTCGGCGACCCTTACAAGGATACCGCCGGGCCTGCGATCAACCCGATGATCAAGGTGGTCAACATCGTGGCCATCTTGATCATTCCGCTGTTTTTCTGAGGCGGAACGTCGCTACGAGCGGCCCGGTACCGACCGGTCAGCTTCGGACAGTCAGGCCCTTTGGTTCCTGCTTCGGAGGACGGCGAGAATTCCCCGTCTCACTTGGCAGACTTAGTCAATTTGTATTCGAGGCCGTCGATCAGCGCCAACCAACTCGCCTCAATGATGTTACCGCTGACACCTACGGTGCTCCAAGCGTCGTGTCCATCGCTGGACACGATCAATACCCGGGTGCGCGCGGCGGTCGCCTGATGGCTGTCGATGATGCGCACCTTGTAATCTTGGAGCGCGATTTCGTCGATCTGCGGGTAGAACGGTCGGAGCGCCTTGCGCACGGCGGCGTCGAGCGCGTTCACGGGACCATCGCCTTCCGCGACGGTGTATTCGTGGCGATCACCGACGCGCAGTTTCACGGTGGCCTCGCACGTTTCGTATTGGCGGTCGCCCGTGCGGCGGTAGTTGCAATGGTACTCCTGCAACGTGAAAAGCGGCTGGTAATGACCCAATTGCTTGCGGACGAGCAGTTCAAAACTCGCCTCCGCCGCCTCGAACTCGTACCCGTCCTTTTCCATCCGCTTGACCTCTGCCAACACGGCGGCGACCTCCGGGCTGCCTTTGGCCAGCTTGAAACCGAGCGTATCCGCCTTGGCCAACACGTTACTCTGGCCGGAAAGCTCCGAAACCAGGATGTGCTGCCGGTTGCCCACCGCCGCCGGGTCCATGTGCTCGTAGGAGCGGGCAACTTTCTGCACGGCATGGACGTGGACGCCGCCCTTGTGGGCGAACGCGGTGGACCCGATGAACGGTGCACGGGGGTCGTGCGGACAGTTAGCCAACTCATCGACGAAGAACGAAAGTTCCGTTAACGCCGGGAGGTCTTCGACCAGCGGCAGCGCCATTTTTACCTGCAAGCAGGGAATCAGCGTGGTGAGATTGCAGTTGCCGGTGCGCTCTCCGTAACCGTTGATCGTCCCCTGCACCTGCACCGCCCCGGCCCGTACCGCCGCGAGCGCATTGGCGACCCCGAGACCGCAGTCGTTGTGTGTGTGGATGCCCAGCGGAGTGGCCAGGCCGCGCTGGTCCAGCGCCCGGCGCGCCGACTGCATGGCGGCGGTGATTTCCTCGGGCATGCTGCCGCCGTTGGTGTCGCAGAGCACGAGGAGATCCGCCCCGGCGCTCCCAGCGGCGCAGAGCGTGTCCAGCGCGTAGGTCGGATTGGCTTTGTGGCCGTCAAAGAAGTGCTCGGCATCGTAGATTACCTCGCGGCCCTGCGATTTCAGATAGCGCACGGTATCGCCGATCATCCGCAGGTTTTCTTCCAGCGGGATGGCGATTACCTGCTCGACGTGCAAATCCCAGCTTTTGCCGAAAATCGTGACCACTGGCGTCGCGGCCTCCAGCAACAGCGCCACCTGGGCGTCCTGCTCGACGGGCGTATTCGCGCGGCGGGTACTGCCGAAGGCGGCCAGCTTGGCGTGCCGGAAACGGTGCGTCTTGGCGGCCTCGAAGAACGCGGCATCCTTCGGGTTGGAGCCCGGCCAGCCGCCTTCGATGTAGTGCATCCCGAAGCCATCGAGCTTTTCCGCGATGCGCAGCTTATCGAGCACGCTGAAGTTGATGCCCTCTCCCTGCGTACCGTCGCGGAGGGTCGTGTCGTAGAGGGTAAGGCGGGGACGGTCAGGCATGGGAAGGCAGCAGGCAGAAGGCAGAGTAAGGCCGGAAGTTGGAAGATAACGGGTTGCGAGAGGATGGCACTCGCCCCGCGCTAAATCCACTTCTGCCTTCTGCCTGCTGCCTTTTCTCAGGGCTTGGCGTTCTGGGCGCGGATGGTCTTGCCGATTTCCGCGCCTTCGTCGGCGGAACGGTTGCACAAAAACGCCGCGCGCAGTTTTTCGCCTTGGAAATACTTCGCCGTGAACGACTTCTTGTCCTGCGAACCCTCGAACGTGGCGCGGGCGGGCGGGCCACTGGCGAAATCGCCGATGAATTGCAATTTGAGATCGAACACCTCGCTGTTGTAAACCGGCAGGTGATCGTAACGTTGACGCTTTTTGCCGGTCATGTTCGCGCCGACGAGGAGGCCCTGCTGGCGCGCATTTTCCCAGTGGTCGGTGCGCCGGACCCCGCCGAGCACCCGGTCCGGGTACAACGTGATGTCCCCCGCCGCGTAGATGCCTTTTTCGTCGGTTTCGAGGAATTCGTTGACCGGCGTGCCCTTGAGACTGCTCAGCGGCGTGTTGCGCACCAGTTCGAGGTTCATTTCCGCCCCGACGGCCACCAGCGCCAGCGCCGCCTGGTAGCGGTTGCCGTTTTTGGTCTGGACGTTGCGCAGCACGGTCTTGCCCTCGAAACCGTTGAGGCTTTCCTGCAAATGCAGGTTGACCCCGTGGTGGCGGAACTGGTTCGTCAGCCACGCCGCCGTATCGGCGTCGAGCATCTGGCTCCAAAGTGCCGAATCGCGCGTGAGCAACGAAACCTTGTGCTTGCCGTGGCGCAGCGCGGCGGCGGCCTCGACGGCGATGAACCCGCTGCCGACGATGATGATCTCGCCTTCCAGGGCATACATCTCCTTGAGCGCTAGCGCGTCACCGATGGTCCGCAGATAGATGATGTTGCCCAGATTCGTTCCCGCGACCTGTGGACGCAGGGAGCGGCTGCCGGTCGCCAAGCAGGCCTTTTTGAACTCGATGGTCTGCCCGTTGCTGAGCACGGCAAGCCTACGATCCAAGTTGAACTGGGTGACGACGGTGTTTAACCGCAGGTCAATCTTCTGTTGTTCATACCACGACAGCGGATGGGCAAAGGAGTCCTCGACGGGCGCGGCCTTGGCGCTGAGAAACCGCTTGGAGAGCGAAATGCGCGAGTACGGCGGATGGACCTCGTTGCCCACCAGGATAATCTTGCCGCGCTTGTCGTACTGGCGGATTCCTTCGCACACGCTGACGCCCGCCGTGCCGGCGCCGATCACGAGGTAATCACGTTGAATCATGGTTCGCTGTCCGTCTAAACACTGCCCACGCGCCGGTTTACCTGCCCGGCACAACGGCCAGCAGGGGGGAGGCGCACGTTATAAGATGGCATACCCATTGGGGTAGGCCGCCGGCCAAGGTTGTAGAACAAGTCAAACCGCCGGTGCAATCAAGAACATTCGCAAGCCTTGTATATGAATCCCATTCCCCGCCGTGATGCCTTTCAAACCCTGGGTCTTGGTGCCGCCGCCTTGGTGGCCGCACCGTTGCTGGCTGCCGCCGCCGAGCCAAAACCCGCCGGGGGAGAGCTGAAAGAGTGCGAAATCGGCTTCAAGGACGGCAAATTCGTCCTGCCGCCGCTCCCCTACGACTACGAGGCGCTGGAGCCTGCCATCGACCAGCAGACGATGCATTTGCACCACGACTTGCACCACGCCGCCTACGTCAAGGGGGCCAACGCGGCCTTGGACGCCCTCGCGGCCATCAGCGCCGGAACCGGCGACCCGGCGCTGACCGGTCACTGGAACAACGAATTGGCTTTTCACGGCAGCGGTCACGCGCTGCACACGATTTTCTGGAACAACATGAAAAAGGGCGGCAGTACGCCGTCAGGCGGGTTGGCCGAGGCGATCAAGGCGAGTTTCGGCAGCCAGGAGCGTTTTGAAAAGCTATTCGCTGCGACGGCGGGGGCCGTGCAGGGCAGCGGCTGGGCGATCCTGGGTTACGATGGTGTTTCCAAGCACCTGCACATCCTCGGGGCCGAAAAGCATCAGAACCAGACGTTCCAGGGCATCGCTCCGTTGCTGGTGCTCGACGTGTGGGAGCACGCGTACTATTTGAAATATCAGAACAAGCGCGCGGATTACGTCAAAGCGTTCATGACGGTCGTCAACTACGACGACGTGGCGACGCGGCTGGCGCGCGTGGCTGGGAAATAACGCACGAAAGAGGGTGCGACGCTTGAACCCTTGAACCAGCTCGTCCTCATCCTGTTCGCCAGCTTTGGCTTTGCCGTGCCGCTCTCGGGGCAAGTTGCCGAGAAGCCTCCAAAACCACTGACGCCGAAAGGCATCCGCCAATGGCACAAGGCGGGTGGCCTGAACGGCTGGAAAGGTTGGCCCAGAGAGATAAAGCTCGACATCTGCGGCGACGACCAGCCGGAACTATTCCTCGGCGTGGGCGGTTTCAGCCGTGGGATAAGCTACGCCGTCTTCACCCGGACGCACGACTCTTGGCACATGTTGGCCGACAGCGTGGACTGCACGGCGGGGATGTTGGACGTCCTCAGCACCCAGCGCGACGGGCATTATGACTTCGCGGCTTTCCAACGTAGTGGGCGGGGCGGTTTTTTGGTGCGGGTATATTCTTGGGATGGACATCACTATGGCGAAAAAGTGAACTGGGAAATGAGCCACGGTGATCTGTACAATACCGGTCGCTGATCGACGGGCAACGTTGGACAAAGCCGCAGCGTTCGGGATATTGGCCCCTGCCTTATGCCCGACCAGCTACCCGCTCCCGCCGTTCCGCGCGGCGGCATCATTGACCCCGCGCGGCTTGAATCCATCCGCTTTAGCAACGACGAAATTGCGCGTTACTCCCGGCACCTCATCATGCCGGAGGTGACGATGGAAGGGCAAAAGCGGCTTAAAGCGGCGCGGGTGTTGTGCATCGGCACGGGCGGCCTCGGGTCGCCCATCGCGCTTTATCTGGCGGCGGCGGGCGTGGGCCGGATCGGGCTGGTGGACTTCGACGTGGTCGATTATTCTAATCTCCAACGGCAGATCCTTCACGGCACCGAGGACGTGGGCCGCAAAAAGATCAAATCTGCCAAGGATCGCATCCGCGACACCAATCCAAATGTGCAGGTGGACCTGTACGATGCGCTCTTCACCAGCGACAACGCCCGGCAAATCGCCGAGCCTTACGACATCGTCATCGACGGCACGGATAACTTCCCGACGCGTTACCTGTCCAACGACGTTTGCGTGTTCCAGAAGAAGCCGAACGTCTATGGATCGATCTTCCGCTTCGAGGGCCAATCGACCGTGTTTGCGCCGCACCTCGGCGGGCCGTGCTACCGCTGCATGTTCCCCGAGCCGCCGCCGCCCGGCATGGTGCCGAGTTGCGCCGAGGGCGGGGTGCTCGGCGTGCTGCCGGGCATCATCGGCGTCATGCAAGCCATCGAGGCCGTCAAGCTCATCGTCGGCATCGGCGAGCCACTGATCGGACGGCTGCTGCACTTCGACGCGCTGAAGATGAAGTTCCGCGAGTTCAAACTGCGGCGCGATCCGAAGTGCCCGGTTTGCAGCGCCAATCCGACTGTGACCGACCTGATCGATTATGAGCAATTTTGCGGTGTGCCGCAGGCCGTCGCCGACGAGGCTTCGCGCGAGGCCGTGCCGGTCATCGGGGTCGCTGAACTCAAACGCCGATTGGATGCGCGGGAAAATCTGCTGCTTCTTGACGTGCGCGAACCCTACGAGTTCGACATCGCCCGCATCCCCGGTGCGAAGTTGCTGCCCATGAGTGAGTTGCCTTCCCGGATGAGCGAACTCGACAGCGCGCAGGAAATCGCGCTGTTTTGTAAAAACGGCCAGCGCAGCAAGCAGTCGCTGCGCACGTTGCAGGAGGCGGGCTTTTCCAAGCTGCTCAACGTCACCGGCGGCATAGAGGCGTGGTCGAAAGAGGTCGATCCCACCGTGCCGAAATATTGACCGCCATGTCCGCCCACCCGATCCCTGCCGACCTGTTGGCTCTGCTGCGCTGTCCGCAAAGCGGCCAATCGCTCGCCCCGGCGGACCCGGCGCAGTTTGCTCGCGCACACGAACGCTGGGCGGTGGCTCGGAAACAGAATGAAACGTTGCCGAACGGCGCGGCTGCCTCTATGTCTGAAGACTTCGCGGAAGCCCTGGTCCGCGCGGACGGAACGGTGGCGTATCCGGTCCGCGACGGCATCCCAGTGTTGCTGGCCGACGAAGCCATCCCCCTTTAGTCTCCGTTGCGACAGCCTTCCCACGACCCCCTTGCGTATGGAGCGAGAAACGACCCTGCCCCGGCCTGCCATCGTCGAGCGGATCTCTTTGGACGAACTGGACCAATCCCAAGACCTCACCGAAGAGCATTACAAGGGTAAGCTCAAGGAGTACCAGCTCCGGCTGATCAAGCTGCAACTCAAGCTCGCCGAGAACGGCAAGCACAGCCTGATCGTCGTTGCCGAAGGCCCGGACGCCGCCGGGAAGGGCGGGGCCATCAAACGGCTGGTCGAAAAACTCGATCCGCGCACGATGCGCGTTTATTCGACCGTCAAACCCACCGCGGAGGAGTACGGACGCCATTATCTGTGGCGTTTTTGGAACAAGCTGCCGCCGCGTGGGCAGATCGCGATTTTCGACCGTTCTTGGTACGGGCGGGTACTGGTGGAACGCGTTGAGAATTTCGCCAGCGAAACGGAATGGAAACGCGCTTACCGCGAGATCAACGAGTTCGAGCGGCTGTTTCTGGACGATAAAACCGCCGTCGTGAAGTTCTACTTCCACATCACAAAGGAGGAGCAACTGACTCGGTTCAAGCGCCGCGAAGCCGATCCTTACAAGAGTTGGAAGATCAGCGAGGAGGACTGGCGCAACCGGCGCAAGTGGGACGAGCATAACGCGGCGGCGGAGGAAATGTTCGACCGAACCTCGACCGTCGGTGCGCCGTGGCACGTCATCGCCGGAAATTACAAGTGGGCCGCGCGGCTGGAAATGCTCAAGCACACCATCAAGGCGTTGGACAAGCTGGATTTGTGATCCATGACGCCGTTCCGAACGACTTTTGCCGCCCGCACAAGCGGCGTCCTGTTGCTAGGTGGGCTGGTCGTGCTGAGTTTCGGCTGTGACCGCTCGCCGTTCGACCGCACCGAGCGCGGCATGGATCAGGGCGAGCAACGGCAGGCGGCACGGGACTTTCGTGGGGCGGTGAACGCCTACGAGCAGGCGTTAGACGGGACTGCCAAGACCTCCGAGGCGCATTTCCGGCTCGGACTCATCTACGCCGACAAGCTCAACGACGAGGTGGGCGCGGTACATCATTTCCGGCGTTACATGGAGCTTTCGCCGAACGGTTTGCACGTCAAGGAAGCGCAGGCCAGCCTGGCGCGGCTGGAACTGACGCTGGCAACGAAGCTGGCGGGAGGCACACTGATCACCCATGCGGAGGCCGTGAAGCTCAAGACGGACAACGCCGACCTGCGCAAGCAGCTCGCCGCGCGCGATAACCCGGCGCTCGCGGCCAACGGCACCGCGCCGACGTCGGCGGCAGGTGGCAAAAAGCCCGCGCCCGGCTCCAAGTCGTACGTCGTCCAGCCGGGTGACACGCTGGCGAGCATCGCGCGCAAATTTTACAAGAACAAGGCGCGTGCCAAGGACATCCAGGACGCCAATCTCAATTCAGTACCGAGTCCGACTAAGCTGAAGCCAGGGATGACGCTGATCATTCCCTGAGCCGCACGGCTGCTGCGATCAAGAAGCAATCGCCGTCGGAGACGGCACCAGCGCGCGGACTGCCGACAGCATCGCCACCGGCTCGAACGGTTTTGGCAGGTGCGTCTGAAAACCGGCGTCCAGCGCGCGTGCCCGGTCCTCCGTCCGCGCGAACGCCGTCAGGGCGATGGCGGGCAACGCACGCAACGCTGCCTTGTGCGACGACCGCAGTCGACGGATCAGGCTGTAGCCATCCTCGCCGGGCATAGCGATATCGCTGATCAACACGTCGGGCGTCCAGCTTTCCAGCATCCCCGCCGCCTGCGCCACGGAGTCTGCCTCGCGTACCTCGGCTTTCGCGCGAGACAACTGCCGCATGAGCACGCGCCGCGAGTCCGTCTCGTCGTCCACGACGAGAACCGAAATTCCAGCCAGACAACCCCCAGCCAATGCCCCGTCCAGCGAAGGTTTAGGCTCGGCAGGCGGCTGGTCAAAGGCGGTCTGGGCCGCCGGAGTCAGTTGCAACGGCAGCCGGACGGCGAAGGTCGCGCCGAGTCCTTCGCCTTCGCTGTGGGCCGCGATGGTGCCACCGTGCATCCCCACGAGATGCCGGGAGATGGACAATCCAAGCCCTAGGCCGCCGTGGCTGCGGGTAATCGATCCGTCAGACTGCCGGAAACGGTCGAAGACAAACGGCAAAAAATCCGCCTTGATCCCGATGCCGCTGTCGGCCACCTCGATGGTCGTTTGCGCGTCGGTCTGCGAGGCTCGTACGGTTACTTCACCACCTGCAGGAGTGAATTTGATGGCGTTGGAAATCAGGTTCCAGACCACCTGCTGCAACCGAACGGCGTCGCCCGGCGAAGTCTGCGACAGTGCGTTGAATTCCCGGTGCAGGGCGACCCCTTTATTGGCGGCGGTCGGGTGCGCGCTGGCGAGGGCGGCGTCGATCACGGCGGCAAGGTCCACCGGTCCGATAGTCAGGTGTACCTTGCCGCAGATAATGCGTGAAACCTCCAGCACGTCCTCCACCAGCCGCGCCTGCGCCTTGGCATTGCGTTCGATGACCGCGATGCCCTCGCGGAACTCTGCTTCGCTCGACTCTTCGGCGCGCAGGATCTCCGACCAGCCGAGGATCGCGTTGAGCGGGGTGCGCAGCTCGTGGGAAAGCATGGCTAGGAACTCGTCCTTGCTGCGGTTGACGTTTTCCACCTCGGCGCGGGCGATTCGTTCGCTTTCCAGCAGCTCCGCCGCCCGTTGCTGCGCCTGGCTGCGCTCGGCAATCTCGTTTTGCAGCCGTGAATTGATCTCGCGCAACTCCGCCGTCCGCTCCTCGACCCGGCGTTCGAGGTCGTCTTTGGCTTGGCGCAACGCTTCCTGCACGCCTTTGCGCTCGATGGCGTAGCGCAGCGAATGGACGAGCAGCGCGCCGTCGATGTTCCCCTTAACCAAATAATCCTGAGCACCCTCGCGGACCGCCGCGACGGCGAGGGCCTCGTCATCCGAGCCGGTCAGCACGATCACGGCCACCGCCGGTGCGGCGGCTTGCCAGCGCGCAAGCGTATCCAAACCGAAACTGTCCGGCAGGCTCAGGTCCAACAACACGATGTCGGGCTCTTCGTCGCTGCTGGCGAAGCCAACGGCCTCCCTTAGCGTGCTAGCGTGGGTCAGGTGAAAGTTTTGGCTCCCGGAAGCGTCGGCAAGGTGTTCGCGCACCAGACGCGCGTCACCCGGATTGTCCTCGATGAGGAGCAAGCGGATAAGCGGTGTGACGGTCATGCGACAAGTTGAAAGCGGGTGACTATCGGACCGAAACCGCCCGCCGTCCAGTAGCGCCGGGCCTCGCCCGGTGGGCTGCCTGCCGTGCTTAGGACGGCAATTTGACGATGGTCAGCCAGAAATCCTCGATAGAAGACACGATGCCGACGAACTGGTCGAGATCCACCGGTTTATTGATGTAGCAATTGGCGTAGAGATTATAGCTTTCCAGTATATCTTTTTCGGCCGTCGAAGTTGTCAAGACGACAACCGGCAGCCGCCGCAACTCGGGATCGTTTTTGATCTCGGCCAACACCTCGCGCCCGTCCTTGCGCGGCAAGTTGAGGTCTAGCAGCACCAAGTCTGGGCGCGTCGCCTCCTCAAAAGGCGGCTCGCGGCGCAGGTAAGATAAAGCTTCGACACCGTCACGCGCCACGGCCAGGTTGTTGCGCACTTTCGCCTCGCCGAGGGCCTCCTGTGTCAGGCGCACGTCGCCAGGGTTGTCTTCGACTAGCAGGATTTCGATGGGGCGCATGGTGGGGAATGAGTTTCGCACGTCACGACCCTTCTATCACGCCGCTGCCGGGAAGGTGAAGAAGAATGTCGTTCCCTGGCCTGGTGCGCTTTCGACCCAGAGCCTGCCGCCGTGTCGTTCGACGATTTTTTTGCAGATCGCCAGCCCGATGCCCGTGCCGGGGTAGCTTTCCTTGCTGTGCAGGCGCTGGAAAATGATAAAAATCCGCTCGAAATACTGCGGCTCGATCCCGATGCCGTTATCCCTGAAGGCAAATTCCCAGCACCGCCCCTCGTCCTTGGGCTCGACGCTGATCTCGACGCGGGGCACCTCAGGACCGCGAAACTTCAGTGCGTTGCCGAGTAAGTTCTGAAACAACTGGCCAATCTGCGTGCCGTCGGCGAGCACGGTCGGCATGTCGGCGGGCACCTGGACGGTCGCACCCGCCGCCTCGATGGCCATCTGGGAGTCAGCTACCACGCGCTTTAGAACCGCCCCCGTGTCCACAGGTTCGCTCGGCTTGGCCTGCGTGCCGACCCGCGAGAGCGCGAGCAGATCGTTGATGAGCTTCTGCATCCGGCTCGCGCCGTCTACCGCGTAGGCGATGAACTCGTCCGCGCTGGCGTCCAGCTTGCCCTTGTAGCGTTTGGCGAGAAGTTGAGTGTAGGAACTGACCATCCGGAGCGGTTCCTGCAAATCGTGCGAGGCGACGTAGGCAAAACGCTCCAGCTCCGCGTTGGATCGCGCCAAGTCGAGCGAATACTTTTGCAACGCCTCCTCGGCCCGCTGCTGGGCGGTGCGGTCGCGCACGGCGCTGATGTTGATGCGTTCCTCGCCCATCTGGACCACGCTGCGGCTCAGGTCGATGGGAAAAGTACTCCCATCCCGGCGCACGCCATCGAAGTGCGCCCCGAGTGACCGGAAGTCGCGCAACGCGCTGTCCTTGGCCAACCGCACCGGTTCTTCCGCCTCATCCTTGTCGGTCGCGGCCCGCGCGACGAGCAGGTCGTCGATCTGCTTTCCGGTAAAGTCGTTGCGCGGATAGCCGAACAGTTGCTCCGCTTGGGCGTTGACCAACTGGATCGTGCCCGCCTCGTCGGTGATCAGGAGCGCGTCCGGCGCGCTGTCCATCACGCCGCGCATCTTTTTGTCACTCTCGCGCAGGGCGGCATCGGCGCGCCGCCGGGCTTTTAGGTCGTGCCGGATGAACGTGTAAAAAATCAGCACCAACACCACCGCCAGCACCAACAGCACGGCAAAATTCCCCAGCGTTTGCCGCGCGCTCATGCGCGAACGCTCGTCGCGCTCGGTCAGCAAGCGGTTCTCGTGCGCTTTGAGCACCGCAATGTCGGCCCGTACCTGATCCATGTTCTGCTTGTCCTGCATCCCGAGGCTAGGCACGGTCCCGTCCCGCTGAGCCTTGCGGGCGGCGACCTCCGCCCGGACGCCTTGCAGGGCGCGGTCGAACGAGCTTTGCAACTGGTCCAGGTTGCGCTGTTGTACGGGGTTGTCGGCGGTCATCTTGCGCACCTCGGGCAGGATGCGTTGCGCCTCGCCAGCGCCCGTCTGGAACGGCTGTAAGAACTCGTCCCTACCCGTGAGCAGGTAGCCGCGCGCGCCGCTCTGCATCTCGTCAGCGTTGCTGAGCAGGTCGTCCAAACTGCTGAGAACTTGGTAGGTGTGGACCACCATCCCGTTGCGCTCTAGCAGGCTGCGTGCGTTGGAATATGTGGCCGCGCCCACCAGCACCACGGCCAGAAATCCGATGATGAATGCCGCGACGATTTTGTGTTCTACCTTCATCCGAAAATCACCAGGTCCGACCCGTGTGCAAGAAGAACGGCTTTCCCCGGCGGTTTGGCCGGATGGGAGCGCGAGGTTTGCAAGAACGCCCGGCCTTTGCTCTATTCTGGGCTGTGTTCTACCGGACGCTCGTCGTGGGCATCATCGCTTTCTGGTTGGGGATGACCTGTCTGCTCGTGCGCCTGGAATGGTCGCCCCGGAATACGGACGCCTTGGAAGTGCCGACGGCCTACCTGTGGAAGCTGATGTTCCTGCACGAAGAAGCGTCCGACCTCGTGGTGTACCACCAGCACCAACGCATCGGCAACCTGCACCTCCAGCCGCACCGGCTCCCGTCGGAGACGGACGGCGCGGAAAGCGGCACGCGCCAGTTGAGCGCCGTGGGCGGCTTCAGCACCGACCTCCCCTGGATCGGGCGGCAGAACGTGGTGCTGCACGGCTCGGTGGACCTCGGTGCAACCAATGAGGTCCGCGCGCTGCGCTTGTCCGCCGTATTCCACCCGCCGGGCCTGCCGCACAACGCCGGAACGACCGTGCAGCTAGACGGGCACCCCGCCAGCGGTGTCTGGCACTACTCGGCCCAGCGCGGCGACGAAACGCTTGCCGAGGATACCGGCACGGTCGCCCATCTGCTCGACCGGCCAGAACTGCGCGCCATGGGCATTGATCCGGCTAGTTTCGCCCGGCTCCAGCAGCAGCAGGCGGGCGGACTAACGGTCACGGCTCGCCATGGCCGCCTGCGCTTGAACCGGGACGAAATCGAGACCTACGTGGTTACCCTCAAAGATGCCAACGGCTTGGAGGCCAGCGTTCACCTCAACCAGCTCGGGCAAATCCTGGCCGTGCGCACGTTCGCCGGGGTCGATCTGCTCGACGGCGCGCTCAACCCCTGACGCCGGTCCGCCCGCACCCGTTTTCCCATGATCCAAACCACCGGCCTGACGAAAAATTTCGGTGCTCTCCGCGCCGTGGACGGGCTGGACCTCGACATCCGGCAGGGAGAGTTTTTCGCGTTCCTGGGTCCGAATGGGGCGGGGAAAACGACGACCATCAAGATGCTCACCGGTTTGTTGAAGCCCAGCGCGGGCGGCGTCCGGGTGGCGGGGTATGACATTCAGCGCGACCCTACCGCCGCCAAGCGGCTCATCAGCTACGTGCCGGATTTCCCGTTCCTGTACGAAAAACTGACCCCGCGTGAGTTCCTGCGTTTCGTAGGCGAAATCTACGAATTGCCCCGCGAACGCATCGCCACGCAGAGCGATGCGTTGTTCGAACAATTCCACTTGCACGACTACCACAACGAACTGATCGAAAATCTGAGCCACGGCACCCGGCAGCGCGTGGCCATCGCGGCGGCCCTGCTGCACGACCCGAGCGTGTTCATCATCGACGAGCCGATGGTCGGCCTCGACCCGATGCACGCGCGCATCGTCAAGGACGAGTTCAAGGCGCGCAGCCAGGCGGGTTGCACGATTTTCCTGTCCACCCACACGCTTTCCGTCGCCGAGGAGATGGCTGACCGCATCGGGATCATCAACCACGGACGCCTGATCGCCCTCGGCACGGTTGAGGAACTACGGCGGCAGCACGGGGGTCAAGGCGGCCAGTTAGAAAAGATTTTCCTGTCGTTGGTGGACGCCGAAGAGCGTCACCGCGAGCAGGTCATTAATGGCCGCGTGGCGGAATAACATTTTTCCTCATGCCCAAGCTACCCGTCGCCATTTCCAACTTCCTCGGTTACGTCCGCCGCGCAGGCCGCCTGGAGGTGGCCATGCTGTTGACGATCCTCTGTGCCGTGATCGGCCTGTGGACGTTCGTCGCGCTGGCCGAGGAAGTCGTCGAGGGTGACGCCAACAAGTTCGACGACCGCGTCCTCCTCGCCCTGCGCCAGCCCGATAATCTGGCGGTCCCCATCGGTCCGCCGTGGCTGTTGCAAGTGGCGCGTGACCTGACCGCGTTCGGCGGCGTGGCGGGCATCGGCCTCGTGACTGGCGTGGTCGCGGGTTACCTCGCCTTGCAACGCCGCCGAGGGCTGCTGAGCGTCGTCCTAGTGTCGGTGGTGGGCGGCACGATCCTGGCTTTGGCCGTCAAGGCGGCGTTTCACCGTCCCCGGCCCTCCGTCGTGCCACATCTGACGGACATTTCGACCGCCAGCTTCCCGAGCGGCCATTCCATGCTGTCCTCCGTCGCCTATCTGACGATGGCTGCCTTGCTGGCCCGCGCCAGCCCCGACCTGCGGACCAAAGTCTACCTATTCGTGGTGGCCGTGGTGCTCATCGCGCTGATCGGCAGCAGCCGCGTGTACCTCGGCGTGCATTACCCGACGGATGTCCTCGCCGGGTGGGGGTTGGGCAGCGCATGGGCCATCGTTTGCTGCGGCGTGGCGCACTTCCTCGCGCGTAAACGCCTCGTGGCGGGTGTGGAGGAAAAGCCCGCCTGAAGAGTCTTCGGAATCCGCGTTTTAACGCGGCGCAGCGCTTGACACCGCCCGCAGTCATCGCATCGTTTGGCCTGCTTTCTCACACCAATGCTTAGCCGGGTATTCTGAGGGTCGCCTTCTGCCCGCCGCCGTGTATTTTACCTGCCGCCGACATGAAAAATTTCTCCGCCAAAACCGCCGCGACGGTGCGTTGCCTCGTTCTCCTGGCCTTGACCGCGCCGGGTTGCAGCAAAATCAAGACCCTGGTCGCCAAGAAAAAAGCGGGCAACGCGCCCGTGGCTACCACCGCCACGCCTGCTCCCGGCGACCCCACGCCTGTCCCCGCCACGACGCAGTCGAAGACGGCCAATACTGCCGCCACCGCCACCGCCGCGCCGACGGTCGCCAAACCCGCCGCGCCCGCTGTGAATAAGAGCGCGGCAGTCATGGTGCTTTGTTATCACCGGCTCGAAGAAAAGCCCCGCCCGAAAGACCCGCTGGCGATGACGCCCACCGAGTTCGAGCGCGAGATGCAGGCGCTCAAGGACGGCAACTTCTCGGTCATCCCGATGCAGGATTTCCTCGCGTGGCGGCGCGGCGACAAGGACATTCCGCCCAAGTCCGCCGTGGTCACCATCGACGACGGCTATTCCTCCGGTTACGACACGGCCTGGCCCATCTTGAAAAAGTTTAACTACCCCTTCACGATGTTCGTCTACGTGAACTACATCGGCTCGGGCGGCAAGTCGATCACCTGGGACCAACTCGCCGAGATG
>CAXTBX010000066.1:0-27622 GCA_964242205.1 uncultured Chthoniobacterales bacterium
GCGGCGTGCAAGAGCGAGGTCATTTCCTGCAGGTCCTTGGGTGGGCCGTAGAAGGCGCTCATGCCCATGCAGCCCAAACCGAGGGAGGAGACTTCCAAATCACTGTTTCCGAGTCGTCGTGTTTTCATAAGTTTTGTGTTTCTCCAATAGAAGGCTGCGGCGGTGTGGACTCAAGGGCCGGTTCCTGCGGATGGTTAGCCTATTTCTACGGGCCGCCGCAGAATTCCCTGACGCGGATGGCGTTGGCCTGTTATATATCTACGCCATGCACGACAAACTGGCGGACGACGCCCAAGAGGGTAGCCAACGGCGTCTGGCGGCGGCGCTGGCGGCGGTCGCGGTCCGGGACGGAACGCATCCGACGCCGGTGCCGGGCGTGGAGGTCTGGCGGGCCTCGGCCCCGGTCGCGCGTCATCTGGTAGTTTACCAACCCGAGATCGTCATCATCGGACAGGGTCGCAAACGCGGCTACCTGGGCGCGCAGACCTACCACTATGATCCGTCCAACTATCTTGTCCTGACGGTGCCGCTGCCCTTCGAGTGCGAAGTTGACGCCAGCCCGGAGGAACCGCTGCTCGGGGTGACGGTCGCGCTCGAACCGGCTGCCCTGGCCGAGATGCTGTTGGAGATGGACGAACCCGTCCACGGGGAGGGAGCGGTCGCGGCACCGCGCGGCATTGCCTTCAGTCCGCTCTCGCCCGCGTTGAGCGGGAGTGTCATCCGGCTGCTGGAGTGCCTGCGCTCGCCCGTCGACAGCCGCGTGCTTGGTCCGGCGCTGGCCCGGGAAGTGGTCTACCGTGTCCTACGTGGGGAACAGGGTCCGGCCCTGCGCGCCTTGACCAACCACAGCGCGCATTTTGGCCGCATTGCGCGGGTGTTGCGCTGCATCCACGCCGATTTTGCCGAGCCTTTGACCACCGAATTACTCGCCCGCCGCGCGGGCATGAGCGCCTCGGTCTTTCACCAGAACTTTAAACAGGTGACGGCCACCTCGCCTTTGCAGTATCTCAAGCAAGTGTGCCTCCATCGCGCCCGTTCCCTGATGGCTCACGACGGCTGCAACGCCAGCGTGGCGGCGACGCGCGTCGGCTACGAAAGCGCCTCGCAGTTTGGCCGCGAGTTCAAACGGCTCTTCGGGACGCCCCCCGTGCAGGACGCGGCGCGCCTGCGCCGTCGCCTGGAGCCCGGCAGGCAGCCAAGCCGTGCGGTTTGAGCGGCTATTCCGGGGGAGGCGTCTCCCTCGCCCTCGACTACTGCCCCGCCTTGGCCTTCTCGGCGGCCTCGCGGCGCATGTCGTCGTACTGCTGGCGCGTGTAATTGAAATAACGGTACTCGGCAGGGTCGGGGTTGTCGCCGACGATCTCGAACTGCTCGTGCGCCACGCGCCAGTCGCCCGCGCGCCAGGCGTAAATCGCGTAATCCGTCCGGTACGCCGGGACATCCGGTCGCTCCTTCAGCAAAAACTCGTACACTTTCTGCACGTCCGGCCACACCCCGGGATCGCGCCAATAGCCCGGGTCGTTGTGCCGGAACTTGGTCGCAATCCGCCAGTGCGCGGTGAGCAGCATGATGGGCATCTGTGACGCCGCGTCCCGCGTGGCGAAACACCGCCGCCCGAACTCGATCATCCGCTGTTCGTTGCGCTCCCAGTTCTTCAGCCTGTCTCTGCCACCCCAGTTCGGCCCGAGAAAGTGCAGGTAGAGCATGGCCGCCGCGTGGTTGTTGGGTTTGGTGTCCATTGCCCGCCGGAACCACTGGTCCAGCTCCGACCACGGCCTGCTCTGGTCCCCGGCAACGTTGAGCAGGTTGACCGCCACGTCTGATTGCGTCGGGTCGAGATCCCACGCTGCCTCCAGCGCCGTCCGGGCCTTGGCGACCCGCCCGAAGAACACCACTTTCAGTTCGTCGCTCATGTTATCCGTGCCGAGGATGCTCCGCGCATCCCAGGCGTAGGCCGTCCAGAAGCGGCCCTCGAACATTTTCACCACGGCGGGCCGTTGCTCTTTGAAGTCGCCGTCGGCAAAGAATTTCTCCAGCGGCACCAGCATTTCCTCGCGCCCGATGGGGTCGCTGCTGGCCACGTCGAAGAAATTCGTCGCCGTGTCGTAGTAGAGGGCCGGCGGCACGGCGGGGTCCTGGAGCAGCGTCTTGAATTGCGTCAGCCCGTGCTGATACGCGGTCCGGATGTCGGTGCCCTCGGCCCACGACGCCGCCGGGTCCTGCTCGCCCACCTGCGGCTGGCCGACCTTGCCGTACGCCGACCGCCGGGTGAGCATGTCCGTCTGCGCGGTGCGGAAGGCGGCGTAGAACTTGCGCAACGGCGAATAGCTGCTCGCGGCGAAGGTCCGTTCGGCCTCGGTGCAAAACCGGGCCAGTTGTTCGTCGGAAGTATCCAACGAATAGTTGCCGGTGCGCACCTTCAAGAAGACGACCAGCGGGTCGTCGCAACCGGCGGCCAACGCCCGGGCGCATGCTGCCTTCTGGCGGTCCCACGCGGCGGCGCTGTCGGGCTGGTCGGCGGCGTAATTTGACGAATTGCGGATGGTTTCTCGAACAGCCTCGTCCCAACGCGGGTCTTTTTTGCCGATGCGCTCGTAGGCGGCGAGATTCTGGTCGATTTCCCAGTGCATCGCGGCTTCGTAACGCTCTCGGTTGCGGGCGCGAACCTGGTCGATGTCCACGCCGGGGTTGCCCAGCCAGAGCGGCTTGTTGGCATCATCGTCGGCGGCACGCGCGGGCACGAGGCCAACGGTTTGCCCGGTGAGCAGTAGGCCCAGCGCGGCGGTCAGCAGCAGGGAGAACGGGGGTTTCATGGGGGGTGTCCGCATCATACCCGCAAACACCCGCCGCGCGAATCCCTCCCTCGCTCGATTACCCGTGACACCCGCGCAGCAACAGCACGATGATCACCGTCAACGCGACCGACACCAGGATCGACCCCACGCAGCCCAGTTGATTCGAGAAAAAGACGAACACGCCGTTTGCATCGGCGCGTGGGAAGGCGTTGGCTGTGCGCGGCCCACTCCCCATGGAACCGACCTCCGCCCCGTTGATCCCGCTGCGCTCCCGGTTCGAGACCGTCATGCCCGTCCGCCCGGACGACATCGACATGAACCAGCACGTCCACAACTCGAAGTATTTCGACTACGTGCTGGCCGCCCGCTACGACCAGATGGCCCGCTGCTACCGGATGCCGATGGAGACGTTCCTCGCACACGGGTTCGGCTGGGTGGTCAAGACCGCGCACGTCCAGTACAAACGCGCGCTCGGGCTGGGCGACGTGATGATCGTGCGCACCTGGATCGACGCCATCGTCAAGGACAGCGTGACCGTGCATTTCCAGATTCTGCGCGAGACGAACGGCAAGCTCTGCGCCGACGGCTACTTTGACTACACGATGATCTCGCTGGCCACCGGGCGCGCGGCGGTGATCCCAGCGTGGATCGCGGAGAAGTACGCGGTGTGAGGAAGCCGTTGCGCCTCAAACGGGGTGCCCGTCCGCCAACCCGCAAGGGTGCACGGTGTCGCCGCTCTCTAATTGGATCGTGGCGTGCGCAATCCCGAACCGCTCGCGCAACTCGCCGCAAGCCTGCGCGAGCAGCGCATCGCCGCCGCCCGCCGCGTCCGGCCTGACCAGATGCACCGTGAGCGCGGTCTGCATCGTGCTCAGCGCCCAGATATGCAAGTCGTGACTCGCCGTGACCCCCGGCAGGGTTTCCAGGTAGCGCCGCACGGCAGCGGCGTCGATGCCGGGCGGCACGGCGTCCAGCGCGAGGTTGGTGGCGTCGCGCAGCAGTCCCCAGGTGCCGTACACGACCACGGCGTTGATGACGAGGCTCGTCACCGGGTCTAGCCAGTGCCAGCCCGTGTAGAGGATCGCCACGCCCGCGACCACCACCCCGGCGCTGACCGCCGCGTCCGCCGCCATGTGCAAAAACGCCCCGCGCACGTTGAGGTCGCCCTCCCGGCCGCGCAGGAACAACAGCGCCGTGGCGAGGTTGACGACGATGCCGAGCGCCGCCACCCAGACCACCGTTCCCCCGGCCACCGGCGCGGGATCGTGGAAGCGGCGGACCGCTTCCCAGGTGATCCCGCCCACGGCCACCAGCAGCAACGCCCCGTTGGCCAGCGCGGCCAGGATGGACGACCGCCCGAGGCCGTAGGTGCGCCGTTCGGTGGGCCGCGTTTTGGTGAGGTAGCTCGCCCACCACGCGAGCAGCAAGCCAAACACGTCGCCCAGGTTGTGCCCCGCGTCGGCGAGCAGCGCGAGCGAATGCGCGAACAACCCGAACACCACCTGCACCACGACGAAGCCGACGTTCAACGCTGTGCCGATGGCAAACGCGCGGCCAAAGTCCGTCGGCGCGTGACTGTGGCCCAGCGTGCCGTGGTCGTGGTGATCGTGGTCGTGATAATCGTGATCGTCGTGCGAGGGCGGCATCGGTTTATCTTACATCATTCTCTAGGCCGGTTGCGCGGTCATTCATGCAAACACGGGTGGATGGTGACCTCCGGGCGCCATGGGTTTACTGCGGCGCAGCCGCCTGACCAAATAGACGCTCCATCCAGATACACAGGCAGCTTCGCTGCTGAGTTTTGCCATGGCGCCCGGAGGTCGCCATCCACCTCGGAATCTACCCCGAAGACTTCACCGCGCCGCCACGGCATCCGCGCACCGCGCGCACAACGTCGGGTGCTCGGGCAACGTGCCGACCTCCGACCGGAACCGCCAACAGCGCTCGCATTTCCGGTGCTCGGTCGGACGCAGCGTCGCCGTCACGGGTGCCTCGGCGTTCTCGCTCTCCGCGCCGGTGATCTTCAAATCGCTCAGGATGAAAAACTCCTCCAATTCGGCGTCCAGCCGCGTCAGCGCCTCGCGCGTTGCCGGATCGGGAACGTGCAGCGTCACCTCGGCCTCCAGCGCGTTGCCAACGGTCTTCTCCTGCCGCGCGGCCTCGACTGCCTGCGAAATAACCCCGCGCAGGGCCAGAAGATCCTCGATCTTGAGGTCGGTCTCCAGGCGGCGGTGTGTCACGGTCTCTTCTGGGAACAGCTCCAGGTGCACGCTCGTCGCGCGGCCCGCGTGGTTCCAGGCTTCCTCCGCCGTGAACGGGCACAGCGGCGCGAGCAACCGGCACAGCGCGTCGAAAACCGCGTGCATCACGGTCTGCGTGGCGCGGCGGCGCGGGGCGTCGGGCCGGTCGCAGTACATCCGATCCTTCGTGATGTCCACGTAGAGGCTGCTCAGGTCCACCGCGCAGAACTGGTTGAGCGTGTGGTAAACCTTGTGGAACTCGAACGCCGCGTAGGCATCGCGGCAGGTCGTGATGACCTCCTGCAAACGGCCCATGATCCAGCGGTCCACGAACGTGAAATCCGCCTCCGGCGCGGGCCGCGCGGCGTCGAAATCCGCGAGGTTGCCCAACAGGATGCGCAACGTGTTGCGCAACCGCCGGTACGTCTCCGACAAGCGCGAAAACATCTCCTCGCCAAAGGGCACCTCGTCGGTAAAATTCACGCTGCTCACCCACAACCGGACAATGTCCGCGCCGTGCTTACCGACGAAGTGCTCGGCGACGGTCGGCTTGGTGTACTGGCCCTGTTCCGACTTGGAAATCTTCCGGCGCGTGTCCACGTCCACGACGAACCCGTGCGTGAGGCATTGCTTGTATGGCGAATGCCCTTGCAGCGCCACGCTGATGATCAGCGACGACTGGAACCAGCCGCGATGCTGGTCGGTCGCTTCGAGGTACAAATCGGCCTGTCCCTCCACGCCCATCAGCTTCTGCACGACCGCGCGCCAGCTCACGCCCGAGTCGATCCACACGTCGAGCGTGTCGTTGCGCCACGTGGTGCCCGGCGGCAGGTCGAGCGCGTCGTTGATCGTCGAATCGCCCGCGTCGAACCAGATGTTCGTGCCGTGCTGCGCGACGAGGTCGGCCACCTTCAGAATCAGCTTCGGGTCGAGGATCGCCTTGCCGTTCGCGTCGTAGAACGCGGGCAACGGCACGCCCCAACTCCGCTGGCGCGAGATGCACCAGTCCGGGCGCGATTCCACGGTGCCGTAGATGCGGTTGCGGCCCCACGGCGGCAGCCACTGCACGTCGTCGATGGCGCGCAGCGCGGCGGGCCGCAGTTCGTCCATGCGGATGAAAAATTGGTCCATCGCGCGGAAGATGATCGGCACCTTCGAGCGCCAGCAGTGCGGGTACGTGTGGTGGATCTTCCCCTCGCCCGCCAGCGCGTTGAGGCCGCGCAGCATGGTGATGACCTCCGGGTTCGCGTCGAACACGTATTTGCCGACGAGGTCGGGCACGCCACACTCCTCGGTATAGCGTCCTTCGTCGTCGATGGGCGAGAACGCGGGCAGCCCATACTTGCGCCCGATGAGGTAGTCGTCGTTGCCGTGGCCGGGGGCGATGTGGACGCAGCCCGTGCCCGCGTCCATCGTCACGAACTCGCCCAGGATCACCTGTCCCTCGCGGTTGAGGAACGGGTGTTGATAACGCCAGCCCTCCAACTCGCCGCCGAGGAAGCCGGGTTCGTCCAGCGCCGGTTCGCGCACGTAGCCCGTGGCTTTGCAGAACGTTTCTGCGAGCGCGTTGGCCAACAACAGCATTTCCAGATTGCCCGTGTGCGGGTTGCGGTACGTTTGCGCCCGGTAGCCGAAGCCGGGGTTGACCGCGACGGCCAGGTTCGCGGGCAGCGTCCAGGGCGTCGTCGTCCAGATCACGATGGACGCCAACCCCGCCAGCGGGCCGTCCGTAAGAGCAAACTTCACATAGATCGCCGGGGCATCTTCTTCCTGATACTCGACCTCCGCCTCGGCCAGCGCCGTCCGCGCGCCGGTGGACCAGTAAACGGGTTTTTTGCTCTCGTATACTAACCCGCGTTCGACCAACCCCGCGAACGCGCGCAGGATCTCGGCCTCGTAGCCGGGGTCGAGCGTCAGATAAGGCTGCTCCCACTGGCCGAAGACACCCAGGCGCTTGAACTGGCGGCGCTGCACGTCGATGAATTTGCGCGCCAGTTCCTCCGAGCGGCGGCGCACCTCGACCGGCGGCAGCCCCTTGTCCTGCTTGACGACCTTGAACTCGATGGGCAGCCCGTGGCAATCCCACCCCGGCAGAAACGGCGCGCGGAATCCGGCCATCGTCTTGGATTTGACGACGAGGTCCTTGAGGATCTTGTTGAGCGCGGTACCCATGTGCACGTCGCCGTTGGCGAAGGGCGGGCCGTCGTGGAGCACGAAAAGCTCGGCGTCCGCCCGTGCGGCCTGGATCTGGCCGTAGATGTCCGTTTCCTCCCAGTATTTGAGGAGTTCAGGCTCGCGCGTGACCAGATTCGCCTTCATCGGGAAATCGGTCTTCGGCAGGTTGAGCGTGTCTTTGTAGCTGGTGCTCATGGAAAAGTCGTAAACGGCGTGGGCGCGGACAAAAGGACGGGGAGCCTACCACCCGGCGGCAGGAGGGTCAACGCGACGCGGGCCGGGTTGCTAATCTCAAATTGCCAGCACGGACAAACGGCCAGGAACTGCCGCGGCCCAGTCGAGGATTTTGCGGTCGGATGTCACCAAGACCGCGTTGGTTTGTAAAGCCGTGGCAACCACGATGCGGTCTGCGGGATCGCCGTGCATGGCATCGAGCCGCGCGCTCGATATCGCTATCTCCGGTAACAATGGGATCAATGCGCAAGAGTTACGCGTTTTCATTTCGCGAATGCGAGCGCCTAGGCTGGGGTGAAAAAGCACCCGGCCTTTCGCTTCCAGCATGGCCGCTTCCCAAACTGTAATCGCCGCGATCCCCAAACGCGCGTCGGACGGCAGTTCAGCAGCCAACTTCTGTGTACGTGGGTTCTGGTCGAAGAACCAGATCCAAGCCTGCGTGTCGAGCAGATGGGTGATGGGCGCGAAAAGTTCCACGGCGAACCAAGTTCAGCGCTCCGCATCCCAAACCACATCTAGCGGTGCCTCGATGTCGCCGAGTATCGTCACCATCCCTTTCATTGACCCGTACAGTTCGGCAGGAGTACGCCGCTTGGGCAACTCGGGCGGCACCAGACGGGCCACGGGTTTGCCATGTTTCGTGATGGTTATTTCCAGTCTTTGTTCGTTTACCTCGTTCATGAGTTGGAGGCAACGTGCCTTGAACTGCCCGGCAGGCATGGTGATTTGCTGGGTACTCATTGTAATGACCATAAATCTGGTCATCGCATGAATCAACCACCTGCGCGGGAATTGGCAATCCATGCGATCCGTGGCATCGGTGGACGTGCCGTCTGCCCCGTTTCCCACCACCCCGCGTCCGCCCTGGACGGCCTGGGCCGCGGCGGCGTTGCTCGTCCTACTGCTCTTGCCGAAGATCGGCGCAGGCACGCTCTGGCACCACGACGAACTGCTCACCGCCAACCGCGCGCGCGAGATGCTCGTACGCGGCGACTTCTCCGTGGTCACGGTCAACTTCGTCCCGAGCGTCAAGAAACCGCCGCTGCAATACTGGGTTTGCGCGGCGCTCTTGCGGCTGCTGCCGACGCACCCCGAACTCGCCCTGCGGCTGCCGACGCTCCTCGCGGGCGCGGGCTGCCTGCTGGCGGCGGCGTGGCTGGCTCGCGTGTACTTCCCGGACGACGCCCACCGCCACCTGCCCGCCTGGACCGTCCTGACGCTGGCAACCTGCGGCTACCTGATCCATTTCTCGCGCGTGGCGCTGCTGGACACGGGTGCAGCCCTGTTCTTGACGCTGGCACTGGCGGGCTGCCGACTGGCGCGGCGCGATGCCCGCTGGTGGTGGTTCGTCGCGTTGACGTGCGTGCTGGGCGCATGGCAGAAGGCTCCCTATGGCTTGGCGGCGTGGGTGGTCGTGCTCCTTCTGGACCGACGGACAACCGCCGAAACGCCCGCCACCCGGCGTTGGCACCACCATTTGCCGACCGCGTTTCTGGCGACGGTCGCCGGGTCGTTCGCCTGGTGGCTGTTGCAGTGGTTGCACCATGAACACGCGCTGCTCACGGCGGGCCGCGAACAAATCGGCAATTTCCTACGCGCGCACGACCCGGCGGACGAAGGTTTCCGGCCCTGGCTGTATTGGGTGTGGCTGGCGCGGGACTGGGCGCTGCCTGGCCTCTGCGCACCCGTGGCGGCGCTCGCCGCCACCCGCCACCGGGAGCGCGCCGCGCTGGGCTGGACCTGCGTGGCTTTCGGGATCGCGTTGGCCTGCTTGGTCTACCGGGCAGAGCGTTACCTCGTCGTGGTGACGCCGGTTCTCGCGGTGTTGACGGTGGACCTCTGCCGACGTGTCACCAAGCTACCATGGCTGCTGCCTCTGGTCATCGCCACCACCCTTCCGGTGGCGATGTTTCAATATTTCAAGCCCGCGCCCGCCAGTCCGGATTTGCGAGACCTCGCGCAGGAGTTGGGCCGGGAGGCGCGACCGGACGAGCGGCTGCTTGTTTCCATCGACGCCGACGAAGATTTCGACACGGCGGGATTCGTCCTCTTCTACGCGGATTTGCGCCGTCCCCTCACGCCCGTAGTCATGTCATATCTGACGGTTCTCCCCGCCGAACTCGGTCCTTGCCGGGGCATTTGCAGTCGCACCCAGTGGGAGCAATTGAGCAGCCTACCCCTCGGCTTGCGTGAAACCATGACCCGGGGCGAATGGGTCCTGTGGGAGCGTTGAACCCCCAACCTATCTCGCGGCCACCAACTCGCCAGTTGCCACCAGCGGAGCCGCCGCTTCCACGGGCCGGAACCCGAACCGCAGCTTCGGCGCGAGCATGATCGAACCGTATTCCAAACTCGCACACAGACACACGCGCCGGACCGCCTCCACGCAATAATGATCCAGCTTGACGGGCAGCGTGCGCTCCTCCGCCGCCGGGCACACCCGCACTGACGCCACCAGCTGCTTCTCCAGCCACCGCCGCAGCCGGAAAAACGCCAGGTAGTGCCGGTTTTCCAGCCGGATGCGCAGGTCGCAGAACAAGCGCAACGCCGCTTCGGCCTCCGTGCGCCGCCGCAAGTGCCAGCGCAGATCAAGCAACAGATCGACTTCCTCACCGGAAACCCGGTTGCGCGGAGCGCGCAAAAGTTCGTCGATCACGTCCAGCGCACAACGCTGACGGCACGTCGAAGTGCCGCAACCAACGGCGGAGTTTACCGGGACCGAGCTACAATCCGTGGTTTTCAACTTTTGCCTTTCGCCTGCTGACTTTTGGCTTCGCTCAATTCTTCAGATAGCTCTTGAGCATCCACACGGTCTTCTCGTGGAACTCCAGACGCTTGATCATCAGATCCTGCGTCTGCAAATCGTTGGCCACGCCCGCGTTGTCGCGGACCACGACCGCGTCGTCGATCACTTTCTCGTGCGCCACGATCAGCGCCGCCACGTAGTCGCGCTGAGGCATGGGCGACTTGAACTCCTCCATCCCGGCAGTGCGGCCCAGCACGTTCAGCCCGCCGATGGCGTAGGCATCCAGCGCGCGGACGCGCTCGGCGATCTCGTCCACAGCCTCAAAAAGGTCCTCGTATTGCTCTTGGAACGCCTTGTGCAACTGGAAGAAATCCGTGCCCTCGACGTTCCAGTGGGCAAGGTGCGTCAGCGCCATTAGCGCGTAAGAATCGGCCAGCACGAGGTTTAGTCCTTCAACGACACGGGTATCTTTCTTCTGCGGGGCGGTGACGGGGGTTTCGGTGGAAAGACTCATGGAAAAATAGGCTGTTTACTGATACAATCTAGCACGCCGCCGCGCTTTGTCTGTCGATGTTTTGCGCCGCGACCGCCCGAAATTGCGCCGGGCGTCCCCTCCCCCGGAAATGCCCCGTCCCCACCGTCTGCTGTTTGCTGCCCTCCTCGCCCTCGTCGCACCGGTCCTGCCGGGCGTCCCGCCGTCCGTCGTGGCCGCCTACCTGCCGCCCGTCCCGGTCGTCACGGTCCCCGCCGACGTGGATGTGGAGCAAGGCGATTTTTACCGTTACCTCGTCCGGGCCACCAATGACCCGACGGTCTTCGCGGTGGAAGGTCTGCCGAGCGAATTGGAGTTAGATCCCAACAACGGCCTGATCCAGGGCACGCCCACCCGCCTGGGCCGTTACCCGGTGACGATTTACGCTTCCAACGCGGGCGGGGTCTCCGCCGCCGCGCGTTTCAACCTGACGGTCAGCCCACCGACCGTCGTGCTGAGGATTTCGGCGGTGCCGAACACCGTAACGGCAGCTTCGGGGCAGACGCCGATGTTCGTGCTCAACCGCAGCGGCAGCAACACGCAGAGCGACTTCGTCCTGCGCTACACGATGCGGGGCAGCGCCATGCCGGGGGTGGACTACCAGCCGCTCAAGGGCAAGGTCCATTTCCGGCCCGGCGAATACGTCAAGACGATCAAAATCGTGCTCCTGGGCGACGCGGGCGGCCCGGGGCACAAGCGGTCCATCAAATTCGGCGCGATGTCCGGCTCCGGCCCGTACCGTGTCACCTGGATTGAGTCGAGCGTGATCAGGATTCAGGGGAAGTAGGGCCGCCGGGGGCGGAAGCTCGAACCTTCACCCCCTCCAGGATGCTCTCCACGTCCCGCGCCGTGCAGCGCGTCCACTCGCGCCCGCCCCAATCGACGTTTGGCGCTTGTTTGCACCGGTCCAGGCAGCTAACCGCCTTGATGCGTACCTCCCCCTCCAGCCCCCGCTCCGCGAGGCCGCGCTCCAGCGCCGCAAAAATCTCGCGCCCTCCTTGCCGCCCGCAGTTCTTCTTCGCGCACACCCGGATGGGCCCAGCTGCCACCGCAGGCATCGCCACGACTGGCGGCGGGACAACCGGGGATTCGCCCACCCCCTCTTCGCCCACCCCCTCTTCGCCCACGACCGGCAGCACCGCCGTGACCGCCCACTTGCTCGCGCCGGTGAACGGATCGCGCTCCTCGGCCCCGGCGACGCGGATCGTTTGACCAGGCCGGAAATTCCCGGCCATCCGGCGGCGCATGGTCTTCGGCACCTTGAGTAGCCACTCCTGACCATCGCCGCAACGCAACAGGAGTCGCCGTTTGCCCGCGTCGGTGAACACGATGCCGCCGAACTCGCCGGTCAGGTCGAAAGGCGTGGAGAGGGTCGGGTCGATCATCCGTCGGGGAGCTAAGCGTCCCACCAAATGGCGTTTTCCGCAAGGTAGGGGCGGCTCTCCGCAGCCGTCCGTGGTGCTTGTGTGAAGGGGAGCGTTGAATACCCGGTTTCGTCCGCGCTGACATGGCGAAGTCCGCGGACGGCTGCGGAGAGCCGTCCCTATCTGATCACTCAAACTCGGACAAACTGAAGAAATCTTTCAAATCCTGCATTTTTCTGCTTGACCCCTGTCAAGTTTTCCAGTCTAGTCATGGCCCGCCCAACATGGTGGCATCCCAAACAGCCTATGTCTCTCCGGGGCCGACGCCCCTCAATCGTCGGGAAAATCTTTGAACGCCAGACCCGGCGTTCTGTCCAACTCTGAGCATTCAAGAGTTGTCAACAGTTTTTCTTGTCAGGACGAATCGAGACAAAACCGGAGCGCATCTCCGGTCCGTATAAGACTGAGAATGCAACCAACCTCGTCGGTGCGCTGACGGGACGCAACCAGAAAAACCTACCTTTCACAACCACCTTTATGGGCGTTGAAGATTCAGATACCGGCATCAAAATTTACCTGCGGGAGATCGGCCAGATCCCTCTCCTCACGCCGCAGGACGAGATCGTGTTGGCAGCCAAGATCAAGAAGGGCGACAAGGAAGCCCGGTCGTTGATGATCCGCTCCAACCTGCGCTTGGTCGTCAAGATCGCGCATGATTACGCCAACCTTGGCCTCCCGCTGCTTGACCTGATTTCCGAAGGCAACATCGGCCTGATGAAGGCTGTGGAGCGTTTCGATCCCGCCAAGGGCGGCAAGCTGAGCACTTACGCGGCGTGGTGGATCAAGCAGTCGATCAAGCGTGCGCTGGCCAACCAGAGCAAGACGATCCGCCTGCCCGTCCACCTGGTCGATAAGATCAGCAAGATGCGCCGTGTTTCGCTCCAGATGAGCGAGGAACTGGGCCGCGAACCCACCGACGACGAGTTGGCCGAGGAAATCGGCATCGCCTCGGGCAAGGTGTCGCAGCTCAAGACGGTGAGCATTCGCCCGGCGAGCCTGGACGCGCCGATCAGCGACGAGGATTCGACCGAGTTCGGCGAGATCGTTGGCGACGAGGACGCGTTCACGCCGTTCGAGTTACTGCGCGACAAGAACCTGCGCGACGAGGTGGACGGCCTGCTGGACGTGCTCGACGAGCGCGAGCGCAAGATCATCTTCTCGCGCTTCGGACTCGACGGCGGTAAGCCCAAGACGCTCGAAGAGGTCGGCAAGAAGTTCGGCGTGACGCGCGAGCGCATCCGCCAGTTGCAGAACATCGCGCTGAGCAAGCTGCGCCGCGCGCTCCAGAAGAAGGAGCGCCCGGTGGACGTGCTGGCCGAAGCGTAAGGCACCGACGGTCCACGCCAAAACAGTTTACGCCGGCCTCCGGGGAGCGATTCCCAGGGGCCGGTTGCTTTTTAAGCGGAGCTGGCGTCCGGGATGACAGGCAAGCTCAAAGCGACCGGCGACGGAGCCTTGCAAGCAGCCCCAAACCTGCCGCGCCCGCGACCAGCACTACGGCAGACCCGGGCTCCGGGACCACGGCGATGTTGTTGAAATACAGCGTGGTGCCATTGGTGGCACTAAAGTTGCAGCCAAGCACGTTGCCGGTGTAGGGAGTGGTCAGGGTAGTGGTCGCGCCGCCCGTCGGGGTGAGTGACAAAGTGAAAGAGCCAACACCTCGGTTGAAATCGACCGCGAGGGCATTGCCGGTAAATGCAACGCCAGTGTCGATGGTCTGGGTGGTTGCAGTGCCATTTGAGCTGTAAGAGGTGAGCATCAAGACATAATCTGGCTCACCGCTGGTGTACTGGAGCCTAGCCTGCGTGGAAAGATCCACGGTGGTGGCCACACTGAACGCAAACTGCCCGCCCGGGGCTATCGTGCCGGGCTGGAGCCTGAACTGGAAGATCTGACCTGCTGTCAGGAATCCATTACTTCCAGATTGCGCGCCAAAAGATCGGCTGACAAACCCGTTGCCCACGCCAAACGCAATCCCACTGGTGTCAATCTGGCCGGATGAACCCAAGAAGGCATTCACGCTGCTCGAACCGGAAAAGCCACCATTCCAGCCAGTCCCACGGTTGGCACCCACGTAACTGGTGAGGCCTGCGTAGTTGGAAGCCATATCAGCGGCGTTGGTGGCCGCCGCTTGGACGGCGGGCGCAAACAGGAGCGAAGCTGCGGCGCAGCAAACCAAGGATCGTAGTTTCACGGGGTTTACAAAATTTGCGCGACCAAGCGCGGATGGTTCGGGGAGTATCGTCTGAGGAAATCAAAATCGCCCTTGAATGTCACGAACGAAAATATCCCGCACCACCGACGCTACGCCTCGGCAGGACTGTCAAGAATCACCCTCGTCACCCGGCAGCGATTGCCTGGAGCCGCTCGAACTCCGCCAGCGCCATGCCGACGACCTGATCCATGTTGTAATACCGGTACGTCGCCATCCGCCCGACGAAGCTGACGCGCGGCTCCGCCTCTGCGAGCGCCTGGTATTTCTTATAAAGCGCCTGCGCGTCCGGCGCGGGGAGCGGGTAGTACGCCTCGCGCCCGGGTAGGTAATCCTCCGGATACTCGCGGACGATGGTGGTCACGGGCAATTTCTGGCCGGTTACGTGCTTGATCTCGACGATCCGCGTGAAATCGTGGTCGTTTGGATAATTCACCTGCACGGCGGGCTGGAAAAACTCCGTCTCGACCGTTTCCGGCTCGAACCGCAGCGACCGGTACGGCAACTGCCCGTGGCAATGGTCGAAATACTCGTCCACCGGGCCGGTGTAGATCAGGTGGTCAAAAGTCACCTGCGTGCGGGCGTCGCGGTAGTCGGTGCTGAGCTGCACCTCAATGTTCGGGTGCGCTAGCATCCGCTCGAACATCGGCGTGTAGCCTTCGCGCGGCATGGCCTGGAATTTCTCCGACAAATAGCGGTCGTCGCGGTTGGTGCGCAACGGGATGCGCCCGCAGACGCTCGGGTCGAGGTCACGCGGCTCGCGGTGCCACTGCTTGCGCGTGTAATTGCGGAAAAACTTCTCATACAGCGCCGGGCCGACCTGCGAGAGGATCAGTTCCTCCGAGTTACGCGGCTGGTCGATGGGCACGCGCCATTCGGCCAGCGTGGCGGCCATTTCCTCGCTGGTGGACGCCCGCCCGATGAACTGCTCGAACGTGTTCAGGTTGATCGGGAAATGCCAGAAACAGTCGTCGGTCCACGAGAGAATTTTGTACTCGGCGGGCAGCCACTCGGTGAACTGCGAGAGGTACTCGCGGATGCGGTCGCTGTTCGTGCGGAAGTAGTGCGGCCCGTAGCGGTGGAGCAGCACTCCGGCGGCGTCCTTGAAGTCGTAGGCGTTACCCGCAATGTGCGCGCGGTGATCGACCACCAAGCAACGCCGGTTGGACTGGCTGGCCAGCCGCTCGGCGAGCACGGTCCCGGCGAAACCGGCGCCGACGATAAGAAAGTCGTAATGCAAGGGGAGGAAGCTTCAAGATTTAAGCTTCAAGCTTCAAGGAAGATTCACGACGGAAGGTTCAAGGAACCGGTTTTCTTATTTCTTCCTTGCAACTTTCGCCTTCCTTGAAGCTTGAAGCTCAAAGCTCCTTCCCTCACGGCTTTTGAAACTTCGGCACCAGTTGAGCGATGAACTTTTCGGTCATCTCGGCGGTCTGGGCAGCGTCGAGACCCCGGCCGTCGGTGCGCAGGTTGTCGGTGATGTTGGCGGCCACGGTGACGTAGGCCCACCGCTGGTTCTCGCCGTAGAGCAGGCGGTCTTTGATGTCGATGAGCGTGCGCCGAGTGTGCGAGGCGGTAATGTCGTGCGAGCCGATGAACCAGTAATAGTTTAAATTGCGCAAGGCGATGGATTTGGCATCTTTTTGCAGGCGCACGTCCTTTTCGTTGGTGAGCCGGGTGATCTCCAGCGGCGCGCCGACAGGCTGCGGGATGTGGACGAGCGCGGATTTCTCCGGGGTCCAGCCCTGGGCTACTAGGCACCGTTCGGGCCGGTGGATACTGTTGGCCATGTCGGTGCCGCTGAGCACGATGGAGACGTACATCTGGTGGCCTGCAGCGTCCTTGTAGAAGCGGCGTTTGAATCCGGTGTCCGGCGCGAGACCGGCCAACTCCTCGGCGGTGACGGCGGCGTCGCTGCCCGTCCAGACGCCGATGTTGTCGGGCAGATACATGGCGATGCCCGCCGGGCCGAGGCCCCCGCCGTGCGGGATCAGAAACACGCCGCTCAGACCCAGGAGCATGACGGCCAGAAGAATGGAGAGGTGCTTGGTAAGCATGGGAAAGGCGGAAGTAGGAACGCGGAACGTCAGGCACCGGCACCGTGCTCGGCTGGCAGCTTGGTCGTTTGGCACGAATGCGAACCGGCCTGGATCGTCTTGGCGTAGCCGATGAATGACAGCAGCATCGACGCAAAGAGGAGGGCGATCCCGAGCAAGGGCCGCCAGGTCGCCCAATCGTGCGGCGTCACCAGATTCAAATAGGACAGCGCGCTGCTGGTACCAACACAACAGGCGATAATGAACACAACATGGCAAAGCCGGAAGTAGGTGAAACCTGATTTCATTTTGGATCTCCCATAAGTTGACGCGTTCCGCCGCAACTGCTGTCCTCGCTCAATAATCATACCCGACCGTCTTGGCCGGGAACGCGGACAACGCTTCGTCCGTCGTCTGGCGCGGGCGCGTCGGCCCGCCCCCGCCCATCCCCGGCAGGTGGACCGTGTGCCAGTTGAGCAGCTTGTTCACCACGCACAGCGACGCGAACGCGAACGGAAACGACACCACGTAGGCCGAGATTTCGTGAAACCAGCCGCCCGCAATGTTTTGTCCGAAGCACTTCGCCACGATCATGATGCTCGTCAGCCGCGCGAAGTTGCCGATGATCGCCACCGGGATGCTGCTGGCAAAGAGCACGAGCTTTTTCCAGAGCTTGTCCTGGGTCAGGTGCGCGAAGACCGCCGTCATCAGCGTGATGGCCATCAGCGAGTTGATGCCGCTGCAATCGCCGATCACCTGAAATTGAAAGCTCTCGTCCACGGCGCGTAGGGTGACGCCCTGGGCCTCCATCTTGATACCGATGAGGTTGCAGATCAGTCCGGCGGCCTTGGTCGCCATGACCTGCATCTTGACGGTCGTCTGGTCGAGGCCGGGCACGGGGATCATGAAAAACACGCACGCCACCGGAAAAAGCAGCGTCTGCGCGACCCGCCAGCCCCCGGCGTAGAGCAGCCCGCCCCAGAGCATGAAGGGCAGCCCCGCCCACGTCAGGCGCGGCTGGAGCGCGCGCACCCCGAGCAGGTACAGCCCCACGCCGAACAACAACGGGGCCAACCCGGCGAGCGATGGCCGGGGCGCGACGCCGCGCAGCTTGGGCAGGGCGTTCCAGAGCAGGAACAGGATGATCAACGGCACGAGTGGGCCGTGTTCGTAATGGGTCTCCGGATTCCACGCGCCGCGAATCCAGTCCAGCGGGGTTTGGAGGTAGCGGCTGGCGGTGGGGAACAGGTGGACGAGGGTGTAAAACGCGGTCAGGACCGCCAGGGCACCCCCCACCAAAGAGGCCGCGACCGGGTTGGACCGCGCCCAGGCGAGCGCCAGCGTGTGCCCAGCCGGGGCCGGAGCAGGCGCGGGTGCGGAGGTAGAAGGGGAGGCGGCGGGGTCAGGCATGGGAGGGGAGTATCGCGTGTACCTTACGTTCGGAGCGAGGTTTTGCCAAGTGGGAAGGCGACAGGAGTCAGGAGACAAGATGCGGGTGATGGGAAGCAGGACGCTTTGCACCTTGGATCTCGAACCTTCTTTGAAGCCTGCTGCTCCCTGCTTGCATCTTCTCCCGGTTGCGTTTGGCAGCCGCGTGCGGGACGTTCCGGCGTCACGGCTACGCACGGCACGGGCCTTTCCATCCCCGGAAAGCCACCCGACCCACCGGCGGCAGCCCTGAGCCTTACCCACCATGCTACGCTTCCGCCTGTTCGGGATTCCCTACGAGATCACGCCCTACTTCTGGATCGGCAGCGCCATCCTGAGCGGCAACCTCATCAACGACAAGGAAAACGGCATCCTGCTGCTCGTGACGTGGCTGCTGTGCGTGCTGGTGTCCATCGTGGTGCACGAACAGGGGCACGCGCTGGCCGGGCGGCACTTCGGCTTGCAGCCGCACGTGGTGCTCTACCAGTTCGGCGGTCTGACGTACCTGCCCGGCGGCACGCTCACCCGCGGGCAGCACATCGTGGTCAGTCTGGCGGGACCGGCGGCGGGATTCTTGTTGTACGGGGTGGTGCTGGCTGCGTGTTACGCGCTGGCGGCTACCGGCCAGGGCGATTTCCTATTCGCGCCGACCCGCGCCGGGTTGGTGGCGCGCGAGGCGGCGAACAACCTGCTCTGGATCAACTGGGTCTGGACGCTCTTCAACCTGCTGCCGATCCTGCCGCTCGACGGTGGCCAGGTGATGCGCGACGTGCTGGGGCCGGGGCGGCTCCAGATCAGCCGGATAATCGGGGCGGTGTGCGCGGTGGCGTGCTGCGCGTGGGCGATCCTGAGCGGGCGCTACTTCACGGCGTTTTTCATGGGATTCCTGGCGTACGCGAACCTGCGCGGCGACACACGCTCGCTGCCGGGCGGGGTGCAGCAGGGGTAATGGCTTGGTGAGGATAGAGCTGCCGCAGACTTATCAGTTCTCTGTCATCGAGCAACTTCATTCCGTCAGCGGCAGCCACTTCCGCCCGTCCTTCGCGAGCAACTCGTCCGCGCCCTTCGGCCCCTCGCTCCCGGCGGCATACGGCTCCGGCTCGCCCTCTTTCCACGCGTCCAGCAACGGCTGCACGACCGCCCAACTCGACTCGATGTTGTCCGCGCGCTGAAACAACGTCGCGTCGCCGATCATGCAATCATACAGCAGCGTCTCGTAACCCACGTTCGGCTTTTCCTCGAAGAAATCTTCGTACTTGAACCGGTTGTCCACCTTGCCCAATTTCATCTCCGGCCCCGGCACCTTCGCGCTGAACTGCTGCGACATGCCCTGTTCCGGGTCGATCAGCAGCTTGACGATGTTCGGCGTTAGTTGCTCCACCGGCGTGTCCTTGAAGATCTGGTACGGCGCTGGCTTGAAGTGGACCGAGATCTCCGTGCGCCGGTTGCCCAGCCGCTTGCCCGTGCGCAGGTAAAACGGCACGCCCGCCCACCGCCAGTTCTCCACCCGCAGCTTCAGCGCCACGTACGTCTCGGTGCGGCTCTGCGGATCGACCTTCTCCTCCTCGCGGTAGCCCTTTACCTCCTCGTCGAATACCTTGCCCGCCGTGTACTGCCCGCGCACGGCTTCCTCCACCACGACCGGGTGCGTCGCCTCGACGAGCTTGGCCTTCTCGGTGCGCACGGCCTCGGCCTCGAACGAGTTCGGCGGCTCCATGCCCACCATGCAGAAAAGCTGGAACAGGTGGTTGGGCACCATGTCGCGTAGGCAGCCCGTCGGCTCGTAGAACGCCGCGCGCTTCTCGACGCCGATGGTCTCCGCCGCCGTGATCTGGACGTGGTCGATGTACTCCCGCCGCCATGTCGGCTCGAACATCCCGTTGGCAAACCGCACCGCCATGATGCTCTGGATCGTCTCCTTGCCGAGGAAATGGTCGATCCGGTAGAACTGCGCTTCGTCGCCTTGTTTGAGGATGCGCGCGTTGAGTTCACGTGCGCTTTGCAGGTCGCTGCCGAAGGGTTTTTCGATCACCACGCGCCGGAACCGCTCGCCCTCCTGCTTGAGCAGACCCGCCGCGCCGAGCTGATCGACGATCACGCCGAAGAACCGCGCCGCGACCGCCAAGTAAAACACTACGCTGCGCTCGCCGCCGAGTTTTTCGCCGAGGTTCTTGTACGTTTCGGGTTGGTCGAAATCCGACGCCACGTAGCTCATCCGTTTGGTGACGTAGCCCCACTGGCCCTCGTCGAGCTGCGGCGTGTAGAACTCCGCGTGCTTGTCCTTGGTAAAGCCTTGCATCGTTTCGGTGAGCGCTTTTTTCCAACCTGTGTCGTCGTTTTGGGCGTGGTCCACGCCGACGATCTCGAAGTCGTCCGGCAAGAGGCCCGCGCCGGAGAGGTTGTAGAGCGCGGGCATGAGCAGGCGCTTGGTCAGGTCGCCGCCCGCGCCGAAGATGACCAGGGTGCAGGGCGGGGCTTGCTTCGTGCCGGAAGCGCCGTTGTCGTGGCGTTGAGCGGGAATCATGGGGTCAAGGTGTTACGTCCCAAAAGAAGCGCGCGCCGTGGTGCGTTTGGACGGACGGCCCGGCGAAAATATTGCGCGGGATACGAGCCCGCTGCGCGGCGTTCCGTGCGTCGGCGGCGCGCCGTAATCCTTCATCCTTCTGCCCTCTCCACGGTCGCCTCGATCTGCCCATGCGGCTCGTCCACCGGACAAAACACCTCGTTCGTGTTCTCCAGCCCGAACCGCGTCAGGTCAAACGGCAGGTAATGCCGGTTCGGCATCCCCAGCGTCACGCTGGCCACCTCCGGCACTGCCGCCAGCGCCGCCTCGGCCATCATGAACAGCGTCGCCTGCACGCTCACGCTGTATTCCCGCGCAAACGTTGCCAGCATCGCGTCCAGCACCGCCGCGTTGGCCGCCTCGTAACCCCCGGCAGGCTCCCCGGCGAGGTACCGCCAACGCCCGCGCAGCAACGTGGAGAGCAACCGGTCGTCCGTCTCGGGCAGCGTCGTCAGCTCGTCGCGCAAAAACCCGGCAAACCCCGACCCGCCCGTCTTGAGCACGCACACGTCGTCCACACCCGACTCCACCTCTATCTTCGGCTCACTCCCCGCCCCGCGCACGGTCGTCACCCGCGCCACGGGCTGCCCCAACCCCGGCGCGCGGAACGCTTGCGGATGCACCGCGCCATCCCCCGCCGTCAGCCGCTCCCACCGGGTCTCGCGCAACGTCAGTTCCACGCTCCGCATCGCCGGATTGCGCTCCAGAAAAAATCGCCCGGCCAACGCGCCGAACCGCTCCGGCCCTTCGATCCCGTGCCGTGCCGCCAGCACGTAGAGCGTGTTTTTCATGGTGTCGGTCGGCAGCACGAGCGCGTTGTCACCCGCCAGGAAACTCGCCTCGAAATCGCCCTCCACCAGTACGTCCACGCTCAACTCACGTACGGTATGTACCCCGTTGTCATCCCGCGACACCCTGGCTACTCTAACCCGGGATTTCCCATATCTGCTGCGTTCTAAACGGCCCTGTCCTCCCTGGTTTTTCATAGAATTTCCATTTCATCCCATCCGTGAGATTTTACTTGCCTACATCCCTCCATACGGCAATCTACGTATGTTTGATGTCTAATTTCGTGGCGGCTGATTCTCGCCGTTTCCGAGCGTAACCTGTTTTATTATGGCGAATCAACCCATCACCCCCGATGAACTGCTGGAAATTGACCTTCTCGAAAACACCGCGCGTGGCGACCGGGCGAGTTTTCAGCAATTGCACGAGCGTTACATGGGAGTGATCTTCTCGACCGCCTACCAGGTTTTGAACGATCAGGCCGAGGCTGAGGACGTGGTGCAGGATGTGTTCGTCCAGATCTGGGATAAGGCTAAACTCTACGACCGCAGCCGGGGCAAGCCGCTGACTTGGGCGCTGACCCTGACTCGCAACAAGTCCATTGACCGCTTGCGCAGCGCGCAACGCCGCCACCGGCTCAAGGACGAGGTGGAGAAGGAGACATCCGTCGCCGAACAGCGCGGCGTGGGTGGCGCGCAGGCGGGCGGCGACTCGGTCGAGCGGGTGTACGCGCTGGAGAAGAACCGGATCGTGCGCAGCGCCGTGCTCCAGCTTTCCAACGAGCAACGGCAGGCCATCGAGATGGCATTTTTCGGCGGTCTGACGCAAAACGAGATTGCTCACAAGCTCGACGAACCGCTGGGCACGGTGAAGGCGCGCATCCGCCGGGGGATGATCAAGCTTAAGGACCTCATTGAGCCCCGGCTGTGAGCAAGTAGTCCCCCCCCCCGAGACTTTCGCCGGTCTTTTGCCGTTCCTTCAGGCCGCTGCGCGGCAATGGTTTGCCATGGTGCCCGGCGGTCGCCGTCCACCTCCGGAGGACGGCTGTCTACCTCACCACACAATTTTGACTTTCGCGCTCGCCGCCGCCCCGAGCGTGTACCCGTCCCCCGTCAGCAGCGTCAGCTTGACCACGCGCTTGACGCTCCCGCCCGCCGCCGCGCCCAGCGGCGTCACCTTGATCTTCACGCTCGCCTTCCCGGCTTTCAGCTTTTTCTTGCCCGAGAGCAGCACGTAATCCGTCCCGTCCACCGCGCTGCCCTTGACGACGTACGCCACGGTGATCTCCCCCGTCGTATCGCCCGTGCGCGTCACCGTGAATACACCCGTCCCACCCCCGCCCGCCGTCACCGAGGGCACGCTTGCCGTCACCGTCACTTCCGGCGTCCCGGTGCCACCGCCACCGATACCGCCGCCGCCCGTGCCGCCGCCACCGCTGCCGCCACCCCCACTGTCAGTCTTCGCGTCCACGAACAGCAGCGGACCCGCGTCCGCCGCGTAGCCGCCGAAGAACAGCGGCGTCACCTGCAACGCGTAGCTGCCTGCCGCCGGCGAGAAATCAAAGCTCAGCGCGCCGTCGGCCAGCGCCGTGGGCCGGGCCGTGCCCACGCTACGCGCGTTCGTCACCGTGATGTCGTCCACGAACCAGCCCGCGTCCGAGATCCGTGGGTAGAACAGCTTGCCGTACGGCGCCGAGTACACGAACCGCACCCGCAGCGACTGCCCGGCGAACGCGCTCAGGTCCACGCTTTTCGCCGTGAACCCCGCCTCTGGCTGGCCCGTGCCTACCTGCGAGTACACGTCCTGCCAGTTCGCGCCCCCGTCCTTGGAAACCTGGACCTCCGCCGTCTCGCTGACCGTGTTGAACCCCACCTTCGACCGGAACTGCAGCGCGCTGCCCGCCGCCGGGAGCACGGCGGCGTCCACGGTCAGGCTCGCGCCGGTTGCCCCGGATAGCACGGCTTGCGGCGACCCGCTGGCTGGGCCGCTGTTGAGCTGGTACGCGGCCGCGCCGCTCTGGCCCGCCGTGTTCGCGGTCAGATCCGTTCCAGCGGGAAAGGCGGTTGCCGCGCCCATGCCGCCCTCGGCGTTGAGGTTCAGCGTCAGCGCCGTCACCGGCCACGCCGTCCACCGGTAGCCGGTCGCGCCCGGCACGGCGTCGAACCGGTAGCTGTTCGGCGTGCCGACAGCGGGTTGCGCCGGGCCGCTCAGGGTCGGCAGAACCGTGTCCGCGCCCGGTTTGCTCGGGTCGAAGGTCGTCACCTGATAGGTGAACGTCTTCAGCGCGCCGCCCACCCGCACGTTGGTCACCGAAACGTTGTAAACCACGTCCCCACCGCCCGCCGGGGCCGTCGGCGTCATGAAATCCGTCCCCTGGCCGTCCGGCACCCACATCACCGTGCTGTCGCCGTAGCCGGGCGCGATGATCTCCTGGCGCACCGCCACCGCCTGCCCGGCGCGCTGCATCGTCACCGTCGCCGCGCTCACGTCACCCCCGGGCACCGAGAACGACCAGCGCGGAAACACCGTCTGGTAGGGCACGAAGCCCGCCGGCGGCCAGGCCACGAACCCGTCGCGCGTCGGCGGCTCATCCCCCAGGAAGCCCGCCCGGTCCATGATCCAGAGCGCGTTCGCCTGATCGTGGTTGCCCGTGCCGTCCACGTCGCCCGTGCCCATCAGCACCGAGGGCGGGTAGAGCACCCAGCGCCGGTGCCCGCCGGCGGCGTTGCTCGCGCCGGGGTCCTGGATGTAGGCGTCGATGGCGTCGGGGCCGTTGCTGCCGTAGTTGATGTTGGAACTCCCGGCGGCGGTCGCGCCGTCCACGGTGTAATTCAGCCAGGTGAGCGGCGGCGTATGGCTGAGCGCGTGGTTGGCGCTCATCATCAACGCCGCTTGCTGGTCCTTGGCGTTGTAGGCGTCCGACAGCGTCACCGCCGCAGGCATTCCGGCCATCGCGCGGTAATAATTGACCCGCCGCGCCACGGCGTCGCGGAACTCCTGGGAAGTCGTGCCCGCCGCGCCCCCCGCGATGCTGCCCGTCCAGCCGCTCGGCACGTTCGTCGACGACTGGTAAACCGTCTGGAAGAACACGCGCGCCTGTTCGCGCTTCGACGTGTCCACGACCAGTCCGTAGGAACTGTCGCCGTACGTGGCGGCGACGGTCGGGAGGAACGCCTGGGCCGCCGTGGCGGAGGCACGGGCGACGGCGCGCGGCGCTTCGCCCAGCAAGGGCGTGGGGCGGGTGGCCGGGGCGGGCGCACCGTGCGCCGGACAGAGCACGGTGGCAGCGGCAAGCGCGAGGAGACAGGGGCGAAGGTTCATGGCGTCGAGCGGTTTAGCTTACGAAAGGTGCGAGGAAGAAAGCGAGCTTAATGTTCCCAATCCTGCAAAAAATTTTGGCCTCGTGCCACGCGGCCCGGTATGCCCACCGGGCCTGGTGACACGAGGCCGTTTCGCCCACGCCCTTGCAGGCGTCAGCTACCAGGTGGAGACCCGAAAACCCGGCGGATATTCCGGTCCAAAATGTTTTTGACCCGTCTGGATCGCGGGCCGCCCGCCCTTGCCCGGCGAACGGCCCGCTTCCTGGCCCGATTGGATCGTGCCCGGCGGCATCTCCACGGAGAACCGCCGCTGCCGACTCAGGGAATCTTGACGACGATGACATTGTTGGCGCGCGTGTCGTCCTCTTCCCCGACCGCGTTCGCCGGGTCGAGCACGACCAATAGATACTTGCCGCTCAGGTTCAGCGCCGCAATCGCCGCGGCGGGCACCGTCACTTTGAAGGGCGGCAGCAACGCGTTGGGGTCCGCCGAGCTAAGCGTGGTGTTCGCGGCCAGCCCAGGGATGGCGATGTCCGGCAGCGAGTTCTTGCCCGTCAACTGCTGGACGAGCGGCCCGATGGGTCGGTCCGCCGCGTCGAATTCCGCGTCGTCCGAGAGGTAGAGCGCGATGGCAAACGGCCCCGACGGCGCGTTGCCCCGGTTCGAAAGCGTGTAGTCGCCCTTGACCACCAGTTTGCCCTTGGCGTTGAGCTTGGGGCTGAAGCTGGCGCTGCCCGTCAGGTCCACGAAACGCGGCGACACCGTCACGGCCACCGGCGCGCTGTAGGCCACGCGCCCGTCGTTGCCCGTGGCAAGCGCCGTCAATTGATGCGTGCCGGCCAGCAATTCGTCGAGCACCAACACTTCCTTGTACGGCTTCCCCGTGAGCGCGGTGCCGACGGTCTTGCCGTCAATCTGGAACGCGATGCTGGCCACCGTTTCGCTGCCAGCGTTGCTCAGGTTGACCTTGGCCTTGGCGTTCAACGTCGCCCCTGCGATCGCGTTGACGTTGCTCGCCGGTTTAACGAGCGACACCGTGAACGCCGCTGCAACGGCCTTGCTGAAGACCAAAGGCAGGTCCTTCGAGGTACTGACGCCCGCCGTGCTGGTCACCGTGACGGTGATGCTCGTGTACTCCGGCACGTCGCCAGCCTGAACGGTGCCGAAGATCTCGCCGGTGCCCGTGTTCAGGCTCAGGCCCGCGGGCAGGATGTCCACCGCGTACTTGTCGATGGGTGCCGTGCCGTCGGTGGTGAGGAAGGTGTTGAACCGCTGGCCGAGCACAATCGGGCCGATCTGGGTCGAGGTGATGACCGGCGCGCCCGCCACCGTCCCATCGCTGCCTCCCGCGCTCCAGCCCACGTAGTTGGCCTGGCCGATGGTGCTCAGCGAATGAAAATTGCTGCCGTCGGCGTTGACGATGCCGATGTCGCCGTAGCTGCCGTCCGCGTAGGACTCGAAGGCGATTTGCTTGCCGTCCGGCGACCACGCGGGGTGATCCCCCGGCAGCCCTCCTGCCTTCAGCGACGTTTCCGCGCCGGTCGCGGCGTCGAGCAGGTAGATGCCGTAGTTGCTGGTCATGTACTTCTTGACGGCGATCTTCATACCGTCGGGCGACCACGCCGGGGCGTCGTATTCCGCGTTGTTGTCCACGGAGAGCTTGGCCGGTTCGCCGGAGCCGTCCGCGTTCGCCACGAGCACGTAATACTGGCGGGTGCCGTTGAAGTCGCGCGCGGCGTAGGCGATTTTCGTCCCGTCGGGCGACCAGGTGATCCCCAACGACGGGATGGAATAGACCGAGGAGAGCACGGAGTGTTGCCCGGAGCCGTCGGCGTTGAGCGTCATGATGGCATCGCTGCTGGGAGCGTAAGCCGCCAGGCGCTTGCCATCCGGCGACCAGACCGCCCCGTAGTATCCCACACTGTTCGGGACCAAGCGCACGTTCGTGCCGTCCACGTTCATCAGGCTGATGCCATCGCCGACGCTCGTGTAGGCGATGGTCTTGCCGTCGGGCGACAGGGACGGATACTGGTCGCTGCTGCCCGGATGGACGATCCGGACGTTGTGCGTGCCGTCCGCGTCGATGGTGTAAATCTGGTAGTGGGTGCCGCCGTTGGGGTCGTCACCATAGTTCATGTAATAGACGAGCTTGCCAGTGGCGGCGTGGGCGGCGGGCAGGAGGGCGCTGCCTGCGGCGAGGGCCAAGGCGGCAAACTTGAGGAGAGCAAGTCGTTTCATGGGCTGGGTCAGGGTTTCGTAGTCTGGCAAGTGAGGGCGCACGCGACACGGAAGCAAAACGACTGCTTCAGAGTGGTGCTCCAATGGTAAATGCCGGAAACGGAGCGAAAACGGCTCAAAAAATAGTCTTAAATTTTTTGCGGGCGATGTGCGGGGTCCCCCCGACGCCCTCATTCCGGTCAAGAAAACCGTTGCCGCCCCCTGCCCTCTGCTGGCAGGCTGAATACCCGCGTGCCCCCGCGCGTCAGACCCGCTTCGCCGCCTTTCGTCCTACATCCTTCATCCTTCATCCTTGTCTTCCACACCCGAGCGCGTCCGCGTCCAATCCAAGTTCTTTTTCCGGGGCGAACACAAGTTCTTCCTCAAGGGCATCACCTACGGGCCGTTCCACCCCGACGCCGCCGGGGACTTCGTCGGCACGCCCGAGCGCGTCCGCGCCGACCTCACGCAGATGCAGACGCTCGGCGTCAACCTGCTGCGCGTCTACCACGTCCCGCCGCGCTGGTTCATGGACATCCTGGCCGAGTTCGGGATGCTCGTCCTCATCTCGATCCCCTGGGCCGAGCACGTTGAATTCCTCAACGACCGCGCCATCCGCGCGGAGGTCGTGCGCACCGTCAAACGCTCCATCAGTGCGCACCAGGGCCACCCTGCCGTCTTCGGCTACCTCGTCGGCAACGAGATCCCGACCACCATGGTTCGCTGGCTCGGCGTGCGGCGCGTGACCGAGTTTTTGGAGCTTCTCATCAACATCGCCCGCGCCATCGACCCCGCCGCGCTCTACAGCTACGCCAGCTACCCGCCGACCGAATACCTCCTGCCGCAGAACGTCGATTTTTGCACGTTCAACGTCTACCTGCACAACCAGCGCGACTTCGAGAACTACCTCCTGC
>CAXTBX010000067.1:0-26790 GCA_964242205.1 uncultured Chthoniobacterales bacterium
CCCTTACTGCCGCCTCCACCTCCTCACCAACCAACTAACGGAGTAGTAGTAGAGCGTCTTCTTCTGCGTGTTCTTGATGAGCTTGGCGTGGACGCGCGACTGGCCATTCTTCTCGCCGTGTTCCAGCAGGCCCATCACGGCTGTCTTGGCCGTGAAGCCGCGCCCGATGCCCTTTTTCTTTTTGACGGCCTTGTGCATGAAGTCGGCGGAGCCGCCCACGAAGGTCTCGTCGGCCTCCACGACCCCTTTCATCTTCTCGAAGCTGCCGGTTCTCAGCACCTCGCGGATGCGGTGGAGCATGAACCACGCGGTCTTCTGCGTGACGCCCAGGCTGCGGGCCATCTCGCAGGAGGAGACACCGTTCTTGGCGTTGACCAGAATCCACACGCACGGCAGCCACTTGGAGAGCGGCAACGGGCTGGCCTCGAAGATCGTGCCCACCTTGACCGAGAACCGCTTCTTGCATGGCGCGCATCGCCAGAGCAGCGGCTTGGCGTAGAAGCTCAGGGCCGCGCCGTGGCAGTAAGGGCAGCGCACCCCACCCGGCCAGCGTTTGTCGCGCAGGTATTTGTGGCAAACCTCGGAATCGGCGAAGTAGCGGATGGCTTCGATCTGCGTCTGCGGGTGGTTTTCGGGGTTCACCTAAACCCCATACGCAAACGTCGTTGCAGCCAAGTATATAATTACCGGTCCTTCGACTCGCCAAGGCTCGCTCAGGATGACAGACTTCTTCGAGGCAAGGCGTCAGCCCACAACCCACATCCCGCGTCCCGTATTTTGCCGTCCACCCACAACTCATAACCTACAACCTACATCCTGCCGCCTTCCGCTTGACGGCGACGCGTCCGCCACGGATTTTGCCGCGCTTCGCTTTCCCGACTTCATGATTTCCCAACGCACCTCCGGCCTGAACGCCGTCCTGGCCCTGTGCCAACTGCTGCTCGCCGCCGTGCTGTTCTGGGTCGAGGCGTTCATCGTACTCGTCGTTTACAAGACGGGCATCCCCAACCTCCATCTCTACGGCGTCTACTGCGCCGTCATCCTCGTCGGCCTGCTGATGGAAATCCTCAGCACCAAACGCTTCGACAGCGGCACGATCCACCGCGACTGGCTCGCCGCCCACCGCCTGAGCATCCACCAGACGATCTTTGGCGCGGGCTTGCTGTTGATCTACGTCGTGGCGACCAAGGACGCCGTGATCTCGCGCGTGTTCACGGCCTGCTTCGTCCCGTCGCTCTACGTGCTGCTCTTTCTGACCAACCGCTACCTGCCCCGGGTCCTCGGCGAACGGTTCTTCCGCGAGGAACGCTGGGAGAAAACTCTGCTGGTGGGCCGCGTGGCCAAGGCCGAGGCGCTGCGCCCCTGGCTGGAGCGCAAGACCGACGTGGGCTTCCGCACAGTGGGAATCCTGTGCGACGACGACCCGTGGCTGCTGGAAAAATGTAGTTTCCCGCGCCTGGGCGGCACGCACCAGATGGTTGAGGTCGTGCGGCAGTACGGGGTCACGCAGGTCATCCGCACGGAGATGCCCACGACGCCCGACGAACAGCATTTCTTTGTCGAGGCGTGCGACCAACTCGGCGTGCGGTTGCTGGTGGTGGCCAATTTGCCGGAACGGTGGGGCAGGCCGCTGACGTTCATCGACGACGACGGGGTGCGCTTCATCGGGCTGCGCGAGGAGGCGATGGAGAACCCGTTTAACCAACTCATCAAGCGGGTGATCGACCTGGCGGTGTCGCTGCCGGTGATCCTGCTCGTCCTGCCGTGGATGACGCTGGTGGTGTGGCTGTTCCAGCGCCAGCAATCGCCCGGACCGGTGTTCTACCGGCAAAAGCGCGCCGGGTTGCAGAACCGCGAATTCGAGATCCTCAAGTATCGCACGATGCGGACCGACCACAACATGGCCGCCCGGCAGGCCACCGTGGGCGACGAGCGCATCTACCCCGCCGCACGATGGTTCCGCAAGCTGTCGATTGACGAGTTGCCGCAGTTCTGGAACGTGTTCAAGGGCGACATGAGCGTGGTCGGGCCGAGGCCGCACCTCATTGAGCACAACGCACTCTTTGCGCGGCAGTTGGCGAATTATCAGGTGCGCACGTTCGTGAAACCGGGGATCACCGGGCTGGCGCAGGTGCGCGGGCTGCGCGGCGAGGCGCGCAACAGCGAGGACATTGCCAACCGGATCGCCGCCGACATCGAGTACTTGGAGAACTGGCGGCCCGCGCTGGAGATTTCGATCATTTTACAAACGGTGCTGCATGTGCTGAAACCGCCGAAGACGGCTTACTGAGAAAGAAACCAAGAATTCAAGAACCCACGCGGCCGGGTTGGCGGCAGCAGGCCGTGCGCCTGCGGCGCGAGTCTCCTCAGAACCTTCAGACCGCCGAGGCGGCCTCCGGAGACTTGGCTGATTCGGCTTCCCAACGCTTGAGACGGCCGTCGGCAAAGGTACGTATGGCACCGGTTTCCTCGCGCAGGAGACGCAGGGTGACACGCGTTTCCAGGACCAGCAGCGACGCGCCGATCACCAAGCCGCCGACGCCGCTCACCCCCGCCGCGAAGGCCAGGAACAGGACGACTTGCGTGCCGCCCTGGTAGCCGCTGACGTTCAAACTCGCGCCGAGCAGGGACGTGAGCGCCCCCAGCGCGAATGATCCCATCGACCAGTAGAAGGCCGTCAGGGCGCGGACGAGCAGCAGCACGCGGCGCTCGGCGAGGTGGAGTTGCTTGACCTCGAGGCGAACATTCTCGGAGAGCCAAGGTTCCCGGACGTTTTCCTGCTGGTGGGATTGGAGGAGGCCGGCCAGCGTGCGCGTGCGGTCGATGGCGCGGGCGAAACGGTTGCTCGTCGAGAGCGTCAAGACGCAGGAGGCGTTCGTCAAAATCGCCGGGGCGGCGATGAAGGTGAGCACTGCGAAGGGGCTGGAGCCGAGGCTATCCATTGGAGAAAGGAACCAAGATCCAAGAAACCAAGAATCCAAGGAAGGTTCAAGACTCAAGGTTCAAGCGGGGCTGGTTCTTTGACGTGGCCTAACTCGGTTCGTCAGGGAAGAAGTCTTTGGTTCCTTGGCTTCTTGGTTCCTTGGCTTCTTGGTTTTCTCCCGCCTCGGCGGGCCGCTCTTTCGCACGGCAGAAAATTGGGGTATGTGTGCGTTCCGAATCGCCCATGCCGACGCTCACCACGCGCCAACAACGCGCCGCCACCGACCGACGGCGCGCCCGCAAGATCGCGCTCGCCGTCGTCGGCGCGCTGCTGCTGCACGCGCTGTTGCTGCTCGTGCTCGGATGGGTCCTGCCGCATTGGCCCAAATCCCACCTGCGCGGCCAGCCGCTCGGGCCGCTGAACGTGACCATCCTGCCGTCCGCCGAGCCGAGTCCCACCCCCTCGGCCGGCCAAGACCGGAACGCGGCGGAATACATGCGCACCCTCGACGACCAGAAGTCCGCCGAGAAGCCGCAGGATCCTAACTTCATCTCCGACAAGGACACGCAGGCCGCGAGCGAGAAACCCGCGACGGGCAACGTCCCCATGCCGACGCAGGACGGGCGGGAAATGCCGTCGTTCGACTTCGACACACGCAATTACACGCCCGGCAAGGAGGCCGCCGACACGGCCTCCCAGGCGTCCGCCGCGCAGGCCCAACACCAGACCACCGAGGAGCAAAAGGCCGCCACGCCGTCGCCGACCGCCACGCCCACGCCAAAGTCAAAGGCACCCCGCCCGAACGCCGCCCAGACCACCCCAGCGCCCGACGGCGAACTCGCCGCGCCGAAGGCGGAGCCGAACGCGTCGCCCGAGCCGCCCGCACCGTCGCCCGAGAAACCCGACGCCGAGACGGGCAACACCCCGCCGACGCCCACCGCCCAGCAGAGCCGCACGCGGCCCACCACGTCGAACAACGCGGCCACCGTGCCCAACCCCGGCCAGATCAGGACGCCCGGCTACCAGCCGCAGACCGTCCAGACCAAGTTTTCCGGCAACATCAACAACCGCGGGCGCAGCGCCGTGGCCGCCCTTGGTACGCCGCTGGGCCGATACATCAAGACTGTGCAGGACAGCATCGGCGCGCTGTGGTACTTCCGCGTCGAGCAGAAGATGGACGTGTTGAGCAGCGGGCGGGTGAAGCTCAATTTCCACCTGGACAGCACGGGCAAAGCGGTGCGCGTCCACGTCGTGGACGGCCCGAAGGACAGCGCGCTGGCAAGCATCTCTACCGGCGCCATCCTTGACGCCGACATCCCGCCCATTCCGGCGGACGTGCTGCCTTTGTTGCCCGCCGGGGAGTTTGAGATGGAGTTGAGTTTCGACATGTACGAGGGCCGCTAGCTCGCGCGGAGCGCGGGACCACCCAAGCATTTCTCCACCCATGCCAACCCTGCCCCTAGCCAACGCTTTCCTCGATGGCGTCGCCCGTTTTTTTGAGGCGGGCGGGCCGTTCATGGTGCCACTGGCCGTCTGCGCCGTGGTGGCCTTAGTGCTGACGGGTCTACGCTTGCGGGCGTTACGGCGCGAGCGCGTGCTGCCGCGCTTCGTGCGCGCGGCCATCGAAAAACTGCCGCCCGGGACGGAGGTGGGACACATCCACCAACTCGTCGAGCGCAATCCGGCGGCGCTGGCACGCGTCGTGCGCGCGGCGCTACGGCACCTCGACCTGACGCGCGCCGAAAACACGGCGCTCGTGCAGACCGTTGCGCGACGCGAGATCCTGCGGCTGGAACGCGGGCTGGCCGGGCTGGAGTTGATCGTGGGCGTCTCGCCGCTGCTCGGGCTGCTGGGGGCGATCTCGGGGCTGGTCGGCGTGTTCTCGAACCTTGGCGGCGGTGGCAACGTGGCAACGGCGGACACCACCGGCGTGGCGCTGGGGATCGCCGAAGCGCTCAACACCACCATCTTCGGCTTGGCCATCGCCATCCCGACGCTGGTCGCCTACACGTTCCTGGCCCGCCGGGTGCAGACCATGGCCGTCGAGATGGAATCGCTTACCTCCAGTTTACTTTCCAAATGCCACGCCGCCGAAAGGATGCAAGATGAAGAATAGAGGCGGCGAAACGTGGCCGGATCGCTTTGTACAGGGAGAGTGAAGGGTGCCTGGTGGCCCTCGTGGTCTTCAAAACCACCGTCGTCCCGCTTCACCGCGGGCGAGATCGGTTCGATTCCGGTCCTCTCCGCAATTGTAAGAATTTGTCGTGGAAACCCCGCTCAGAGGGGAAGTTGACCCAAAAGGCGGCGGAATTTTGGTTGCCTCGGGGGTGGCGTATGTGTTGAAATCGCAACCGGTTTCAACAAAAGCTCCAGGGTAACTTTGGCATGAAAACTTTTCTCAATCTACTCGCTTGTGTGATCGTGTTGGCGGTGGCGGCCTGCCTCGGCAGCGCCCTCGGATTCTTCAAACTACCTGCGCTCGACAGCGCACAGAAATACGGCATGTCGTACGTCTCGTGGGCGAAGGGTGGCTTCAAGGGTTCGCCCACGGCGAGCCTCATGGCCACCACGGAGCAGCCCGAAGCGGCGGCTCCCACGCAGGCGCAGACCGAGCAGGCGCAACTGGTCAACGAGTCGAAGCGTCGCGCCGTGGCGAGGTACCCCGATCTGGCGGTGGCCAACACGGAGATGAACTCGCGGTTCGTGTTCCGCTACAAGAAGCTCGTGGAGCAAAAGAGCGCGCGTCTGGAAGATGCGACCTGGCCGGAGACGCTGGCCGAAGAGTGCGCCGTCGCGTCAAAGGTCCACGCCAAGTCCGGCCCGCTGACCGAGAACAGCAAGAAGCTGGTGGCAACAACCGCGCAGTAAAAGAACAGGATAAAGGAAGAAGGCGGAGGGTTATCCGCCGCCTTATCTTCGCAAAGCCGACCGACGTGTTCGCACGGGTCGGCTTTTTTGTTTGGCCGGTGTCGGTGGCGCACCTATCTTTCGGCTCTTGATGCCTGAATCTTGAATCTTGGATCTTCTCTGAAGCTTGGTTCTTGAGTCTTGAATCTTCCCGAAAGGAGGTGGTCCCCTTGTCCCGCGAATTGATCCTCAAGCTCACCGCGCTCTCGTCGAGCGCCGGGTGAGCGTCCAAGCTCGGCCAAAATGCCCTGACGCAAGTTTTGCGTCAGCTTCCCCGCGCACGGGAGTCGGACCCCAACCTGCTCGTCGGCAGCGATACCGCCGACGACGCCGGTGTGTACCGGCTCGACGCCCGGCGCGCGCTCGTGCAAACGGTGGATTTTTTCACGCCCATCGTGGACGACCCTTTTGTCTTCGGACAAATCGCCGCCGCCAACGCGCTTTCCGACGTGTACGCGATGGGCGGGCGTCCGCTGACGGCGCTGAACCTGCTCGGCGTGCCCGTGGACGACGTGCCGCCGGAGGCCATCGCGCGGATTCTCGCGGGCGGGGCGGCCAAGGTCCGCGAGGCCGGGTGTGCGCTGGTGGGCGGGCACACGATCCGCAACCCGGAGCCGATTTATGGATTATCCGTCACCGGGCTGGTGCATCCGAAACGGCTGCTGACGAACGCGGGTGCGCGACCGGGTGATCTGCTGATGCTGACAAAGCCACTAGGGACCGGGATCGCCACGACGGCCATCAAGCGCGGGCTGGCGTCGGCACGGCTGGAGCGGCGGGCCGTGCGGTCGATGCGGCAGCTCAACCGGGCGGGCGCGGAACTCGCGGAGGCCGGGCTGGTGCGCGGCGCGACCGACGTGACGGGGTTCGGGTTATTGGGGCATCTGGCGTCGATGTGCCGGGCGAGCGGCGTGGGCGCGGAGCTGGTGGCAGACAGCGTACCGACGCTCGACGCGGACATACTGCCGTTGATCCGACGCGGGTGCGTGCCGGGCGGGACCAAGACGAACCTGGAAGCGGCGCTGGGTGGGGGCGTGCGGTTTGCAGAGGATGTATCGCCGGAACGGCGGCTGTTGCTCGCGGACGCGCAGACGAGCGGTGGGTTGCTGTTGTGTGTGCCGGTGCGGAGGCGCGAGCGGGTAATGGCGGTGTTGAAGGCGAACCGGACGCTGTGCGCGGCGACCATCGGGCGGATCGTGCGGGCGAAGACGGCGGGAATCTTAGTGACGCGGTGAGAATGCCTCGCGCAAAGTTCCCCAAGCTCGCAAAGAAGGGGATATTGGAGGAAAAACGAGGATCTTCGTCCCGGGTGACAGGCGAGGAACGTGCGTTATCGTGACGAACGCGACATGCCCCCCGCCCTACCGACGCTCCGTGCGATCCCCGCCGTCGAGAAGCTGCTTCTGGCGCTCGAACCGCTGGACGTGCCCCGACCCACGGCGGCAGCGGTCGTGCGGCGGGAATTGGCGGCCTTGCGCGGGGAAATGCGGGCTGGCGGCGAACAGGTGCCAAAGGTCGAGGAAATTATCGGGCGCGTGCGGCGGGCGCTGGACCTTTGGAGCGAGGGCAGAATCCGGCCCGTCGTCAACGCCACGGGGATTCCTTTGCACACCAACCTGGGCCGCGCGCCGTTGGCCGTTGCGGCAGTGGAGCGGGTGGCCGCCGTGGCCGCCGGTTATAGCAATTTGGAGTTTGACCTCGCGAGCGGCGAACGCGGCGGACGGGCGGCTTACCTGGAGCACAATCTCGCTCTGGTCACCGGTGCGGAAGCCGCCACCGTGGTCAACAATTGCGCGGCGGCTTTGGTGTTGATGCTGAAGCATTTCACGCGCGGCGCGAAGAAGGAGGTCGTCATTTCGCGGGGCGAGTTGGTGCAGATCGGCGGCGGGTTTCGCGTGCCGGAAATCATGGAAGCCAGCGGCGCGCGGCTGCGCGAAGTCGGCACGACGAACCGCACGACCGTCGAGGACTATGCGGCAGCCATCGGCGCGGAGACGGCGCTGCTGCTGGTGGTTCACCGGAGCAATTTTTATCAGGCCGGTTTCACAGCTTCGCCAACGGTTGCCGAACTGGCCGCGCTGGCGCGCAAACGGCGAGTGCCGCTGGCGGAGGACCTGGGAAGCGGGGCCATGGCGGCCACCGAAAGGCTGCTGCGCGCGGCGGCAGCCCATGCGCACGAGCGCACCCCGGCGGAGGCGATCCGCGACGGCGTGGAAGCCGTGTGCTTCAGCGGCGACAAGCTGTTGGGTGGTCCGCAGGCGGGCATCATTGCTGGGCGGGCGCGGCGCGTGGCGGCGCTCAAGCGCGAGCCGTTTTTTCGAGCGTTGCGGTGCGACAAGTTGGCGCTCAGTGCACTTGAGGCGACGGTTGATCTCTACCTGGCCGGACGGCAGGATGAGATCCCCGCGCTGGCCATGCTGAGCGCAAAAATCGACGAGTTGCACGCGCGAGCCGAAGCCATCCTGCGCGTGTGGGAGGGGCTGCCTTTGGACGCGCGCGTGGTCGAGGTGTCCAGCCGCGTCGGCGGTGGGACGATGCCCCGGACGACCGTGCGCTCGGTCGCGCTGGAGATTTTGCCAAGGAATGGGTGGTCGGTGCAGGAATTGGCCGCACGGTTGCGGCGGGCGGCGACGCCGGTGATCGGCTACGTGTCCGGCGACCGCTGCCGACTCGACCTGCGTACGGTGTTCGACGCGCAAGACGCGTTGATCATACAGACGGTCGAAGCCGCCGTGGCGAATCCTTGATAAACCGATGAATCGACGCCATTTCCTTGCCACCGCCGCCGCTGCTGCACCCTTCCTCAGCCGCGCGGCGTTCCTGTCTGATGCCCGAGGCGCCGACGCGGCGAACGCGACGCCGGAGTGGCGGCGGTTCGAGATCACGACGCGCGTCACTTTGCCGGACGACGCTGGGGCGTCGCAACTCTGGCTGCCGTTGGCGCAGACAGCGGGCGATTACCAAACCTCGCTCGACCTGCGCTGGCAAGGCAGCGGGAAAATCGAACGCCTCCACGACGCGCGTTACGGTGCGTCCGTGCTACGGACGGCCTGGGACGGCGGGCAAAGGGAGCCCCGGCAACTGGAAGTCGTGCAGACCGTGGCCACGCGCGACCGCCGCTCCGCGCCGCTGCTGCCGCTCACCGAGGCCGAGCGCAAATTCTGGACCGCGCCGACCGCGAGCACGACCTTCGACAACAACGTCCTGGCGACCGCCGCGCGCATCACCGCCGCACGACCGGACCAACGTGCCCAGGCCAGGGCCATCTATGACTGGATCGTCGATCACACGTACCGCGACCCCGACACGCCGGGATGCGGCAAGGGCGACATCCGCACGATGCTCGCCAGCGGCAAGCTCGGCGGCAAGTGTGCGGACATCAACACGTTGCTGGTAGGGTTGGCGCGGGCTGCCGGGCTGCCGGCGCGCGAGGTTTATGGCCTCCGTGTCGCCGATTCACGTCTGTACCCATCACTGGGCAGGTCAGGCAACGTTTCCAAGGCTCAACACTGCCGGGCAGAAGTTTTTCTGGACGACGAAGGCTGGTTTCCGCTCGACCCGGCGGACGTGCGCAAGCTGGTGCTCGAAGGCAAGGTTGCGCTCGACAGCCCGGAAGGCCGGGCGTTGCGCGAACGGATGTTCGGCCAGTGGGAGATGAATTGGGTGGGCTACAACAGCGCCACGGACATTGAGTTGCCTGGAGCGAAGGCGAAAAAGCCGGACTTCGCGTTCCTGATGTATCCCTGCGCGGTGACCGAGAAGGGGAATTTGCCGTGTCTGGACCCGGCGAAATTCCAGTACGAAATCACCTCGCGCGAATTGACGGCGTGACGGGGTTGCCAGTGAGCCGATGAAACATTTTATCGTCGGCACCGCCGGGCACGTCGATCACGGCAAGAGCACGCTGGTGCGCGCGCTGACGGGCACCGATCCCGACCGGTTGCCCGAAGAAAAGCGGCGCGGCATCACGATTGACCTCGGGTTCGCGCACCTCGCGCTGGGCGACCTGGAACTGGGCATCGTGGACGTGCCGGGGCACGAGGATTTCATCAAGAACATGGCGGCGGGCGTCGGGTCGGTGGACGCGGCGCTGTTCGTCGTGGCGGCGGACGACGGTTGGATGCCGCAGACGGAGGAGCACCTGCAAATCCTCACTTACTTAGGCGTGACGCGCGCGGTGGTCGCGCTAACGAAGATCGACCTCGCGGCGGACGAGGCGACGAGCATCGGCCAGGTGCGCGCGCGGCTGGCAGGGTCGCCGTTTGCGGATGCGCCGGTCGTACCAACGGCGGTACTGGCGGGGCGCGGATTGCCGGAGTTGCGGGAGGCGTTGCGAATTGTGCTCGCGGACGCGCCGACGCCGCGCGACGTAGGCAAACCGCGCCTGCCGGTGGACCGCGTGTTTACCCTGCGAGGGGTAGGTACGGTGGTCACCGGGACGCTGACCGGTGGGACGTTGTCCAAGGGACAGTCCGTGGCGGTTTATCCGGCGGGCCGTGCGGCGCACGCGCGCTCGGTGCAGCACCACGGACGGGAGGCAGACACGGCGGTGCCGGGCACGCGCACGGCGCTCAATTTGCCGGAACTGGCTGCGGACGGGGACGGCGCACCCATGCGCGGCGACGTGGTGACCTTGCCTGGCCTGGGTAAGTCTAGCCTAGTGTTGGACGTGCTGTTGACCCGGTCCGGCAGACCCGGCGAAGACCGCCGTCCGGGCGCGGCGCGGAACCTGGAGGACGGTAAGCAGGTGCGCATCCACCTGGGCAGCGGAAGCTGGAACGCGCGTGTCAGCTTGGTGGAGCGGGGTGAATTGCCTCCCGGGACGCGGAGCCTCGCGCGGCTGCGGTGCGACGGGCCGGTGTGCGCGTTCGCCGGGGACCGGTTCATCGTGCGCGACGGCGCGGGCCGCCGCACGGTCGCGGGCGGCGTGGTGCTGGACCCGGACGCAGCCCGCCACCGACGGTTCCGGCGCGGGCCGCAGCGGCGGCTTTTGGAACGTGTGCAAGCGCTCTGGGCAGACACAGACGAACCCACCGCGCAGGACCGGCTGTGCGCGCACATCCTGGCGACCCTGGAGCGGGACGGCGCGGAACGCCGCGAGGAGTTGTTGCGAGCGTGGCCGTTCAGTGCGACGGAGATTGGCGCGGCGGTGACGCGGCTGGCAGCGGAAGGCAAACTGGTGGCGACGGACGAAGCCGTCGCCGACGCCGCGCGCTGGCATGCACTGCTGCGCAAGGCAGCGGCGCGGGTGGATGCCGAGCACCGGACGCATCCCGAGCGAATCGGCCTGCCCACGCTGAAACTGTGGACCGGGCTGGACACGATTTTTCAGGTCGTGGGACTGGGTGGCGCGCTCACGGCGGCGTTGACGGGGCGCGGCGAGTTTGTCCAGGTCGGGGCATCGGTCCGGCGCGCGAGCCACCGTCCAAAACTGCCCGGGCCCCTGCAGGCGGCGGGCGAACAGTTGCGCGCCGCATTGGCCGCGAAGCCGTTCGAGCCGCCCTCGCGCCGGGAACTCGCGTCCGACGGACCGTCGCGGCAGGCGTTGCGGTTTTTGTTCGACACCGGCGAGGCCGTGGAGTTGGGCGCAGAGGTCGTCCTGCTCGAAGAAAATTACCGGCGGATGCGGACGATCATTTTGCGCACGTTGCGAACAGCGGGGCCGAGCACAGCCAGCGATCTGCGGCTGGTGCTCGGTACGACGCGCCGGGTGTTGATCCCGGTGTTGGAACGGTTGGACCGCGAGGGATCGACCCGCCGGGAGGGCGACCGGCGCGTGCTGCGCTGAAACGCAGCGATAGCATCCTTCAACCCGCCGCCGCCCCGGCTTTGGGATCGGGCTTCTTGCAGAACCACACCATGAATCCTCCGATCAGCAAACTGATGCCCACGACCAGGAACGCCTCGTTGTAGGCCATGACGTTGGCATTTTTGCGGACCGCCATTTTGAGGGATGCATAAGCTTGGTTCATCGCGGTGGCGGCATCAAAACCCCGGCTCATGAAACTGGCCTTCGTCGCCGCCAGTTGCGCCTGCACGATGGGGTCGAACGCCGTGACGCGCTCGCCGATGCGCGAGTCGTGGAACTGCTCGCGGCGCACCGTCATCGTGTTCAACACGGCGATGCCCACGCTGCCGCCCAGGTTGCGGAACATGTTGAAGATGGCCGAGCCGTCGCCCGCGTCCTGCCGGGCGAGCGTGGCCGTGGCGAGCGCGGTCACGGGCACGATGGTAAACGGCTGACCCAACGCCCGCACCACGTTCGCCCAGATGAACTGATCCTTGCCGTAGTCAGGACTCATGTAGCTGTTCATGAAGCAACTCGCCGCGAACAGCAGCGAGCCGAGGAACACGAGCGCGCGGATGTCCATCTTCTTCATCAATAGCGGCAGCACCGGAAAGATCAACAACTGTGGTAAACCAACCCAAATCAAGGTTTCCCCGATGAGCGTCGGACTATAATTTTGCACGCCGCCCAGGTAGGCCGGGATCAGGTAAACCGTGCCGTAGAGGCCGACCCCGAGCACGAAGGCCACGAGGGTCGAAAGCCCGAGGTTGCGGCTGGCGACCAGGCGCAGCTTGACCAGCGGTTTTTCCGCCATGAGTTCGCGCACGACGAAGATCGGCAGGAAAACGCCGGCTAGGATGGCGCAGGTGCGGATGAAATCGCTGCCGAACCAATCCTTGCGCTGGCCTTCCTCCAGCATGGCAATGAGCGCACCCAGGCCGATGGCCATCGCGCCGATGCCGATCCAATCGCCCTCGCCGAGCAGTTTCAGCTTGATCTTCTCCGCTGGAATGGTCGTCGCCACCGTGGCGAACATGATGGCGCCCGGGATGAAGTTGATGTAGAAATTCCACTCCCAACCGAGGTTGTCAGTTAATAACCCTCCGATGTATGGCCCCACGGCGGGCGCGAGCGTGGCGGTCAAACCGAACATCGCCTGCCCTACACCTTGCAGGTTTTTGGGCATGTAGGTGATGATAAGCGTCAGGGCCATGGGGATGAAGACGCCGCCGGTAAAACCTTGGCCGGCGCGCCAGACGATGATCTCGCCCAGGTTCTTTGAGATGCCGCACAGCGCCGAAAAAATCAGGAACAGCACGATATTGACCAGCAGATACCAGCGCACGGTGAAGATCCGCACGAACCAGGCGGTCAGCGGGATGGTGATGATCTCGCCGATGAGGTAGCTGGTCGAGATCCACGAGCCTTCGTCGGGCGTAGCGGAAATGCCGCCGGAGATTTCCGCCAGGGACGAGTTGGTAATCTGGATGTCCAGGATGGCCATGAATGCGCCGAGCATCGTACCCGCGATGGCGATCCATTTGCGGGCATCCATTTGCTGATTGGCGTCGGCTGGCATGGGAAGAAAAGGATGGAGGCTAAAGGATGAAGGGGAGAAAGCAGCGGAGGCAGGAACGCGCACTACGTGGTCTGGGGGATAACAACGAACGCGATGTCTTCCGCCTTCATCCTTCCGCCTTCATCCTTCATCCTCTACCTATTGCCAGCCGCCGCCCAGCGCTTTGATCAACTGCACGGTGGCCTGCATCCGCTGGCCGCGCAGTTGGGCGGCGGTGCGCTCAGTGTTGAACACGTTGCGCTCGGAGTCCACCACGTTGAGGAAATCCACCGAGCCCTGGCCAAACTGCTTCCGCGATAATTCCAGGCTGCGGCGGGAAGCATCCACGGCGCGGTCCTGCGCCGCCGATTGCGTGGCGAGGTGACGCAGGTCCGACAGCGCGGTTTCCACATCCTGAAACGCGGTGAGCACTTGACCACGGTAACGCGCTACCTGCTGATTATATTGCGCGCGGGCGGAATCGAGGTTTGCCTGGTTGCGCCCACCCTCGAAGATCGGCAGCGACACGCTTGGACCGATCTGCCAGATGTGGCTCTGCCAGTTGAAGAGGTCCGTGATGGTCGCGCTCTCGAAACCCGCCGCGCCGGTGACCGTGATGCGCGGGAAAAACGCCGCCAGGGCCACGCCGATCTGCGCGTTGGCCGCCGCGAGCTGGCGTTCGGCGCTGGCCACGTCGGGGCGTCGCTCCAGTAGGCTGGAGGGCAGCCCGGCGGGCACGCGCGGCGGCACGGCGTTGTAGGAAAGCGCGCGCGGCGGAAACCGGAAGGTGCTGGCGGGTTGGCCGACGACGGTCGCCAGGGCGTTTTCCAGTCCGCTGCGGGAGCGTTGCACCCCGGCCAGGTCCGCCTCGTTGCTTGCGAGCAGGGAAACCTCCTGCTGCACGTCGAGTTCGCCGGTCAGACCCGCGTTGAGCCGTTCCTTGGCGATGTCCAACGCGCCCTGGAGCGATTTGATGATGCGCTGGATGACAACGATTTCCAGGTCGAGGGCGCGCAGATTGAAGTACATGTTGGCCACGTTGGCGGCCACGCTCAACCGCACGTTTTCGTAGTCGGCTTCGACGCTTTCGCGCTGGGCACGGGCGTTTTCGTAGGAACGGCGCACGCGGCCAAACAGATCGACCTCCCAAGTCAGGTCCACCGGCTGCCGGAACAGGCTATAGGTACGGGTGAGCGGCTGGGTGAAGAGCACCGAGCCACCCGGGTCGCCCGCGCCCCCCGCCGCTCCGCCGCCGGTCGTCCCCCCGCTCTCTCCGCCGATCAGGCTGCCGAGGTTGAGCGCCTCGCCGCGCTGGACCGGCTCGTTGTTGCTGGTGCGCTGCCGCACATAAGAGCCGTTGTAGTCGAAGTGCGGATAAAAATCGCTTGCCGCCACGCGGGTCTGCGCGCGGCTCTGGTCGATGCGCGCCAGCGCCAGGCGCAGGTCCTGGTTGTTCGCCTGCGCGGCCTCTTCCAGGTGATTCAACACCGGGTCACGAAAAATCTCCCACCAGGCACCGCGTCCGGCCTGATCTTTCGGCTCGGCGATTTTCCAACGTCCGGTGCCGCCGGAGGAAGCGTTCTTGAACCGCGTCGGCTCGGGCTGTTCGGGCTTCGGCGGGCCGTGGTAATCCGGCCCGACTCCCTTGCACCCGGCCAGCAACAACAAAGCGCCCGCGCCAAGCGCCAGGGCAGAGGAAACGGACGACGACATCGTGGAAAACGGGGCAGGCCTCATCAACGCTGTTTCTTGCCCTTGGGCGGGGCGGTTTGATCCTTGGACACGTGGTCGCCGCGGTCGCTCGTAGTGGAAAGGTCCAACACCGGCTCGCAGGAAAGGCCGGGCACCACCAGATTCTCAAAGCCCTTGATGCTCGTGTCGCTGTCGTCACGGTCGAACACGATCTTGATGGGCACCCGCTGGACGATCTTGGTGAAGTTGCCCGTCGCGTTGTCCGGCGGCAGCAGCGAGTACGTCGCACCCGAGCCGTTCTGGATCGAATCGACCCGGCCCGTGAACGGGTGATCCGGGAAGGCGTCCACCGGAATTTTCACCCGCTGGCCCACGCGGATGTTCTGGATCTGCGTTTCCTTGTAGTTCGCCAGCACCCACACGTCGTTCGGCGTCACGGCCATGATGGCCTGGCCGACGGAAAGTTGCTGGCCGACCTCCACCGTGCGCTTGGCCACGCGGCCGTCCACGGGAGCGAGCACCCAGCAATAGGAGAGTTGGAGCTTGGCCCGGTCGTACTGGGCCTGTGAATTCTCGACCTGCGCTTGGGCGACGACCAGTTCCGCCTCGCGGTTCTGCACGCTCGCCCTGGAGGCGCTCAGGTTCGCCTCGGTGCCCTGGGTGTTGGCCTTGGAAGCCTCGAAGGCGGCCTTGGTCGCGTCGAAGTTGCTCTTGGTCGTGTCCACGTCCGCCTGGGCGACGGCGCGCGCGTCCTTGGTGAACAGCGCGCTGTTGCGGCCGTAGTTGACGCCCGCCACCTCGTACTGCGCCCCGGCCTGCGCGGCCTGCGCGCGGGCCTGCGCCACCTGCGCCTGCGCCTGCTCGACGGCGGCCTTCGCCTGGTCGATGGCGGCCTGGGCAGTCAGGATGTTGGCCTTGGCCTGGTCCAAACCCGCCTGTGCCTCCTCCAGGGCGACCTCATAGTCGCGCGGGTCGATTTTGACGAGCAGATCGCCCGCCTTGACCGCCTGGTTGTCGTCCACCCAACGCTCCAACACCAACCCCGCCACGCGCGGGCTGACCTGGTGCGTGTGGCCCGCCGTATAGGCGTCGTTGGTACTGACGTGGGTCTTTTCGTAGCGGTACAGCATGATGCCGCCGATCACCAGCAGCGCCAGGATCAGCAGGATGAGGATGATCCCCAGCGGCGACGTGATGAACCGCTTGAACTTGCCCGGTTTCTTATCCTTGTCGTCGCCGTTTTTCTTGTCTTTATCCCCTTCCTTATTACCCTCTTCTCCCTCTTTCTTTGCCCCACCCTCCTTGTCACCGTCACCCTCTTTTTTGTCCTGCTCGCCGCCCTGCTTTTCGGCCACCTCGTTGCGCTTCTCCAGCGCGGCGGCAATCCGGTCCAGGGTCTGGCGGAGGTCGTCTTTGTTCTCCGGCGGGTTTTCCTGGGAGCCTGGGCTGGTGATCATGGGATTGAAAACGGGAAAGTTAGCGGGTGCCAAAGGCTTGTCCAATCGGCAATTTTCCGCGCCCGCCGCCATGTTTACGCTTCGCAGCAGGCGGAAGATTCCGTTACATTGCCGTGACGATGGCTGCGAATTCTCCCCTCCCCGCCGAGCCGGATGTATTGATCGTCGGCGCCGGCCCCGTCGGCTTGACCGTGGCCGCCGAACTCGCGCGCCACGGCGCGCGGGTGCGTTTGGTCGATAAGCGCGACGGACCCGTCACCTATTCCCAGGCCGCCGCCGTGCACGTGCGCATGCAGGAAATCCTCGGCGCGATGGGCATCGTGGACGGCTGGCTAGCCGCCGGGCACCGGTTCGAGCGGCTGACGGTGCGCGCGTTCGGCAAGAAGATCGGCACGATGCACCCCGGCGGCGTGGACAGCCCCTACCCCGCCCCGTTGATCATCGGCCAGAACGTCACCGAACGCCTGATCGTCGAACACGCCGAACGTCTGGGCGTGCGGGTCGAACGCAAAGTTTCGGCCATCGGCTACACGCAATACGAGGACAACGTGCGGGTCACCTTGCAATATCCCGAGGAAGGCGGGCGCAAGGAAACCGTCCGGGTGCCGTGGGTGGTGGCGTGCGAGGGTTCGTCGAGTCTGGCGCGGGACACGGCGGGCATCCAGTTCGAGGGGGCGCGCTATACCGGGCAGGAGTTCGTGCAGGCGGACGCGCGGATGCACTGGTCATACCCGAACGGCGACGCCTACAGTTTCGTCAACAAGGAGCGCACGCTGCTGCTGTTGCCGTTTGACGCGCACGGGCGCTACCGCGTGCTCTGCGCGCGGCCCGAGCGCGCCGACAGCCAACAGGGGCCGCCCACGCTGGACGAGATGCAGACCATCGCGCGCGAAATGACCGGCGACCCCGGCCTGCGCCTGTCCGACCCGCTCTGGCTCAACCGGTTCCGCACCCAGCACCGGCTGGCGGCGCGGTTCCGCGAGGGGCGCATTTTCATCGCGGGCGACGCCGGGCACGTCCACGTACCCATCGGAGGACAAGGCATGAACTACGGCGTCCAGGACGCGTTCAACCTCGCCTGGAAGCTGGCGGCGGTCGTGCGTGGCGACGCCCGGCCCGAACCATTCTTGGGTTCGTACAACGCCGAGCGCCACCGTGTCGATGCCGACCTGCTCCACGGCACGGACGAGGGCTTCCGGGCGATGGTCAACCCGAGCGCGTGGAAGCAATTTGCGATGCGGCTGGTTGGCCCGATGGCGCTGGGCAGCGAGACGATCCAGGAACGGGTCAAGGGACTGCTCTCGGGTACGAAGGTTCATTACCAGGGCAGCCCGCTGGCCGAGGACCACGGCGGCAGCGCGGGACCGGTGGCGGGCGACCGCGCGCCGGACGCGCCGGTGGTCGCGCTGGCCGAACGCGAGACGGTGCATCTTTTCCAACTGCTCTATCCGACCGGGCGCTGGACGCTGCTGCTGTTCGGCGGCCTGGAACCGACGGAAGCCGGGTGCTTGAAGCTCGCCACCACTGGCGCGGAGGTGTTGACGGATTTCGGGCGAATGATCAACGCGCATTTCATTCTGACGGACCTAGAGATCGCCGGGATCGTCGAGGGCGGTTCGGTGTTGATGGACCGCGAGCATCTTGCGCACGAAAAATACGGCGTGAAGCACGCGTGTATTTATCTGGTGCGCCCCGACGGGTACGTCGGTTTCCGGGGCGGCGCGGAGCACGGCGGCGAGTTGCTGGCGTACTTGTACCGCGTGGGGTTGATCAAGGCGTAGGTGGATCGTGATCTCCCGGCGTGATCCACCGCCTTAAGGGCTACTCGACGCATCCTCCGACGGCAGCTCCCACCCGGCCACGGGACTCCCCTCCTTCAACCGGAAATCTCCTTCCGCCACCGCGATGAATCCCGGGTCCTGCCAGATCGAATGTGCCTGCGCAGCTTCGCTGCCGCGCGCGGCCAGCCATTCACGCCACTTCTCGAAGGTCAGATCCGGTTGAACCAGAGAGGGCAACCGGGACGATGGAACACCGCTTGAGCTGAAGAAGAACGGGTTCTTGTAAGTGGCAAAACCCGTCTCCCGCGCAGGATTCCAAAAGCAATTCTCGTCCATGCTCAAGGTGTGGTAATCCAAACCAATCCCCCCGGCTTGCAATGCGTCCGGTTCCTGCCACAGGCACAGCAACTGGTTGGTGTCGGTTCCAACGAAAACGTTGTGTCGAAAGGTGTGCCGTGCCGTCTTATTCTTGGGCGGAAGAGGTGAGGCGTTCACGATCACCTGCGCCCCGGCGTTCCCGGCCACGGCGTTGCTTTGCAGCGTCACGTCCGTCGCACTCGTCAACATGACGCCTCCGTTGAGCCCGATGATTTTGCCGTCGCCCGAGAGTTTGGTGCCGCTGATCGTGCAACGCCGCACCGACGATGGTCCAGCTCCCGTGATCCACAGTCCGGTGAGCACGTTATCCGTGATCACGCTGTCCTCCAGCGTCGCGTTTGTCCCGGCCAGCGACACTCCCGGCCCGCCGTTACCGACCGCGTGGAGCCGCCGCCAGGTCATGCCCTCGCCGCTGACGGACACCGCCGCACCGGAGATGAAATTACTTGGCACTTTGGACCACTCGGCGCGGAAGCCGTTAAAAGACGCCTCGCAATCTTCCGCCAGCAGTTGATTGGTCTGGCGCGCCGACAGCGCGGACGACCCATTGTGCAGCGACCGCACGCGCCGCAACGTCACGTCCGTATCTCCCAAGAGGTCGATCCCCGCGCCGTCGTTCCACTGGGCCAGCACGTCCTCCACCAACACGTTGCTGGATCGCGCCAACAACAAGCCCGCCATGTCCAGACTTCCGCCGCCCGGCTCCTTCGGGTTGGCGGCGTGTTGGCAGAGCAATCCGCGCAGCACCACGTTGCGCCGACCGCGGATGTCGATGCTATAAACCCGCCCCCCCACCTGAATGACCGCTCCCGCCAGTTCCGCCTCCTCCGGAGGCTGGACCACCACGCTCGCACCGGTCTCCACCCCTTTTCTGCCAGCAGTTGCGATGGTTGGAAAATTCAGCCAAAAGGTGCCCGGTGCGAGTTCCGCTTCGGTATTCACCTGCCGCAAAGGCAGGTCGTTGACGAACAGGAGGCCGCCACGCCGATGGGTCGGACTCATGACAAAATCCTTGTCCGTGTCGCGTCCCGGCATCCGCGTGCCGGGCCAAGCGTGCGTCCAGCGTCCGTTTTCCGTTTTCCAGGTGGAAGGGGTCCAACCCTCGGTGTCCGCGCCGTCGATGATGGCCTGGTCGCGTTCGGCGGCTTCGATGACGAGAGGCGCTTCCGTATCCTTGCCGTCCTTCGGCGCGGGAATCACCGCCGTCTCGCGGTAAGTGCCGTTGGCGAGGATCAACTTGACGCCTTTGTTTTCGTCCTTGGCCTTGGCTGCCGCGAGACACCCGTAGCCCAACGTGGCGAAGGGCGAGTCCGCCGCGCCGTGTTTGTCATCGTCGGCGGCCTCGGCGTTGGCGGGATCGACGTAGAGGGTGATTTCGACGCGGCTCTCGTCCACGGTTGCGCCGGTGGCGGGGGTCGGGAGCGACGCCGCTTGACCGAAGACCAGACCGCCAGGCAGCCAAGCGAGCGCGGCGAAAAGAGTCCACGTTTTCACGAGGGAAAGGGTTAGTTCCGCAAACGGATGTTTCTCGTTACAGTAATCGCACTTCGGCACTGCGGAGACGTTCAAGCTTCCACTTCTGCCTTCTGCCTTCAGGAGAGCGCTGACCGGTAGCCTTCCGGGTCGATCTCCACCGCCTGGTAACCCACCGCCAGCAAGCCGTCGCGCAGGGCGTCCTCCCGCCCGGCCAGACGCGCGGCCATCTCCGCCGGGGCGATCTGCACGCGCGCGCGCGGCACGGGACCGCTGCCATCCAGGTGGTGCCGCACACGAAACACGCGGAAGCCCAAACTGCGCACGTACGCCTCGCCCGCTTCGATCATCCCCAGTGCCTCGACGCTGACCGGCGTGCCGTGGGGAATCCGCGAACTCAGGCACGGCTGCGCGGGCGCGTCGGCGGTCGGCAGGCCCATCTCGCGGGAAAGCGCGCGGATTTCTGCCTTGGTCAGGCCAGCCTCCTTGAGCGGCGCGACCACGGCGAACTCCTGCGCGGCCTTGAGACCGGGGCGCACCTGCCGGGCGTCGTCGGCGTTTTCGCCGTAGGCGATGGCGGCGAACCCGCGCTCGCGCGCCATCTGGTCCAGGCGGTTGAAAAGCTCCGCCTTGCAAAAATAACAACGGTTGAGCGGATTGCTGGCGTAGTCCTGGTTCGCCAACTCATCCGTCCGCACAACCTCCACCGGCGCGCCGACGCTTTCTGCCAGCGCAAGCGCGTCCGCCAGCGCCTGCCTCGGCAGGCTCGGGCTGTCGGCAATCGCGCCGGTCGCCTGGTCGCCGAGCGCCCGGCGCGCGGCAGCGAGCAGAAACGCGCTGTCCACTCCACCGGAGTACGCGATCAGCAGCGGCGCGTGCTGGCGCAGGATGCGCTCCAATTCGTCCAGTTTCGTTTGCATGGGATTTTGTAGGGCAGGCGCTTCGCCTGCCATTGTTTGGGACGCGTGTGCTTCCGGCAGGCGGAGCGCCTGCCCTACAACAGAACGCGCCGGAAAAGCTCGTCCAGCGGCAACTGCAAGCCGATGTAAAACTCCCCGAAATCCGCGTACTCCGCGCTCACCGGATCGAAACGCATCTCGTACACGATGCCCTTGATGTCGTGCGTGTCGTGCGCAAACAAGGTCACGCCCCACTCGCTGTCGTCCAGCCCGGTCGAACCCGTCACGAGCTGGCGAATCTTCCCCGCCCACTGCCGCCCGATCCGCGCGTGGCCCTGCATCAGCGCCTTGCGGTCCTCGTGTTTGAGCCGATACCAATTCTGCTGTTCGGCGCGACGCTTGCCCATGTTGTAAAAGCAGAGCACCGGGCGGTTGCCCAGCTTGGGATACAGCCGATCCTTGCCGTACTTGTCCATGCGGCCATGGAATTCAGCCAGCGCGGCATCCCATTCCGGCGTCCCGGCGGTCAGCCCTTTTTCCTTCACCAACGTGTCCTCGGTGTATTCGGCCTCGGTCAGCGTGTATTCGCTGCGCTCGGTCATCGAGAGGTAGCTATAAACCGGGCTGAGCACGTCCGGCCCGAGCGAAAGCGTCAACCGCTTCTCGAACGCGTTGGCGGTCTGGAGGTCGGGCGTCAGGAGCATGAACCCGAGGTCCGCTTTGGGCGTGACGACGCTGAAGGCGAGCAGTTGCGTCGCCTCGGTGGCGCGGATCTCCTGGATCAGCAACGACAGATTGGTCTTGGCCTGGCGCTGTTCGTCGGGGCTGAGGACGTTCCACTGGCCGTATTCGACGTGGTAGAACAGGTGCAGGACGTGCCAGCCTTCCTGGGGCACGACGGGATCGAAGGGCTGCTCGTTGGTCATTCTGGCAGATAAGGTAAGCCCGCCCGGCGAAGGTTCAAGGTGCCGGTTGCCGGGGCAGGCGTGAATCCCTCCGGTCCGGCCAGCGGTCCCACCGGTAGAACCGTCTCGCCCACCGGTAGGACCATCGCGCCCACCGGTAGAATCCCCGCCCCGACCAGTAGAATCGCCGTCCCGACCGGTAGGGACGACGCCATTTCCGGCGCAAACGGCGGCCTCCGGCCAGATCCTCCGCCCCGCGCGCCCTTCCGAGCCGCCTAGACGTTGCTCGTTCCCGTCAGCCGCCGGGCGCGCACCACCTCGAAACGCTCCTCCGCGTTCGGCTCCGGCGTCAACAGCGACACGATGATCGCCACCAGGAACGACAGCGGGATCGTCACGATCCCCGGACTCTTGAGCGGGAATATCGCCTCCTTGTGCTTGAGGATGTCCACCCAGACCGTCGGGCAGAGCACGATCAGCGTCACCGCCGAAATCGCGCCGGTCCACATGCTCGCACACGCCCCGGCGGTCGTAAACCGACGCCAGAAGATCGACAGGAACAGCGCCGGAAAATTCGCGCTCGCCGCCACCGCGAACGCCAAGCCCACCATATACGCCACGTTGGTCTTCTCGAACGACAGCCCCAGCGCCACCGCCACCACGCCGAAGAACAGCGTCGAATAACGCGCCACGAGGAGTTGCTCGCTCTCCGGGGCCGAGCCGCCGCGCACGACGTTGACCCACAGGTCATGCGACAACGCGCTCGCGCCGCTGAGCGTCAGCCCGGCGACCACCGCCAGGATCGTCGCAAACGCCACCGCCGCGATGAACCCCAGCATCGGCTCGCCGCCAAGGACGCCCGCCAGCATCGGCGCGGCCATGTTGTACGCCGGATCAACCGCCGCGATGGACTTCTGACCCACCAGCACCATCGCGCCAAAGCCCAGGATGAACGTCAGCAGGTAGAAAAACGCGATCAATCCCGTCGCGTAGAACGCGCTTTTACGGGCCTGCGCCGGGTCCGGCACGGTGTAGAAACGCATCAGGATGTGCGGCAGCCCGGCGGTGCCGATCATCAGCGACAGGCCGAGCGAAATCGCATCGAGCGGCTTGGAGACGAGCGGCCCTGGCCCGAGGACGTTGACGCCCGGCTTGTTGCTCAGTTCCGCCGCGCGGGCGAACAGCGCCGCCGGGTTGAAGCCAAACTTCGCCAGGACCAGCACGGCCATCAGCGTCGCGCCGCTCAGCAGCAGGCACGCCTTGATGATCTGCACCCACGTCGTCGCCAGCATCCCGCCGAACAGGACGTAAACCATCATCACCACGCCGACGATGACGATGCTGTATTGGTACTGCATCCCGAACATGAGCTGGATCAGCTTCCCCGCGCCGACCATCTGCGCGATGAGGTAAAAGATGATCACCGCAATCGTCCCGAACGCCGCCGCGATGCGCACCGGTTTCTGGCTGAGCCGGTAGGCCACGACGTCCGCGAAAGTGTATTTACCGATGGCGCGCAGCGATTCCGCGAGGAGGAAGAGCACCAGCGGCCAGCCGACGAGGAAACCCGTCGAGTAGAGCAACCCGTCGAAGCCGCTCTTGGCGACGAGGCCCGCGATGCCCAGGAAACTGGCGGCGCTCATGTAGTCCCCGGCGAGGGCAAACCCGTTCTGCAAGCCGGTGACGCTGTGTCCGGCGGCGTAGAAATCCGACGCGCTCTTGGTACGCCGCGCGGCCCAGTACGTGATCCCCAGGCTGACCGAGATGAACACGAAGAAGAACGTGATGGCCGTCGGGCCGATCTTGCCGAGGCCGCCCTGGACGGCTTCGGCGGCGGCCAGGGGAAGGATGGAAGGCAGGGAGTGCATGGAATTACGCGCCTCCCTTCTTGTTGGCGGCCCGGACGTAGATCAGCGTGAGGACCCAGGCGGAAACGATCACCAGCGCGCCGAGCAGGATGCCCCAGCTCAGGCCGGGGACGAGTGTGCTGCCGAGGAAAGGTTTCTCGTAGGCGACGAGCAGCACGAAGCCGACGTAGATCGCCAACATCACGCCGGAGAGCACGAAGGAAAGCGACGAGCGGCTGCCGCTGACGGCGGCGGGGGCGGGATGGTCTGGAGGGTTAGCCATGAGTCGAAACTTTAGAAACTTTGCCCCGGCGCGGGAAGCAAAGAAACCGCGTGCAGCGAAATTGTTACCTGGGAAGGGAAGATGCCAGCAGCGGTCAGCGCGTATAGGGTCGGCAACCGAGCCGGTTGCCCTACAACTTCAGCACGAAGTGGTGGCTGGTGATGTCCATCCGCTTGCACAGGTAGAACCGGTGCGCGCCGTGCCGCTGCACACCCGAATCCAGTTCCAGCGTCGCGCACCCCGCCTCCCGCGCCCGCTCCACCACCCAGTCGAAAAGCCGCTGCCCGTACCCCTTGGAATGATCCGCCGCGCGGGTCACCAGATCGTCCACGTACAGATGCGGCCCGACGAGCAGCTTTTCCCAAAGACGGTATCCCGCCAGCGCGCGAACCTCTCCCCCGGCCTCCAGGTACGCCAACTGGTAACTCCCGTCCCGCTGCTGCCGCCGGACCCGCTCGACGAACGCCGCCTCGTCCGTCAGGTGCGGACGCAACTCGCGCATCACCGGCCAACAACGCGCGATGGCCGCAGCCTCCGCCGCCAGCGCGATGCACACGGATTCACCGCTCATGGCGCGCCCGCCGGAGGCTCGAAGGTCACGGTCTTCGAGAACGGCACTTCCCGCCCGTCCTTGTCTTTGGTGCGCACGATGTTCTGCGGTTCGATACGCCAGTGGGTGAAGGCCCAACGTAGCGCGGCGCGGTCGAGGATGTTCGACCCGCTGCCCTTGCTGACGTAGAGCAGGTCCACCAGACCGGTGTCCGTCCAGATGATGCCCAGCGTGCAACTCCCACGCAGCTTGCGAGGGCTCGCTTCCGGCGGATACGGCGGATTGGGCAGGGTGTTCGGCTGGAGCGCCAACCGCTCGCGGGCCAACTGGCGCTGTTCCTCGGGATCGAGCCGAAACTCCAGTTCCTGCTCGTAGGACGAGGCGATGGGCTTGCCGTCGAGCGCGGCGGGCTGGAAAGTCCAGTCGTGCAGCGTCAGGTCGCGCACCACGCTGTCGAGCATGACGCTGCCGCCGCTCTTCACGACGGTCACGGTCGTGACGTGCCCCTGGTCGTCGATGCTAAAGCGGACTGTCACCACCCCCTCCGCGCGGTTGAGCTGAGCGAGTTCGGGGTAGGCGGGCGCGGGGTGTCTGAGCAGCTTGGGCGATTGAAAGCGGGAGTCCGCTGGCGTGGGGGTAGGTGCCAAAGCATTCGGCGGCGTGGCCGGAGGTACGGCGAGCATCCCGCCGCCCTGCGGGTTCTGGGCATGGCCAGCGGCGGCCAGCAGCAAGGAAACTGCGTTCCCCGCGAGCAGGCAGCACAAACGGCAGAAGGTTGGAGAGGTAAAGCGCATCGTCAGGCCAGCAGATTAAGCATCCTGGTTGAATGAGCAAGGTGGAAGGGCAAATACCAAGGTCCTGACGCCGTTGACAAGTCCGGCGGCCAAAAGCAAACCCCGGCGCGCCACCGTTGGCCACGCCGGGGAAAATAGGCGGTTAAACCGCCATCACTCGCCACAAAAACCTCAGACCTTCCGCACCTCGTCGCGGGCGTGGTCGTACGCCGCGCGCGTGGCATCTTTGGCGTGCTCCCAGGCCACGGCGGCCTTGTCCTTGGTCGCCTCGTAGCTGGACTTCAGATCGCCTTCCACGTCGGAAAACTCCTTGGTCGCGCCGTGTTTGTTCAGCCCCTCGTAACCGGTGCGATAGGCACCACTATATTCGTTGTAGCCGCCGCGCGTGGCATAAGGCTGCGCAGGATGGTTGTGCTGCCAGTACAGGTCGTGTGCGGTCGGGTCGATCTTCTCGGCGACCTCGTGGCCCGCCACTCCACCGATGGCCGCGCCAACCGCCGCACCCACGATGGCACCAACCGGCCCCGCCACCGCGCCAATCGCCGCGCCTGCCGTCCCCGCGCTGGCCGCCCCGACGCCCGTGCCGACGGGATGAAATCCGGGTTCGCCTGTGATCGGGTCCGCGTTGACGTTGCCTGCCGGGGAGTTTGGGATCGGGTCGCTCATATTTAGTAGGGAGTTAGAACTTCTAAGAGACAGGCTAGTTTGACCTGCCAGCCAATGATCGTGCGTCCATCGCGCTCCGACCGTTTCTCGTCAAAGATTTCTCATCTCTGAACGGCAAAGCAAAAGGCGGCCCCCGTTGAGAAAGCCGCCTTGCAAAAACCTGCGCTGCCCGGGCAGATTACGCGTCCGTCCGGGGTTGATGATCCTCCAGGTGCGCGCGGATCATCCAGGCCAACTTTTCATGGTCTTCCATCAGCCCCGTGAGGAAATCCGCCGTGCCGGTGTCCTCGTAATCGTCATCACATTTGTCAATGTCCTCGCGCAGCCCCTTGATGATCGTCTCGTGGTCGGTCAGCAGGTTTTCGAGCATCAGGTCTACGGGCGGACGCACGCCGGGCTCCTCTTTGATGATACTCTTGGCCAAAAACTCCTTTAGCGTGCCGATGGAGAACCCGCCCAGCGAGCGGATGCGTTCCGCGACCTCGTCCGACGCCTCGCCAAGCGTCTTGTACTGCTCCTCCAGAAACAGATGGAGCGTATGGAAACGCGGGCCGGTGAGATTCCAGTGGTAATTGCGCGTCTTGGCGTAGATGACGCTCAGGTTGGCGAGCACCGGCTGGAGCAGATCGATAACCGCCTGGCGGTTGCTCTCCTTGATGCCGATGTCGATTTTACGGGTCTTTTTTTCGAGCGATTTCGCCAGGGTGGCGGCGGTTTCGGCGTGCAAGGTGGCACCTTTCTTTTGGTCGTGCATAAGTAGAATTGAGAATCGTTCTAAATAGGCCGCCCGGTTGCCTGAATTCAGGCGTCAATTTGTGCGATCCGCTCGGCGTGGCGGCCACCCTCGAACGGCGTTTCCAGCCAGACGCGCACGATTTCCAGGGCCGTC
>CAXTBX010000068.1:0-26387 GCA_964242205.1 uncultured Chthoniobacterales bacterium
CGGCGCTGAATTCAATCTGTCGGCCTTCGAGATTCTGCGCGCGGACTTTGATCGCAAATGCCCGCTGCACGTCGCCGTGTAAATCCGGGAAACTCAGGCAGCCCTCGCTGGCGGTGTCCTTGGCCAGACCCGATTCAACCGCCGGGTTGATGAGCACCAGCGGCATCCATTCTGCAAGATCAGCTTCCTTGCCATCGACCGTGAGGACGCTCGGGCGATCCTCCTGCACTGGCGCAACGTCCACCACGCAGATTTGCAGCGGCACGCCGATCTGTTGCGCCGCCAAGCCGATGCCGTTGGCGGCGTACATCGTCTCGATCATGTCGGCGGCAAGCTGCCGGATGGGTTCGCTGACCTCGCCAATCGTCCGGCCCTTGGTTTGCAGGACGGGGTCGCCGTATTTTACGATTTCCAGGACCATGGCTACCGCGTACTTTGCTGGGGTCCGCGCGTGAAGGCGGGAAGGTTTTGCACCCCAGCGAGTTTTAGTTCGTCGAGCACCTGCATGATCTTGCCAAAGGGCGCGTTTTCGTCGGGTTTCATCGCCAGGGTGCGGTTTTCGCCGGTCAACCTTTTGACGGCGTCGGCCAAGGCATCGAGCGCGATAGGTTTATCGTTCAAATAGAGGTCGCCTTCCTTGGTGATGGACAAGAAGGCGGGCGCTGGCCCCACTGCCTTGTCGCCAGAGCTTTGCACCTTGGGTAGGACGATGTTGACCTGTGGCTGGAGCGTCTTGAAAGTCGTGGTGTAGACGAAAAACATCAGCACCATCGTCAAAATATCCACCAGCGATACGATGGTGATGACGGGCGAGACCCGGCGGCGAGTGTAGAATTTCATGTTCAGGCCGGTTCGATTTCCGACCCTGGTTCCGTGGTCGCCTGCGTGACCGGCGCCGAAGCGAGGCGCCTAGTTTGCGGGATGTAATCAGCAGCGGGGGCGTCGCCCTTCTCGTGCAAAGGCTGACGCTCGCGCTGGTGGTAACACTTGGAGAGCAAGTCGGCCATGAGCGATTCCATCTCCACCGCCATCGCCTCGACCCGCTTGGCAAAAAACGTGTAGAAAACAAGCGTCGGAATGGCGATGGCGAGGCCGAAAATGGTCGTGTTAAGCGCCTCTGCGATGCCCACGGCCACCCCGGCGGTGTCCTGCGCCGTCTTGCCGCCGTTGCCGAGGCCGGAGAACACGTTCACGAGACCCGAGATGGCCCCCAGCAAGCCGAGCAGCGGCGAAATGCCGACGATCAACTCCAGCCCAGCCAAGCCGCCTTCCAGGCGCATGATCTCCCGGCGGGCTGCCGTCTGGACGGCCTCTATGTTCTCGGCGCGCGTCACGCGCAGGTGGTTGAGGGCGACGCGCGTCAGGGTCGAAAGTGCCGCCGGGTCATCCCCGACCAAGCGGGCCAGTTGATCGGCGTTGCCGCCGGGCTGAAAGCGTTCGATCTCGTTTTCGACCACGGCGGGCAGCACACTTTCGCGGCGGAGGGCGATGAAACGCAAGATCACGATGGTCGTGGCGGCCAGCGAGCAGATCGCCAGCGGGATCATGAACCAGCCGCCCTTGCTGAAAAAGGTGGTGATCGTGTCGAGGGGGGCGGCAGCGATTGGGAGAAGGGTGGGCAGGATCATCGGCAGGCGAACAGGTACGGCGGGAATCGAAAAAAGGAAAGCGTGGGGTGTAAGCGGACGGGAAACTCAGAAATTGGCGGAGTCGACGAACTCGAAAGTGAGGTCCATCGGCATCTGGCCGCCGCTGGTGTCCGGGACAGCCTCGGCGGGCATCGGAGGGAGACGGGCGTCGAGGATGGCTTGAAGTGAAATGGACGCCAGCGCCTCGTTGGCGGTGTTGGCGACGACCTGGGTGGACCGCGCCCGACCGTCCATCCCGACGAGAAAATGAATCGTCACCTGGCCAATCGAGGCAAGGTCGGTGCGCTTGTCCAGGTAGCCATACCATCGCCGCCGGATGGTCTCGATCACCGTGTTCTGGTATCGGCCCAAGGGCGTCGCCACGGACGCGACGCTCCCCGGTCCATGATTGTTGATGCTGCCGGACATAGAAGTTTTCAACTGCTGCGGTTGATAACTAGCGCGGCGACTGCTGGCGAACACTGGCGTCGGATGCGGCGGCTCGGTCAGGGAAGCGGGCGTGCGGATCGACGGGTCATAGGGATTGGATTCGACGACCGGCTGGGCGGGGATGGACGACGGGGCGTTCAACGCAAAGTCACCCTGTTGCAACGGTGGGGTCGCGGCGGGCGGCGGCTTGGCGGCGGGCGGTAGGCTGGCCTGGGCCACAGCGCGCGGCAACGGTGGAGCCGTCTGCGCCGAGGGCGGCGGGTTTTCGCCGGGTTTGGAGTCGGCAGGGGTGGCATCCGGAGGAGACTCTACTGTGTTCAGAGCGAACGTGGGCACCTGGCGTCCGCGCTGGGTTGGACCGAACCGGGTGCCTTCGGCGGGCAGTTCGCTGGTGTCTGCGGTGTTTTTCGCGGAGCCGCGCTTGGGGTCCGGCGGAGGGCTGGCGGATTCCGCCATGTCGGACGTGTCCAGAAAATGCACCGGCGGTGGGGTTTCCGGCGCGACTTCGGGAGGTGGGATGGTGGGGACCGGCTTTTCCTCGTCAATGGTCAGTTGGATCGGATCTTGAGAAATCGTAGCTTCGGTCTGGCCACGCGGCAGCCACTCGACCGCCAGGGCCCAAAGCAGCAGCAGCAGTAGATGGATGCCGACCGAACCGCCGGCGGCCAGAAACACTTTTTTGCGTTGGTCCAACATCCAACGCTTAATTTAACGCAAAGTCGTTCGGGCGCGAGTGGAGGATACTGCCGTTAACGGCACCTCATTGAACAGAGGAGTATCCGGGTCAATTCCCACTTCGCAGACGCTGAAAAATCTCGGCATAGGCCCTGTAGCGTTGGGTGACGCACTCGCCTTCCAGTACCCCGTTGGACAGAGTGGCGATCCAGTCGGATGAATCCGAGCGCGCACACCATTCTACGTCGGCTTCCAGGCCGAGGTGGATCAGACGTTTCCCATTTTCGCAGTTGCGCAACACGGTGGTCGGGTCGTCACTCCAGCGCCGGTAGAACGACAGCATCGTGATCGCCGCATCGTTGCGGTGCGACACATCACCTTCCCGTTCCACGCACGAACACAACGCCCCGGCGGCCAGACCGTCCTCCGACGCGAAGTTTGCCCCCGTACCCGCGCAGATCAGCAGCAAATGGTGGATTTCTTTCTCGTGGGCCAGCAGGTATGCGGCGAGCGCGTCCGTGTTGATCCAGGCCCCGATGATGGTTTCCTTGGACCCACGGCATGCCTGCAAGGCGACGGTGCCGTTGGTGGTGGTCATGACGATTTCACGCCCTTCCACGATGTCCCGGGTGTATTCGAGCGGCGAATTGCCCAGGTCGAAGCTCTCGATCCGCACCCCGCCCCGCTCGCCACCCAGCAGTGCTGCCGGGCAACGCTCTCGACGAAGCCAGCGTGCTTCCTCCACGGTACCGGCGGGGTAGATGCGGCGCGCCCCGTTGGCGAAGGCCGCGAGCATCGTCGAGGTAGCGCGCAGCACGTCGAACACCACGCAAAAGCTGTCGCTCAGGTCGCGGGCGGACAGCAGGGCAACCTCGGCGGGCGTCAGGATCACTTCGACGTTCATGGCTGGTCGTCAAAGGAGGTTTCGATTAGCCCGCCAAAGGGCGAAGTTGAGCGCGGTGGCATACGTCACCCAGCCGAAGTACGGCAGCATCGACGCTCCCGCTGACCGGCTGACCGCCCAGAAGTTCTTTCCCGTGAGGATAATAGCGGTCCGTAGCAAAGTGATGATCAGTGCCGACAACACGCCGCTCTGCCAAGCAAAAAATGTCCAAGACCACGCAGCGTTCAGGACGAGTTGGGCGGCGAATAGCACCAGAGCGTGCCGACGGGGGACCGGCGGGATTTCTCGCCAGACCAGCCAAGCCGCGAGTGCCATTAACAGGTATAAAATCGTCCAGAACGGTCCGAACAGCCACGCCGGGGGCACCCACGTGGGACGAATCAGCAGCGCGTAGAAGCCCGGAGTGCGGCGCGAACCGTAGCCACCTACCACAGCCGCCGCGGAACACAGCAAGATGCTGACTCCCAGACCAAGTGCTTGCGTGGCGAGCGATCTGGGAGGGAAAGTGGGCATGTCAGAGCTTGCTATCCGCAGTTAGCGGAGCCACGGGGTCGAGATTTTGGAGAATCCTGGTCAGGACCGCCGCCGAGTGATCCGCCGCCGCCTTGAGGTATTCGCCCATTTGATTTTCGCCGGATTGGCCGCCCGCGAGGTCGCTCAAACCTCGCACGATCAAAAAAGGTTTTTTGTTCTCCCAACACACCTGGGCAATGGCGGTCGATTCCATGTCCAAGCACACGGCTTTCCAGTTCTCGAAAACCCATTTGCGGTACTCAGCGTTATCGCAAAAGACCGTGCCCGAGACACCGTCACCACCGTAAGCGATTTTGCACGCTTGATCGCCCATTTTCAACGGCGGCAGGGTGTCGGTTGATCGTTTGGCGGCAGTGAGCAGCATTTCGTCCGCCGGGAATGACGGGAGTTGTTCCCATTGGGTCATGCCGTCGCGCAGGACCGTGACTTGATCGGGGTGGATCATGCCGAAATTCTTGCCCTTCGGCTTGTACCAGCCCGGCAGGGCGAACTTGCCGGGGGCAGTTTCGTTGAGATAAACGGTTTCGCCGTGGTAGGCCCAGCGCGCGGGAATCACCACGTCGCCGGGGTGCAGCGAAGGATCGATGCCGCCCGCGATACCCGAGAAGAAGACGGCGCTGACGTTAAACTTGTCGAGCGCGAGTTGGGTGTTCATCGCCGCGTTGACGAGGCTCATGCCGGTGAGGAAGAACACGAAACGGCGTCCGTTGACCGTGGCGGTCTTAAATTCGTTGCCGTTGATCTTGGTCACGTTGAAAGCGGAGGCGTCGGGGACCATCGCCAGTTCGATGGCGGCTAGTTCGGCGGGGAAGGACGCCATGACGGCAACGGTCGGCACATCGCGGCTGGCGCCGGTGGGGGCCGTGGCGGTGGGGGCGGCGGGCGTGGGCGTGGCGAAGGCCGCCGAGTGGAGGAAGTCGTCGGCACGAGCGGAGAACGCGGCGAGACAAAGAGCGAGGAGAAGCGGCAGTGTTTTCATGGACGAATAGTAGGGCAACGGGCTCCGTTGCCGGGGCGTGGCGGACAATGGCGCGGTCATGGCAAAGGAGCCCATTGCCCTGTAAACAGCGGCACGAGTTGCGCGTCCATCACGGAGACCAGCCCCTTGTCGGTCAGGCGGAGGTCCGGGATGACCGAAAGCGGCAAGAGGTTGAATCCCATGTACGGCAACGTGCAGCCGACCTCGTTCCACGCCTTCTTGAGGGCGATCGTTTCCTCCGCGATAATCGTGGCGCGCTTGTCGGAAAGTAAACCAGCGACGGGAAGCTCCACCAGCGCCAGCACGGTCCCGTCCCGCACGACGCAGACGCCGCCTTGTTTCTCCCGGATGAGCGCGATGGCCGTTTGCATGTCGTGCTCGTTCGTCCCGGCCACCACGAGGTTGTGCGAATCGTGGCCGACGCTGCTCGCCACCGCGCCGTTGGTCAGGCCGAAGTTCTTCAACAGGCCGTGGGCCACCGCGCCGCTCTTGCCGTGGCGCTCCACCACCGCCAGGAAGCACAGCCCGTCCATGACCATGCTCGCGGGCCATTGCGCCGGGTCGTTCGGCGGCGTGATTTCCACCTGCTCGCGCCGCGTGACGATCCCCGGCGGGACCAACGCGATGACATTCGCCACGCACGGCCCGGCGGGAGTCGGGGGGAGGAGAGACAGCTTTTCCGCACAGTGAATCGTCTTGTACGCGGACGCCGGGTAGCGATACGGCTGGCTGAGCGCGGCATCTAATAAGGGAGTGATCTTCCGCCGCTCCACCACCAACTGACCGCCGTACCAGGTATTGCAAACCTCATAATCATCGTCCAGCAGCACGAGGTCCGCGCGCCGTCCGCCTCCCAGTCCGCCGATCTCGCCGTCCATGCCATAGCGCGTCGCTGGATGCAGAGAGCCGAAACTCCACGCCGTTTCCGGGCGCACGCCCGCCGCCACCGCCTGGCTGACCACCCAGTCCAGCCCGAAGGCGAACAGGTCGTCGGCATCGCGGTCGTCCGTGCAGACGCAGAAGCGCTTCGGGTTCGCGCCGAGTTCCGTCAGCGCGCGGATCGCCTGCGGCAAACTGTGCCAGGGCGTCGTCGGCGGACCCCCGCGCAGGAAGATCCACAGACCGGCCTCCAGCAAGTCGTCCGCGATGTCGCGGTCAATCGCTTCGTGGGTGTCCGTGACCCCGCTGGCCGCGTAGGCCGCAACAAATTCCCGCCCGTAGATGTGCCCGCACACCGGCTTGCCCCGCCCCAGCGCGGCGGCCAGGATCGCGTGGCTGCGCTCGTTACCCTGCGTCACCTGAACGAAATCCATCTTCTCGCCCAGCGCGACCGCCTCGGGCCATTTGTCGAACAAATCGCCGATGACGGCGGCGGTCAGGTCGCCCCCGGCGGTTTCGAGTTCGGGCGAGGTCGCCGGGACGGTGCTCGGCACGGTCAAGAACACGGAAAGCGGGGCCTGCCGGGCGTCGGCGAGCATCATCTCGATGCCCGCCGCGCCCAGGACGTTGCCGATCTCGTGGCTGTCGCAAAAGACGGTGGTTGTGCCATTGAGCAACGCGGCCTCGGCGTAGGCGCAGGCGGTCATCATGCTACTCTCAATGTGCAGGTGGGGGTCAACCAGACCCGGGGCAACGATGCCGCCCTGCGCGTCGTAGCGCGGGGAGTCGAGGAAACGGCAACTTCCGGCGGGACGCACGGCGGCGACGCGGCCCCGGTGGAGCCAGAGTTCGCGCGCGGGCAGGATGCGCTCGGAATAAGTGGACAGGACGCGCGCGCCGGTGATGACCAGATCCGGGGCTGTGCGACCCCCGGCGACCGCCGCCAAGTCCCTGGTCATCCCGGCCAGCGGGGCCACGCTGAAACGGTTCATGGCCTTGGAGGATGCACACCGACGGGCGTGGTGGGCAAGCATTTAATGTAGGGCGACTGGCCCGGCTGCCACCGACTTTCCCTAGCCAGGAGGCGTGCACGGCAGCCGAGCTGGCCGCGCCCTACATCACTCCGGGTTGACGACCACCAAGGTCCGCGACCGGGCGCGCACGACCGAGAGCACCGCCATCTGGTCGTCGGTCAGCGTGCGCAGGAGCCGCGCGTAGCCGTCCAGATCGTTGACGGATTCCTGGTTGATCGTCTCGATCACGTCGCCGGGCCGGAGCTTCTGGGACGCCGGACTGTTGGCATCGACGCCCGTGACGACTACCCCGCGCGTGTCGGCGGGCAGGTTGAGCTTGCGCACGTCGTCCCCGGCAAGTTCGCGCACGACCACCGCGCCGAGCAGGCCGCCGCTGGCCGGCCCGGGGACGGCGGGTGCCAGCCTGCCCACGCTGCCGGGCGGAACCGCCGGATGCCCCGGTGGCAGTTGCGGTGCCTGGGCGAGCTGGGCGGGTTCGGGCACCTGCTCGGCGATGCGCGCGTTGACCGAGATCGTCTGCCCGGCGCGGTTGATCTCTACGGGCACCGTGCTGTCCACGTCCACCTCGGCCACGCCGCGCCGCAGGTCCTCGAAATCGTTGATCTTGCGCCCGTTGAACTTCTGGATCACGTCGCCCTGGTGAATGGCGGCCTGGTCGGCGGGGCTGCCCGCGATGACGCGGTCCACCAGCACGCCGGGACCGGTGGTGGTCGGCGCGCGCCAGATGCCCAGGTAGCCGTGGATCACGCGGCCCGTCTTCAGGATGCCGTCCACGACGCGGCGCACGGTGGCCGAGGGGATGGCGAAGCCGACGCCCTGCCAGCCGCCCGAGCGCGAGAAGATGGCCTCGTTGATGCCGATGAGTTCGCCGCGCACGTTGATGAGCGGGCCGCCGCTGTTGCCGGGGTTAATGGCGGCGTCGATCTGGAACAGGTCGCTGACGTTCTCGCTGCCCCGGCGGCCCTTGGCGCTGATGATGCCTTGGGTGACGCTTTCCTCCCAGCCGTAGGGGTTGCCGACAGCCATGACTGTCTCGCCGACCTCGACGGCGTCGGAGTTGCCGAAGGGCAGCGCCGTGAGGTCGTCGGCGTCGATCTTGAGCACGGCGATGTCGGTGTCCTTGTCGATGCCGACGAGGCGGGCAGCGCGCTCGCGTCCGTCGCTGAGCTTGACGGCGATCTCGTCCATGCCCTCGATGACGTGGTTGTTCGTGACGATGTGGCCTTCTTTGCTCACAATAGCGCCGCTGCCGAGCTGGTTGGCGGTGCGGGGTCCGGCGTCGCGGCGCAGGTTGCGCTGGAAGAACTGGTAGGCGGGGTTGTTCTGGTACTCGGGCACCTCGACGGTCTTGCTGGTGACGATGGAGACGACCGAGGGCACGACGGCACGGGCAAGGATGATGCGCTGGCGGCTCATCTCGGCGAGGACGTTCACGTCCTTGAGGTCGATGCGCGGACCGTTGGCGAGCGTGTAGGTTTCCGGGCGGTGCTGGTCGCCCTTGGGCTGCATCAGGCGCAGGAAGGGGTTGGTCCAGGCGGCGGAAGCCGTCCCGTAGCGGCGGTCTTTCCAGAGTTGCAAGGCACCGACCGCGATGGCCAGCAGCGCGACGAAAAGCAGAAAGTTGAAGACGCGTTTCATGGCTTGGGGGAAGATTATAACGTTTTCGCGTTGTAGGGCAACGGAAGGGAATTGTAGGGCAGGCGCTCCGCCTGCCGCGCCGGGGCGCACGGAACGATCTTTGCACTCTGATTGATCTTGGCACGTCCCTGCGATGCGCGCGGGTCCTTTTCGGCAGGCGGAGCGCCTGCCCGACAATCAACTGATCTGCGCCAGCGTCATTTTCCGGCTCTCGGTGATGAAATGATAGAAGCGGCGGTTCTCGGCTTTGCGCAGCGCCGGATCGGCCTCGAAGATTTCCTGCGCTTTCTCGCGGGCAGCGCGCATGAGGTCGGCGTCGAGCAGGAGATTCCCCAGCTTCAGCGGCGGCAGGCCGCTTTGCTCCGTCCCGAGGATGTTGCCGGGGCCGCGCAGCCGCAAGTCCGCCTCGGCGATCTTGAAGCCGTCGCCGCTTTCCGCCAACACGTTGAGCTTGGCGACGGCGTCCGCCCCGGCCTTCGCGTCCATCATCAGCAGGCAGTAGCTCTTGTGTTCCCCGCGCCCGATGCGTCCCCGGAGCTGGTGGAGCTGCGCCAGCCCGAAGCGTTCGGCGTTCTCGATCAGCATGAGGTTGGCGTTTTTCACGTCGATGCCGACTTCGATGACCGTGGTGGAAACGAGCGCGTGGATCTCGCCGTCGCGGAACTGTCGCATGACGGCGTCTTTTTCTTCCGGGCGCATCTTGCCGTGGAGGAGTTCGACGCGGTAGGGCCGCAGGACCTCGCGCCAATGCTCGAAGCGAACGGTGGCGGCCTTGGCGGCGAGCTTTTCGCTTTCGTCGATGAGCGAATAGACCAAGTACGCCTGGCGGCCCTCCGCGAGCTGCTTGAGGACGAACTGCGAGGCGTCGGCCAGCTTGCTGTCGGGCCGGACGGCAGTGATGATCTTGCCCCGGTTGGCCGGGAGTTCGTCGAGGATGGAAACGTCCAGGTCGCCGTACACGGTGATCGCCAAGGTGCGCGGGATGGGCGTGGCGGTCATCACGAGCACGTCCGGCGCGATTTTCCGACCCGCCGAGAGCGCCGCGCGCTGCATGACGCCGAACTTGTGCTGCTCGTCGATCACCACCAGGCCCAGGCGCGGCGGCGGGTGCTTCTCGAACAGGAGCGCGTGGGTGCCGACGAGGATGTCGGTTTCGCGGTTGCCGTCGAGGAGTTCGCCCAGGGTGCTTTCCTCGCGGCGGTTGGTGGTGCGCAGGCCGATTTTCAGGCCCAGCGGCGCGAGCCAGCGGCTGAAAACGAGGTAATGCTGTTCGGCGAGGATCTGCGTGGGGGCCATCAGCGTGGCCTGGAAACCGGCCTCCACGGCCAGCAGCATGGCCGAAAGAGCGACCAGCGTCTTACCCGCGCCCACGTCGCCCTGCAAGAGCCGGTTCATGGGCCGGGCGGCGGCGAGGTCGCTCCGAATCTCGCCGATGGTGCGCCACTGCGCGCCGGTGAGCGGGAACGGCAGGCTGTCATGGAAGCGGTCGAGCAACGCGCCCGGGCCGCAGTGCGATTCGCCGGGGCGCGAAACCGTGCGCGAGCGCCGGGCGGCGATGAGCATTTGTAGGCCGAAGAACTCGCTGAGGACGAGGTGGCGGCGGGCGCGCTCGCGCCCGTCGTCGTCCTCGGGAAAATGGATGGCGCGCAACGCTTCGGCGCGGGTCAGAGGGTCCATGCCGGGGGGCAGCGGCGTTTCCTCGGCGTCGAGGTCGGTCGCGCGCAGGGTGCGGTAGATCAGCCCGCGCAATAGCTTCTGGCTCAAACCCTCGGTGGTGGCGTAGACCGGCGTAATGCGCTTGAGGTGGATCAGGCTTTCCTCATCGTCCTCGTTTTCGATGATCTCAAATTCGGGGTGGTCGATGACGATCTTCGCGCCCTGCGCCTTGGGTTTGCCGTAGATGACGACCTTTTGCCCGGCGGCGAAGATTTTCGACACGTAGGACAGGTTGAACCAGCGCACCTTGAGCAGGCTGCTGAGCGCGTGGCGTTCCGGCTCCTGCAAGGTGGCCTCGAACATCTGGCGGCGGCCCCCGAGGCGTTTGGTGGCCGTGGACACGACGATGCCGCAGACGCAGACCGGCTGGTCGTCGGCGACGGTCGGGAAATGCGCGAACTGGCGGCGGTCTTCGTAGCGGCGCGGGTAGTGCGCGAGCAGGTCGCCGATGGTGTGGAGGTCCAGGCGTTCGAGCGACTTCACCCGCGTGGGCCCCAGACCGGGCAAGTCGGCGAGCGGCTGCGAAGTCGTGAAGCGGGGTTGGTCCATCGGGCGGCAGCTATCCTACCACAGAAATACGCCCGAACGCCCGCGCGGATGCCGGTTGCGGACGGCGGCGCTTCGCCGGATGGTAGGCGCGTTCCCCTACCCCGCTGCCATGATCCGATCCGCCACCTCGATTTTGCTGACGCTGGTCTGCCTGCTGGCGCTCGGCGCCTGCATGAGCCCCGACGACCGCGACTTTTTTGCCAAGGGCTGGATCAACCCGAAGGATCAGGACGCGCCGGTGACGCAACCTGTCCCGATGCGGCCCAGCCCGCGCGACGCGCAGCCGGGCGGCGTCGTGCCCTCGGCGCGCTCGGACGACGGGTGGACCCGCAGCACGCCGCCCCCGTTCTGAAGGCAGGAGGCAGAAGGCAGAAGTTGTTACCCGGTCGTCCGCAAGCCGCTGGCGATGGCGTTGATCGAAAGCAGCAGCTCTGGCAACATCTTCTTCGCGCCGGTTTCGTCGCCTGACGTTTGCAGGCCGCGCCAACGGGCCAGGAGTTCGATCTGCTGCCGGTGCAAGACCCGCAACGCATCCGCCCGCAGCCGCAACGTCTTGGCGGCGCGCGGGCGGCGGTCCATCGCCGAACGCCCGAAACATTCCGTCAGGAGGTCGTGGGTGCGCGCGAACTCGTCCATGATGCGGTCGAGGAATTTGCGGCGGAGGGCTTCGTCGGTGACCAAGCCCGCGTAATCGGACATGATCGCGCGGTCGGCGCTGGCCAGGTTGGTTTCGACGTTCATCAAGACGTAGCGCAAAAACGGCCAGCCGCCGTTGACGCATTCCTTGAGGCTTTGGAACGCCGCCGGGTCGCTTTCGCGCAGGTGGTTGAGCGCGCTGCCGACCCCGTACCAACCGGGCAAGTAAAAACGCGCCTGGTTCCAACTGAATACCCACGGAATCGCCCGCAGGTCGGCCAGGGTGCGCTGGCCCGTGCGGCGGGAGGGCCGGGAACCGATGGACGACAATTCAAGCACGTCGATGGGCGTGGCCTGGCTGTAGAAGTCCATGAAATCCGGCTCGCCGAGCAAACCCTCGTAAACCTCGCGGCTGGCGGCGACGAGGAGATCGACGCCCGCTTCCATGCGCGTGATCAACGGCGAGGCGGCGGCCTGCGCGGGGCGCAGGCTCGTGCCGGCGGTCCCGGCCAACAGGAGTTCGAGGTTGAAGTTCGCGGTGGCGGGATTGCCGTATTTTTGCGCGATGGTTTCGCCCTGCTCGGTCAGGCGCAGGTCGCCGCCGACGGAACCGGGGGGCAGCGCGTCGAGGAAACGGTGGGTCGGCCCCGCCCCGCGGCTGATGGTCCCACCGCGCCCGTGGAAATAGCGGATGCGCACCCCGGCGTCGCGGCCAATGGCGGTCAGCGCGCCCTGCGCGCGGTGGAGCGCCCACTGGCTCGCCAAAATGCCGCTCTCCTTATTGCTGTCGCTATAGCCGATCATGATCTGCTGGACCGGCGTGGCGTCGGGCTGATCACGCATCGCGCGGAGGCTGAGTTGCGTAACCGGGTGCGCGAGAAACGCGCGCATGATCGCGGGTGCGCCCTCCAGATCTTCGGCGGTCTCGAAGAGCGGCGTCACGGGCAGCAGGCAATAGAGGCCCTCGGGCGTATTCTTGGCTAGCCCGGCCTCGCGGGCCAAGAGGTATACGACCAGCAAATCGCTGAGCTGGCGCGTCATGCTCACAATCAACGCACCAAGACCGCTGGAGCCGAAAGTGGCGTGATGATCAACGAGCAGCCGGTAGCAAGACAAAACGGCGTCGGCTTCCGGCCCGGCAGAAGCGCCCGCGTGGGCGAACGGCCGCGAGGAGCGCAGTTCGGCCTCGACAAAGGCCAAGCGGCGAGGTTCATCCCAGTCGGCGTATTCCTCGCCCGGGTGCCCTGCGAGCGTCATCAGTTGACCGAGCGCCTTGTCGTGAAACCGCGAGTTTTGTCGGATGTCGAGCGTGGCGAGATGAAACCCGAGAGCGTCCACGGCGCGGAGGACAGGCAGCACGTCGCGCTGAGCGATCCGCCCCGCCCCGACCTCAAGCAAAGACGCGTTCAGGCGTTCCAGGTCGGCGGTTAATTCGGCGGCCCGTCCGTAGGTCTGTCCGGCCCGGGGCGGCGCGCCCGGCCCGGAAGCCGGCAACTTCAAGAGGATCAGGCGGACGTACTGCTTCCATGGTTCCTCCGGCGAATCGTGCAGGATGGCCTGACCACGCTCGCCTGCTTCCTCCATCAGCCGCGAGAGATACGTCGAAAACGACGCGGGCGGACTTTGGACGTGGTGCGACAGGCAAAGCCGGTTGGAGAGATAGGAGAGTTGCCGCGCCAAGACCGTCAGGCCACCCGTGCGCAGCTCGGCCAGCGTTTCGCGGGTGGTGTCCGCCGTGACCAGCGGATGCCCATCGCGGTCGCCCCCGACCCAAGTCCCAAACCGTAACCGGGGCAGCGCGCGTCCGTCGCCGAGTAATGCCGGGTCGAAACCGGTATCCGTCCAGGCCTGGCGCAAGCGGCGATCCAATTCGGGCAGCGCGTGGGGAAAAATTTCTGTGAAGTAGTACATCAGGTTGCGCCGTTCGGCGGCCACCTCCGGCTTGCGCAGGAGGATCTCGCCGGTACGCCAGAGGCGTTCGAGCGTTACCTTGATCTCCTCGCGCCCGTCCGCCAGTTCGAGCGGCGTTTGCCGGGGGTCCTCGCGCCGCTGGAGAAGTCGAAACAACCGGCGGTGCTGCTCCAAAGCGGTGGGTCGCTTGGCCTCGGTCGGGTGGGCCGTGAGCACCGGTTCCACGACGATGCCTGCCAGACCGGCGGCGATTTCGTTCGCCGAGAGGCCGCCGTGCTGGAGGCGTTGCAGATTGGCACCCCAGAGTCCCGGCTCCGACGCGGGACCCGCCACCTTCTCCCGCTGGCGACGCACCTGGGCCGAAACGGTTTCCTCGACCAGATTGAGCAGTTGAAACGCGGTCGCGTATACCTGCCCGAGCCGGGCTGGCAAAGGCCCTGCGGGCGCAACTTCTTGTTCGGGCGCGATGCCTTCCTCCGAGCTGTCTCTCGTCCATGGCACGAAGCTCGCCAACTTGTCTTCGTGCAACTCCACGAGCACCTCGCGCAAACATTCCATCAAAAACGCGAGGTCATCGTCGATCTTCGCAAGGCCAGCTTCGAGCAATTCGGTGGGTGGTGCGCTCATGGCGTCGGCAACTTACAAGCGAACCGCCCGGCGGTGAAAGGCAGAACTGCGAAAAACGGCTGACGGGCTGTAACCGGGGTAATTTACCGGCCTTTACAATTGAGAGGCCTTCCGTTATGGACTCGGACGAGCCATGGCGGAAAATCAAGATCCAACCGCCGCGGAACCCTCCCCCCCATCCCGCCTATCGGCCAACCTGCCGCGCCGCAACGTTTCGGTGGAACGCCAAGCCCAGCCCACAGGTGGGGAGATGAGCGATCAATTGGCCAACCTCATGGACAGCGTAGTAATGCTGGCCAACCACATCGGGGCAGAACCGCCTACGCAGCCCGAACCAGCAAGAGACAAATCCGGCCGGCGGGTCCGAAAATTTCAACGCCGCGGTGTGGGCGAAGAGGCGCCGAGCACCGCCGCCAAACCTGCCGAGGATGCGGGCAAAGACACCGCCGGGGCGGCGGCCTTCAATAAGAACGTCGCGTGGCCACGGCAGGGCCAAGCCGCCGCGCCGGAAGACGCGGCGTCCACCGGCGTCCGTCCTCCCCGCAAGCGGCCCAACAAGCGCATGGTTGCCGTCGTGATCCAACTCGCGGGGTTGAGCTTGGTCGGGCTGGGTTTTTTGGCGGGCAGGATGAGTGTGCCACCGGCGGAAAATCCCGCCGCCGCCACGGCAGAAGTTGCACCCATGTCCATGTCGCCGGAGAGCGGGGGCGGACCGAAGGTGAACGACCAAGCGTTTCAAACCGCGAATACGGCCTTGCGGAGTTCTCACAAAGGCGACCTCGAAGGTGCGCGCAAAATCTACGAGGATGCACTGGCCCAGCGGCTGGTGCTGCCGGGCATGTATTACCAATTGGCGCGACTGGCGTTGCAGCGCAACGATCTGTTGGAAGCTGATCTTAGCCTCGACCATTCGAGCAGCGCCGGGGAATTCCTGACGCCCGCCCATTACACCCGGGCACGGATGGCCGGCATGAAAGGCAAATACGAGGAGGTTGTGCGGCAGTTCCAACTGGCGACGCGCGCCGAGCCGTTCAACGGACGCTATTTCTTTTATCTGGCCGAAGCCGTCCGGCGGCGCGGCCAAACGAAGTCCGCCATCGAGATTTTTGATCAAGCAATGGATCGGGCGCACACGTTGGCGGAAGGCCGCCTTTATCGCTTCAAACAGGATCTGGCCAAGATCGAGGCGGGCGATGCCGCTTACGACGCCGAGCTGGACGGGCAGCTCAAACTGGAAGGGGGCACCCCCGAACGCTGGCTGTTGGCCGCCGCCCGGGACATCACGCGCTCGGCCTATCCGGCAGCCGCCGAATCACTCAAAAAAGCCGCCGGTCTGCTGCCGCCGCCCGTGTATGCATTGGAGATCAAGGATTATTTGTTTCAGGCGGTGCAAGGTGAGCCGGTGCTCACCCCGTTGTTGAAATTCCCGCCGATCCAAGACTCGACCGAACTGAACGGTCCGTTTCTCGATCCCGTCGTGCTGCCCGCCGAACTGGCTGATCCCGCCGTGTGGCCGGTGGCAATGCCGACCGAACCGAAGACGCAATAATCCGACGATCCCTCGCCTCCTCCGCGTAGTACTCAGCGGCCCGGCCTGATCACCAGCGGCGTGCCGCAGAGACGTTTCGAGAGGTCCACCGGCGCGTCCAGCGAAGCATTCCCTCCCTTGGGGTCGATCTGGTAGCTCCAGACCTCGAAACGCTCCCAACGTGCCGCGCCGTAAATGGTCGAAAACGCGCCGTCCACGGCGTCCAGGCCGTGAGCGATTTTTACCCGACCGTAGCGTGGTGTGTTGAAGCGCGCGTCAAACACGTGCCAGCGACCTCCCAGATACACCTCGAAGTAAGCGTGGAAATCCATCGGCGTACCGGGGTCCGGGCAGCCCAGGTCAGGCACGTAGCCCGATACATAACGCGCGGGCAGGTTGAACGTCCGGCACAGCGCGATGGCGGTGTGGGCGAAGTCCCGGCAGACCCCGTAGCGTTGGGCGACGATGTCAGAGGCGGAGGTGTTCGGCGAACCACTGCACGTCCGGTATTCGATGTTTTGGTGGACCCAGTCGCAGATCGCTTGTACGCGCTCGCGCCCATGCGGCACCTGGCCGAAATGCTCGAACGCGAAGTCGAGCAGCTTGTCCGAGTCGCAGTAGCGGCTGGGCAGGGTGTAGCGTAACAGGGCGTCGGGCAGCGATTCGACGGGGATGGCCGGGCCGGTGTTCGTGGTGTCCTCGGGCACCGACGGCACCCAGATCAGCGAATCGTAGCGGATAATGTTCAGACCCTCTTGCAACATGAACCGATTGATGATGTTGCCGAAACCATCTTCGTATTCCAGCATCCCGTGCAGCGGATCGACGCTAAAACTTTCGCTTTGGATCTGTTGGATCGGCCCTTGGCGCGGCTTGAGCGTCAGGATGATCGGGGCCGGGAACTGCGCTCGGTAACGGATCTCGCAACCGACGCGCAGGAGCAATTCCAGCGGCGGCGCATCAAGGTTGAGTGGGTCGACGGCAAGGGAGGTGCTCATGGATTCGCGCGGGGGGAACCGGCGGCGAGCCGATCAAAAAATTCGTTGAATAGCGGCGCGTAGCGCGCATGGCGCTCGGGGTGAAACTGGACGCCGACACAGAAGGGATAGTCCCGCAGGCGCACTTGTTCGATCACGTCGTCGCTGGCTGACCAAGACTCAACCTCCAGCCCGGTGCCGAGTTGGTCCAACGCCTGATGGTGCGAGCTGTTGACGGTGTCAAAACGAGGAGCAGCAGGCGCGTCCGAGGCGTAACGCAAGCCTTGGAGATTGCCGTCGCGGAGTTCCGGCAAATTGTGGCCCGGAATGTCCAGGTGCAACGTACCGCCCAGCGCCACGTTGAGGACCTGCACGCCCTTGCAGATTGCCAAGATCGGCAACCGGCGCTCCAGCGCGGCGTGGAGCGCGGCGAACTCCCAGCGGTCGCGGTCGGGATCAGGTTCCTCGATCACCGAGGGATCGGGCACCGGTTGGCGGAGAAATTCGCTGGCGATGTCCGGCCCGCCGCTCAGCAACAGCCCGGCGGTGCCCGGCGGGAACGGTTCGCGGGGCGGAGCGTGGTCGGCGGCGTCGAGGCGAACGTTAAGCACGTCGAGTTCGGGCCGAGCGATGAACCACCGCTCGAACGCTGCGGCGTCCACTTCACGTATCCATGTAGTGAGGATCGGCATCTGTTGCGAAAACGTCCCTAAAACCAGCTTTGCGCACACTCCGGTGAGTGCGGCGGCCGGGGTCGCCTGATAAGAACACCGCCCGGGCGTTTGCGCAAGTTTATCGCAATCTACGTCGTCGGACGCACCGCACGTTTACGCTTGCCTGTCGGTGAGAGTTTCCTTGAACATACGCGCCTTGCATCCCCTCCTCCAACGTGGTCGGTCGTGGCTTGCGGAACGGCGGTTTCCGCAACGGTTGCGCGCGTTCTTCAGTGACCGCCGCGTGCACGAATTTTTGTGGTACTGCGTGCCGGGCGTGACGCTTGCGCTCATCCTGCGGACTGCCCTGATGGTTGGGATGCCCTACGGATACTACCACCCGGACACGCACGATTTTCTGACGACCGCGGCTGCGCTGGCCACCAAACTCCGTTTCACCGTCCACGGCAAGACCACGTTCCTGACACCCGTGCTCTACGTGCTGGCGTTTTTTCCGAAGTTGCCCGCGCTCGTTGTGATCCCCCTGTTTCAGCACCTGCGCGGGCTGTTGATGGTTCTGATGGTCGGCGCGTTGGCCCGGCTATGGCTGCGGCATTGGCGGTGGTTCATCGTGCCGGTCACGGTGCTCGCCGCGCTGCAACCGGCGGTGATCTTCTGGGAGCACACCCTGATGTCGGAATCCGGGTTCGTGTTTTGCGCGGTCATGCTGGCGCTGGCGGGCACGTGGTTCGCGCTGTCGCCGCGTCGGCTGACCTACGGGGCGCTGCTGCTGGCGATGGTTTGCGTCGCGGGCGCGCGGCCCGAGGGTAATTTGTGGCAGGGGTCGGGGGTGCTGCTCGTTTTCATCGTATACGGCCGGCGCTGGCGGATCGAGTGGCGGCGCATTTTGGGTGTGTTGCTGGTCGCCGTCGGCATGCTTTCGATCACGAAAACGTCGCACTCCGGGTTGCTCCTGTACTCGTCACTCGTGCAGTTCACGCCGGACGAATCCAAAGTGGTGCCCGGGTTTGGACCGTACATCAACGCGACGCGAGATTTTTACCGGACGCGGCGTGCCAACATGGTGGTGGACGACGTGGTCAAAGCATCACGTCCCATCCAAGTCGCGCTGGCAGCCTACGTCGCAGACCATCCCCGGGCCAAGTTAAGCCTACCCTACCAAAAGAGGCGCAAAACACCGCCTGCTCAGGCTGCCGTCGCGCCTGCTGAGGAGGGTGACGACGACCTGCCGGGCATCGACCTTGGCGCGGGCACAAATCTGAGCAACCTTTGCCGCCGCCTGGCCATTGAGGCGGCCCGGCAACACGTCACGCAGCTGCCCGGGTACGCCTGGCGGAAGTTCAAGGCCCGGCTGCGGGATGATCCCGGCGGCCGGATCGAAAAATACACGTTTCACGAGAAGCAGGTGATCTCCCTGGCAGGCAAGCCGAACATCACGCGTGCTCTCGGGCGCGGTCTGGTTGGGACGCCAATCGACACGACCGACCAGGCTCGGGCGTTCGTGTTCGCGCATTACGACCTACGCGCGGTCGCGTGGTTCAACGAACTGGAAGCTGGGTGGCAGGGTGCCGTGGACCGGTTCCATCTACCGGACCAGCCGTACAGCCCCGAATACACGCTGCCGGGTCTGACGCTTTTTCACCTGCTGGCCATGCTCGGCGCGGCGGTAGCGCTGGTCCGGTCCGGCCCCACGCGCCGGTTTCACCTGGCGTTTGTGCTGGCCGTGACCGGGGCCGTGTTCATCGTCATGCTGACGGCGGCGGTGATTCCGAGGCATCGCTTCGTGCTGGAACCTTTCTGGCTGTTGTACGGCTTTCTGTTCCTGGATAGCATCGTGTCATTGCCGATGTGGCCTTGGCGTCGCCAACGCCCAATGGACCTATCTGACAGTCCCTTGCAGGGAAATAAATTACACCTGCCAGCGGCGCGGGCGGGGCAGCCATGAGCGACGTGGAAGTTATCGATGCGCCGCTCGCACGCGTACGCGATTTTTACGAAAAGGATGACCACCGGGTCAACCGCGCCGGGCAGAGTTACCGGCGGCTGCTCGCCCGGTACTACGGGCTGATGATCCCGGCCACGGCGTCCGTGTTGGAGGTCGGTTGCGGCGGCGGCGACCTGCTCGCCCTGTTGCCAAACCAGGACGTGACGGGCGTCGATCTTTCCGCCGTGCAGATCAGCGCCGCCCGGACTCGTCTGCCCCACGGATCATTTCACGTCCAGGCGGGAGAGCGCCTGCAATTGGATCGTAAGTTCGACGTGATCATTTTGTCGGAGACGATCAACTTTGCCGCCGACGTGCAGCGGTTGTTCGAGAACCTGCACGCCGTCTCGACTCCACAGACCCGGTTGCTCATCAACTTCTACAGTTCCCTCTGGCGACCGGCGCTGGCCGTGGCCACGGCGTTCGGGGTCAAGGCTCCCAGTCCGCAGAGCAACTGGCTGAGCCACGGCGACGTGTGGAACCTCTGCAACTTGGCTGACTGGAAGGTGATTAAAACCCAAGGCCGCATCCTCTTTCCGCTGAACGTGCCGGTGGTCGCCGACTTTTTTAACCGCTGGTTCGCGCCATTGGTGCCTTTTCTGGGTTTGACCGTGTTCGTGGTCGCCCGACCTAACCCCAGGCTGATGACCACGATGCCGGAGTTGCCCACGGTGTCGGTCGTGGTGCCCGCGCGCAACGAGGCCGGTAACATTGAGGCCGCCGTCCGGCGCACCCCGGTACTTGGCGGCGGCACGGAGCTAATTTTCATCGAGGGAAATTCGCGCGACGACACCTGGGCAGAAATTCGCCGGGTCGCTGCCGCTTTCCCGGAGTGCAACATCAAAACTTTGCGCCAGACCGGCAAGGGCAAAGGTAACGCCGTGCGCGAGGCCTTCGATGTGGCGACGGGCGACATCCTCATGATTCTGGACGCGGACCTCACGATGCCGCCGGAGGAGTTGCCGAAATACTATCGCGCGCTGGCCAGTGGGCACGCCGAGTTCGCCAACGGCGTGCGCCTGGTATACCCGATGGAGGAACGTGCGATGCAGTTCCTCAACCTGTGCGCAAACAAGTTTTTCGGCGTGGCGTTTACCTGGCTGCTGGGGCAAACTGTCAAGGACACGCTGTGCGGCACAAAAGCGCTTTACCGGCGCGACTACCAAAAGATTGCCGCCAACCGCACGTACTTCGGTGACTTCGACCCGTTCGGTGACTTTGACCTCCTGTTCGGAGCAGACAAGCTCAACCTCAAGATCGCCGATATACCAATCCACTACCACGAGCGCGTCTACGGCACGACCAATATCCAACGGTGGCGGCACGGCGCTTTGTTGCTGCGCATGATGCTCTTCGCGGCGAAGAAGCTAAAGTTCGTGTGAACCGGCGTTTCTCACGATGCCACTTGCTCTCCACTCCGCGCTGCGCTGGTTCAACCACCATCCCTATTGGCAAGCCGCGACGGTGCCAGTGTGGGGAGCACGGTTGCACGCGCCGACGTTCGACCGCTGGCTGGCCTTGCGCCTGCATCAATTCGGTTGGATGGGCGTGAAGGATCGACGGTTTTTTGAGGCACACGTCCGCCCCGGAATGCGCGTCGTGGACATCGGCGCAAACCAGGGGTTGTATAGCCTGCTTTTTGCACATCTGGTAGGAGAAACCGGCACCGTGTGGGCCTTCGAGCCGGACACCATGCTGTACGACGCGTTGGTGGCGAACGTGACCGTCCATAACCAAGCGCCGACGATCCGGCCTCGGAACACCGCGCTCGGAGCCAAGTCCGGCACGATGACGTTGCATCGCTCGCTTTTAAATTCCGGCGACAACCGGCTGGCATCCAGCACCGCCACGGCAGGTCCGCGCGAGCCGGTCACCATCCACGTTGAACGGCTGGATGCGGCACTCGCAGGGGAGCATGTCGACTTTATCAAGTTGGACGTGCAAGGCTGGGAAATGGAAGTTTTGAAAGGATTGGAGGGCTTACTCACCGATCCACGTGACTCCGGACCAACGATTTACTTCGAATTCTGGCCCGATGGTCTGCGGGCTGCGGGATGCGAGCCTCTGGTCCTATTGCGGTTCTTAGCCGCCCACGGCTACCGCGTCTGCCGGCCAAATGCGGAGCGGCTACCTCCGCCTATTCAAGATCATTCAACATTGATCGATTCGATCCGTCCCGGCGCGTACACCAATCTTTACGCCTACCGCCTTGCGCATCTATCTCTATTATAGAGAGATGCGAAAATTCTATGCATCAGAAAATAATCTGAATTTTAAGGTAAATACCCCATTGCTTTCGGTCCGTACGTGGGTCACTCTGCGAACACTCTCGGGAAGGCTTATTTTAGATGAAGATTATAAACCGCATAGTCATCGTCGACGACCACAGTGTCGTCCGGGAATTATTTCGATTTCAACTCTGCCGTAGCGAACCAAACCGTTACGAGATCGTCGGCGAAGGAGGCACCGGGCAGGAGGCCGTGGACGTCTGTCTGCGGACCCGTCCAGACTTGCTGGTACTCGACCTGATGCTGCCGGGACTCAACGGAGTCGAGGTGATCAAGCGCCTGCAACCGAAGCTACCGCACATGAAAGTGCTTTATTTTTCGGCGTCCGTGCGCACGCCGCTGATCGCAGAGGCGCTTGAACTCGGGGCGGACGGCTACGTGGGCAAACCGCGCTCCTGGCATACGGGGTTAGAGGCCATCAACCTTGTGGCGGCAGGCGGGAAATATTATGATCCCACCGTGGCGCATCTCGCGGGCAGAGCGGCCCGACAACCCGAGCCGGAAGACCTAACTGCCCGCGAGCGCGAAGTGGCACAGCTCATTGCCGAGGGTCACAGTACCAAGGAAATCGCGCGGCTGTTGGGCGTCAGCGTCAAGACCATTGACAAGCATCGTTCGCGCATGATGGAAAAGCTTCACGTTCACGACGCCGTGGCCGTCACGCGCTACGCCATCACCGCTGGTCTGGTGTCGTTGGACTAGGCCGCTGGTCGTCCGGGTCTGTGCGCCTGATCACGAGCAACAGCCAGCCGGTCAGCAAACCCAGACCACCGAATGGGGTGATATACATCAGCCAGACCACATGGCATAAGGCATAGAGGTACAGGCTCCCGCTGAAGCCGAGCACCCCCAACCCGAATGCGACCCAGGCTGCGCGAGGATATGGGCGTATCATTGGTAGCAGTATCATCATCACCGCGTGCGTCAGGTGGTAGAAGACCGCCTTCTCCCAGATTTCGACGGCGCTTTGCCGGACCAGCCACTCTTTGAGGGCGTGTGCCCCGAATGCGCCGCACGCTACAGCCAATAATCCGAGCAGAGCGGCGGCGCGAAACGCGACGTTGGGCGATGGCCATCTCACGGCGTTTTGATCAAGTTCACCGGATTCGGCGCGTCGAGCAGCGACGGCGACGGGGAAGGCGCGCCTTGTTCAAACGGAATACCAGTCGGCGTCGCTGCGGTACTCGACAGCAATGGCACTGCCTTGAGAGGCGCGAAGTATTTTTCGAGTTCCTTGCGGTCGGAAAATCCGTAGAAATAAAAGTCGCGCAGCCGCATGAGCAACTCACGTTCGGGCACAAGGTTGTGCGCCTTTTCGAGATATTCCGCCGCAGCGGGCATGTTACCGCGGTGCAGCTCCACGGCGGCAGCCGTCAGCACCCAATCCAACGGCGGCGGCGTCGCGGCGAGCCGGACGGCCAGCTCGGCGCTGAAATCAGCCGCTTGACCGAGTTCAAGCTCCGCCAGCCGGATCTTGAGCAGGTACATGCCTTCCAGAGCAGGCTCACGCAGCCGATGGTAGGCCTGACGCAAGGCAACCAGCGCGGCCTGCGGCTGGCCTCTGCGCCGCAAAGCCTCACCGAGGAAAAAGGCGTAACGCGCGTTGAAAGGGTCGATTTTGGATGCCAGCTCTAAATCGGCGATGCCCCGGTTAACTCCGCCTTGGCGATTCGCCAGGGTCCCGCGCAGGTTGTAGCACGCCGCCACTTCTTCGCCTTTGGCGATGGATTGGTTCAGTTGCGGGAGCACCCGGGCCAGTTCGCCATTCGAAAAATTCAGCAGCGCGAGGTGGTAATCCAACCCGCGCACCTGCGCTCCGCCATCCTTGACGGATTGCAGCAACTCGTTCGCGCGACGCGTGTCTCCGGCGGACTCGGCGGCCAGGGCCTCGTCGATCTTGGCCAAGAGGTTATCCGGCAGCAGACCGGGTTCACTGCCATCTTTAGATGTGACCGGCTCGCCCGCCGCGACCACCGCGACCGGCGCGGCCTTGGGTACGGTGGCACGGCCCACGAAGAAGCTTGCCACGATCAACGCAAACACCAGACCTTGCAGCGCGAGCCGGACGCCGGGGCTCTGCGGGCTAGTGTCCTTGGAACGGCGTTTGCGCTCGATGTTGAGCAAATCCGCAGGCACGTTCGGCGCTGCGGTAGGCGCAGGTTTCTCCGCCGTGGCCTCGGATGAAGACGAGGGAGGCGCAAGGGTTGTTGTCGCGGGGTTGTCCGGTACTTCGGTCGGCTTAACCGGCTCGGTGGTGCGCCGTGAAAACTTCTTCTGCTCCTTGGGAATGAGCGGACGACCCACGGGGGCGGCTTCCTCGGTCGGGGCACGGTTGGCACCCATCGCCTTCATGAGATTCATGAACTCTGAAAACCCGGGCGGTGCTGTCTCTGGAGGCGTCTCCTTCTGGTTATAGATCGTGGGCGGATTGGCGCGGGGCGCACGCGTCACGTTGTTCGAGGCCAGGCCGCCGCCCGCCGGTTCGGAGGCTGACGCGGGCGGATTCGATGGAGGTTCGCCGTTGGATTCGGACATAAATAGTCGGCTGAAGATGCCTCCCCGCTACCTAGCGGCTTTCGGCGCGGATGTAAAGCACCGGGCGGGATGCGTGAGTTCCGCCGGTCCGCTGCCGATAGCATTTTACATCCCGGGTGCCGTGTTTTAAGGCTGAAGCGAACGGGTCATCCTTTTTCTCCCAATCCATGAGCATTAGCGAGCTTCATCCCGATCCACTTCCTCGCGTCGTGGTGCAGAAATACGGCGGTAGCAGCGTGGCCGGACCCGAGAAAATCCGTGCGGTCGCCGAGCGCATTATGCGCACCCGGGCGGCGGGACACGCCGTCTGCGTGGTCGTCTCCGCGATAGGCGACACGACGGACGAACTGTTGGCCTCTGCCAAGCGCCTGTCTCCCAACCCGGCCCGGCGCGAGTTGGACATGCTGCTTTCCGCCGGGGAGCGTATCTCCATGGCGCTGCTGTCCATCGCCATCCGTGAACTCGGCGGCGACGCCATCTCGTTCACCGGTAGTCAGAGCGGCATCATCACCAACGACCGCCACTCCGACGCGCGCATCATTGAGGTGCGGCCTTTCCGGGTGCAGGACGAACTCGCGCGGGGCAAAATCGTCGTGGTCGCTGGCTACCAGGGGGTTTCCTACAAGAAGGAAGTGACCACCCTGGGCCGCGGCGGCAGCGACACCACCGCCGTGGCGATGGCGGCGGCGCTAGGGGCAGAATGGTGCGAAATTTGCAGCGACGTGGACGGCGTTTACACCGCCGACCCGCGCGTGGTCCCCACAGCGCGGCGCATCGACGAACTTTCCTACGAGGAGACACAGGAGATGGCCGAGGGGGGTGCGCGGGTGCTCAACGCGCAGGCGGTCGAGTTTGCCAAGGAGAAGAATATCGCCATTTACGCCCGCGCCACGGTCCAGCCACCGCCGGAGGGGACAGGACACCTCGACGGAACGGTCGTACGCCGGTTTGCCCCCCGGCAGCCCGGCAGCGTGGCGGCGGTGGTGAGCGAGCGCGAGGTACTTGTCCTGCACGCGGAAGGTGTGCCCGCCTTGGATGTGCTCCAATGGTTGGAGAACCGTGCCATCTGCGGAAAACAGCTCCACTCCACCGCATTTGAAGGGCCGCTTGACGGCTCCGGGGCAGGCGACGGCCTGACGGTGGTGCTCTCCCGCGAGAACATCCACGAGGAACCTGCTGCCCTGCGCGCCGCGCTCGAAGACGGGCCGGGCGGGTTCGGACACCGTGTCCGGTTGTTCGATCACCTCGGTGCGGTCAGCGCCATCGGCACGGGCATCAACGTCTCTTACCGGAACATGCTTGCGGGCGCGGGCTATCTGGCGGCCGCCGGTATCGCGCCGCGTGGGACGGCGACCAGTTCCTTCCGCATCACATGGCTCGTTCCGCAGACGGGTCTCGACGCCGCCGTACGCGCATTGCATAAACGTTTTCTCGAACCTGAACCTCTGCACGTCGTTTGATGATATGAAACCAGTTTTACTCCTCCTGTTGAGCGCAGCGATTTGCTGCTTGCCGCTGGGATTGAGTCGTGCGCAAACCGGCCCCGCCACCCCTCCCCTCGCCGGTCCGGAGGTGGAAGCGACGCCATCCATCGTCGATTCCACACACACCGCGACCTTGCGGGACGAGCAGGCTGGCCACCTCTTCGCTGACATCGAAACCAGCAAGGGCCAGATCGAGGCCGAACTCGACTTCCAGCACGCCCCGCTGACCACGATGAACTTCGTCGGTTTGGCGGAAGGCACCCTCCCTTTCCAGGGCCGACCTCCCGGCACCCCGTTCTACGACGGCACGACCTTTCATCGCGTGGTGAAGGATTTTGTCATCCAGGGCGGCGACCCGTCGTCGGCCGATCCGGCCTTTCCGGTAGACAAGCTGGGGGACGGTGGACCGGGCTACAGTTTCCCCGACGAATTCAGCCCCAAGCTGCGCCACGACATGGCGGGCGTGCTCTCGATGGCGAACGACGGACCGGACACCAACGGTAGTCAGTTTTTCATCACGTTGCGGGACGTGAACCGACTCAACTACTTGCACAGCGTCTTCGGGCAAGTGGTGCGCGGCATGGACGTGGTCAATCGCATCGAACCGGGAGACAAAATCTTGCGCGTGCGCATCCGGCGCACGGGGGTGTTGGTAGAAAACTCCAGCGCGGTTTCTGCGAGCCCAACGAAAGAGCAGCCCGCTCTGGTGGGTGCATTCACCGCGACGGCGGATCGCTTTGGAGAACTGAAGAAAAGG